>JBBSNT010000312.1:0-5344 GCA_038260485.1 Aggregatilineales bacterium | reverse complement strand
AGTTTGAGGAATATCTAGAAGAAGTCCTGAGTACCTAATACTGAGGGCAAACAGAGCTGAGGCAAAAGGAGCTAACCACCGAGAAAGATTTCTGATTGTTGGATGCCGGATTTAACTCTGGTTTGAGCGTCTAACTCTTGAGGGGCAGCACGTATTCCGGCGCGATGCTGATACGGAACGTGTCGCCATCGTGTGGTGGTTTGTGATGGCGGGCGATGAGCTTGAAGGTTAGCGGGATGTTGGCATCCGTTTGCAAATCGACGCGGTAGGCGTCGCCCAGAAAGACTGATTTGGAGATCGTTCCGCTGATTGCGCCATTTGGATCAGGTGTGATGCCGTCGGGGTGGAGCAGCAGCGCGATTGGCGTTTCGGTAGGGGTATCGCTCTGTGGCGCGAGGGTGAATGCGCCAAGTGGCGTCTGCGCGCCGTGATCGCTGACCGAATCGACCGGAACGACGTTCTCTAAACCCAGAAAGCGTGCGGTAAAGATTGTCGCCGGATGGTGATATATCTCCATTGGCGTGGCGACCTGCTCGAAGCGTCCAGCGTTCATGAGGGCGATTCGATCCGCGACGACGAACGCCTCATGCTGGTCATGGGTGACATAAAGCGCAGTCAAGCCGATCTGCTTGATAATCGCACACAGATCGACGACGAGGCGTTCCTTCAACGCGGCGTCGAGCGAACCGAGCGGTTCATCAAGCATGAGTAAGCGCGGGTTGGGTGCAAGGCTGCGGGCGAGGGCAACCCGCTGGCGTTCGCCGCCGGAAAGCTGTGCTACGTCGCGGCTTTCGAATCCACCCATGCCGACCAAATCGAGCGTTTCACGAGCGCGGGTTTGACGCTTCTTTTTGTCTAGCCCCTTCATCCGTAAGCCGAATTCGACGTTCTGCTGCACGTTGAGGTGCGGAAACAGCGCGAAATCCTGAAACATCAAGCCGAAATCGCGGGTATGCACGGGCTGATCCATGATCGATTGCCCATTCAGGAGCACATCACCACTGTCCGCTGTTTCGAGTCCGGCGACGATGCGGAGCAGAGTCGTTTTGCCGCAGCCGCTCGGTCCAAGTAAGCAGACGATTTCGCCTTCGACAACGTCGAGATCGACACCGCACAGGACGGGCTGTGCGTCAAAGCTGCGGGTGATGTTGTGGGTGGTCAGCATAATCTCGATCCAATGACGTAGGGGCGGGTTTCAAACCCGCCCCTACAACAACCTAAAATTCGCCGATGCCGAGCGTGCGAGCGCGCTCGATTAAGATGAAGCTGACCGCGCAAACTGTCATCAACAGGGTACTCATCGCCAGCGCTTGACCGTAATTCGCCGCGCCCGGTTGACCGAGCAGTCGATAGATTACGATGGGCATGGTCGGCGTATCGGGGCGGGCGACGAAGGTGGTTGCGCCGAATTCGCCCATGCTAACGGTGAAGGCAAACGTTGCGCCGACGATCACGCCCCGGCTGATCAGTGGCAGATCGATGAAGCGCCAGACCTGCGCGGGCGATGCACCCAAGACCTGTGCCGCGCCGCGCACATTGGGCGAGACGGCGCGCAAGGCGGGCAGTACACTGCGGACGACGAACGGCATCGCTACCAGTGTATGCGCCAGCGGAATTAATGCGGCGGATGTGCGCAGATTGAGCGGCGGTTCGTCAAGCGCGATGATGAAGCCGAAGCCGAGCGTTACGGCGCTGGTCGCCAGCGGCAGCATGAAAACGGCATCCAGCCAGCGCCCACCGCGTCGCGCCAGCAGGTACGCCGCGATCATGCCAAGCGCTACCGCCAGTACCGTCGTGGCAATGGCAAAACGCAGGGAATTGCCGACCGCCTCAATCGGTGGGACGAACAGCACCGAGTTGCGCTGGTTGGTGTCGAGCAGCGTATAGTAGCGGGTCGTCAAGCCGCTTTCCCCCGTGAAGGAACGCAGCACCAGCGCCACCAGTGGCGTGATCAGCAGGACGATCATTAGCAGCAGGTTAGCGGCGACGAACGCTCGCTCGCGGCGTGTGCGCGGCGATTGGGCGATCACCTGAGCGGATTGCAGATCGCCGCTGGTCTGGCGCTGCAAGCGGGTGTAGACGATCATCAAGATGAACATGAAGCCGATCTGGACAATCGAGAGCGCCGCCGCGATCTTTAGGTTAAAGAGGGCGGTTGCTTGGCGATAGATTTCGACTTCGAGCGTTGCGTAGCGCGGTCCGCCGAGGATCAGCACGACGCCGAAGCTGGTGAAGGTGAAGATGAAAACCAGCACCGCCGCCGCGAGGATCGCCGGATGCAGGATGGGCAGGCGAATCTCCCACCAGATGCGCCAGCGGTTCGCGCCGAGGACGCGCGCCGCTTCTTCTAGGCGGGGACTCTGGTTCGCCCAATAGCTGCTGATGATGCGCAAGGCAATCGCGTAGTTGTAGAAGACGTGGACGATCAGGATGATCGCCAGCGTGCGCTCAAGCTGAATCGGTGGATCGCTCAAATGAAACAGGCTCATCAAGCCCGTGTTGACGACGCCGTTCTGCCCGATCAGCGCCATGAATGCCGCCGCGACGACGACAGTCGGCAGGACGAAGGGCAGCGTCGCTAGCGAGAGCAGCAGAGATTTACCGGGGAAACGATAGCGTGCAAATACGTAAGCGCCGGGCAACGCGAGTGCCAGCGTCAGCAGGGTCGAGAGGGCAGCTTGCCACGTCGTGAACCAGAGTGTATCACGATAGTAGGGTGAAACCAGCAATCCGGCGAATCCGCTCAGGTCAAGCTGACCTTCTTGCGTCAGGCTGACGCCGAAGATCGACAGCAGCGGATAGAAAAAGAAGACCGCTAGAAAGAGCAGCGGCAGCGCGAACAGCAGCCATTTGAGCGGGCGACGTAGAGTATTAGTAGAAAGGGCGTTCATTTGAACGCCCCTACAAAATCTACGAGTCGATGGATCATCGAAGGACGGTTTCCGTCCATGCCTGAATCCACTGCTCGCGGTTGGCGTCGATGGTGGCGATATCTGTCTCAACCGGATGCTCCGGAATGGCGGCGTACTCGGTGAAGACGTCCGGCAGCTGCGCTTCAGGGCTCACAGGGAAGACGAACATTTGCAGCGGCATATCCTCCTGAAAGTCGGTGCTGAGCAGGAAGTCGATGAACTGCTGCGCGGCTTCCTCATTCTGCGTGCCTTTGAGGATGCCCGCGAACTCGATTTGGCGAAAGCAGGTGTCGTCGGCGACGATGGAGCCAGTCGGCGCGCTATCAACGGGAGGGTCAGCAAAGTAGACTTCGGCGAGCGGGCTGCTGGCGTAGCTGACGACCAGCGGGCGCGTGCCATCGCTTGCGCCGCTGAACTGCGCGTAGTAGGCGTCCGACCAGTCGTCGGAGACGTAAACGTCATTCTTGACGAGGTCAGCCCAGTAGTCGAGATAGATGTAAGCGCCGTCTTCGCCAAAGTGGTCGATGGTCGCCAGTAAGAAAGCCAGACCGGGCGACGACACTGCCGGATTTTCGACGACGAGCAAGCCTTCGTATTCGGGCTTGGTCAGGTCTTCGAGGCTGGTGGGCAGCGCGAGGTCATTATCCGCGAAGTAGGATAGGTCGTAATTCAGGCATACGTCGCCGTAGTCGATAGGCGTGACGCGGTTTTCGGTGTCTAGTTTGAACTCGTCAGGAATGTCTGCGAGTAATGGCGACTCATAAGGGATAAACAGGTCGTTGTCGAGCGCGCGCGTCAGAAAGGTGTTATCGACGCCGTACATCACGTCACCGAGGGGATTCTCTTTGCTGAGAATCGACTGGTTGACCATGGTTCCCGCGTCGCCGGAACGCAAGACCTGCACGGTGATGCCGGTTTGCGCTTCGAACTGTGCCATCACGTCCTCGCTATAGGTGAAGCTGTCGTGTGAGACGACGGTGAGGATATTCTCCTGCCCCTGTGAGGCTGTGATCGGTGCGATCATCAACCCGCAGAGCAGGAGCAATAACAGCAGGTGTTTCATCAAAATCTATCTCCTCTTGTGAAAATGCCAGAGGCGGGGCGTTTGCTTGAAAACAAAACACCCCGGTGGGGGTGTGATCGTCGGTTCGCACTCCCTACGCCGGTATGAGCCGGATCAGGTTAAAGGGTCGGTGCGGCATTACGCACCCTCTCAGCCCACTTGCGCGGACTCCCCTGACGTTGAATTATTCGATTACAAAAAGTATAGCGATTGCACCCACGAAAAGCAAGTTTCTGAGCGCAGGTTTAGAGAATGTGCGCTACGGGACGCTTTTAGCGAAACCTTCACACTTATGTGCTTGACGCTGTTTTGGCGCGCGCTTAAGCTACAAAAGACTTTCGACTATGAAGGATGACCGCCCATGCAACCTGCACCGCTGACGCTGGCACGGCGCGAAAACCTAAATCGCTTGATGGACTCGGTGCGTGCTGCCGCCGTGATCGACGCTGATAAACTGACGCTGATCGTTGCGGCGCTGCTGGCGCAAGGACACGTTTTGCTCGAAGACGTACCGGGAATCGGCAAGACGCTGGTCGCCAAAGCGCTGGCGAAATCGATTGACGGGACGTTCAAGCGGATTCAGTGTGCGCCTGACCTGCTGCCAAGCGACATCACCGGCGGCGCGAGTTACAACCAGCGCGACCAGCAGTTCGAGTTCGTCGCTGGTCCGATTTTCGCTAACGTGCTGCTGGTGGACGAAATTAACCGCGCCTCGCCGCGCACACAGTCGAGCTTGCTCGAAGCGATGGCAGAGCGGCAGGTCACGACCGATGGTGTGACACGTAAACTGGAGCGTCCGTTTTTCCTAATGGCAACGCAGAATCCGGTTGAAATGGCAGGGACGTTTCCGCTGCCGGAAGCGCAGTTGGATCGCTTTCTGGTGGCGTTGAGCCTCGGCTATCCTTCGTTCGAGGACGAGGTGATGATTCTCGAACGCGAGGAACATGACGATCCACTTGATGCGGTCGAACCGATCATCAGCGCCGATGAGATCATCGACTTGCAAGCGGCGACGCTGGCGGTTAGCGTGACGCGCCCGCTTAAGGAATACATCGTCCAGTTGACGACGGCGACGCGCACGCACGCTGACGTGGTGCTGGGCGTCAGCCCGCGCGGTGGGACGGCATTGCAACGCTGTGCGCAAGCCCTCGCTTTGCTGAATGACCGCACTTTCATCATACCGGACGACGTTAAGACGGCGGCGCTCGGCGTACTGCCGCACCGCATCATGACGCGCGACCGACGCATTGAGACTGCTCAGGCAGTGGTCGCGCAGGTGCTGGGGCGCGTTACCGTGCCGCTAGAATGACGCGCAAATCACTCAGCCTCTTTCTTCTGCCGAACGCTAAAGGTTAATTCGATGCCGACT
>JBBSNT010000311.1:0-5384 GCA_038260485.1 Aggregatilineales bacterium | reverse complement strand
CGGGGGCAATGCCGCCGACGCTGCCGTCGCTGCTGCCGCCGTCCTCAACGTGACCGAGTCGGCATCGACGGGGATCGGCGGCGATATGTTCGCGCTGTTCCACGACGCCAAGACCAAGCAGGTCACGGCGCTGAACGGCAGCGGACGCGCGCCCGCCGCCCTGACGGTCGAATTCATGCGCGAACAGGGTTACGACGAAATCCCCGTGCTCAGTCCGCACTCGATCACGGTGCCGGGGGCGGTCGCCGGATGGGAAGATTTGCTGGAGCGGCACGGATCGATGGGATTGGCGGACGTGCTCCAAGACGCGATCCATTACGCCCGCGACGGCTATCCCGTGCAGCCGGTCTACGGCAATGCGTGGCTGCGCATGGAGAAATTCCTGCAAAACGCGCACCACTCCGGCGATTATTTGCCGGACGGACATTCGCCGCAGGTCGGGCAAGTGGTGCGCCTGCGCGGGCTGGCGACCACCCTGCAAGCGATTGCCGACGGCGGATCGGCGGTGTTCTACACGGGCGCAGTCGCTGAAGCGATTGTCAGCACGATCCAGTCGTTGGGCGGTGTGATGACGCTCGACGACCTGAAGCACCACCGTTCGACGTGGGAAGACCCAATCTCGACCGAGTATCGCGGCGTGCGCGTCTACGAATGCCCGCCCAACGGTCAAGGGATCGCGGCTTTACAAGCCTTGAACGTTGCGGAAGGCTTCGACCTCGCGGGGCTGGCATGGGACTCGCCCGAGCGCCTGCACTTGATGGTCGAGGCGATGCGGCTGGCGTTCGCGGACGCGCGGCAGTACGTCGCGGATATGGCGACTGATCCCGCGCCGATTGACTGGCTGCTGAGCGATGGTTACGCCGCCGAGCGACGCGCTTTGATCTCGCCCAACGCCGCGATGCAGCCACCGAGCTTTGGGACTCCGCCCGCTGGATCGGACACGGTGTACCTGAGCGTCGTCGATGGCGAAGGCAACGCCTGCTCGTTCATCAACAGCAATTACACGGGTTTCGGATCGGGGATTGTGGCGGGCGAGGCGGGCTTCTGGCTGCAAAGTCGCGGCGCGCTGTTCACACTTGAGGCGGGTCATCCGAACGTTCTCGCGCCGAACAAGCGCCCGTATCACACGATCATTCCGGCGATGGCAACGCAGGACGGCGCATTATGGGCGTCGTTCGGCGTGATGGGCGGCTTCATGCAGCCACAGGGACATTTCCAGATGATCGTCGCCATGATCGACGACGCACTGAACCCACAGGAAGCGCTCAACCGCCCGCGCTGGTGTCTCGAAGCGGGGACGGGCGACAGTACCCTAGCCTTAGAAGAAGGCATTCCGGTCAAGACGATGGCAGCATTGAGCACGATGGGACATCGCGTGCGTCCGGTGACGGGCGTCGGACGCGGCTTGTTCGGCGACGGGCAGATCATCCGGCGCGACGCCAAGACGGGCGTCCTGTTCGGCGGCAGCGATCCGCGCAAGGACGGGCAAACGGCGGGATATTAGAGAATAGCGGTTGGCGGAAGCGTGCGCCAAGATGCGTATTAGCTGTTTATCACAACTGTGGTGTCAGGGAGCATAAGGCTATTGATTCAAGTAAATCGTCATGGAGAAGAATCATGAAACTTCTGCTCACTTCCGGCGGCATCACAAACGCCAGTATCCGCAGCGCACTGCTCGACCTGCTGGGCAAGCCGATTGCCGAATGCAGCGCCCTTTGCATCACCACTGCGTCCTATGGTCTACCCGGCGGTCCTGGCCGCGCGTGGCGGTATTTCACCGGGCAAGCCACCATGCCGATGTGCGAGCTGGAGTGGAAGTCGGTCGGCGTGCTGGAACTGACCGCTCTGCCCAGCATTGAGAAAGCGCTTTGGGTTCCCACCGTGCAGGAGACTGACGTTCTACTGGTGAATGGCGGCGATACCCTGTATCTGGGCTATTGGATGCGGCAGTCCGGGCTGGTAGACCTCTTACCGTCGCTGCACGGCGTTTGGGTCGGCTTAAGCGCCGGCAGCGTGGTGATGACTCCTAGAATCGGGGAGAAGTTCATCCACTGGCAACCCCCTCCGAGCGTGAAGCTCCCCAATCGCGGTGAAATGCTCGGCGTCGTCGATTTTTCGATCTTCCCACACGTCGATCATCCGGCGCTGCCGGAATACACGATGGCTGACGCCGAAAAATGGGCTGACGACATGATGATGCCGACCTATGCGATAGACGACGAGACCGCCATCAAAGTGGTCGATGGCGCGGTCGAAGTGATCTCCGAAGGGCATTGGCGACTGTTTACCCCTCAAGAGACGCCCTAATGGGCGTAAGACCCAACGGGTGATAAAAGCGACTTAAAAATAGCTTTTGAACCGTCGTAAGAACTCGCGCTGACGTGCGTCTATATAAATGTAATGACGAGGATTGAGGTTGGTTATGCCTGAACCGATTAGTCTCAATGAGTCGAATCTCGATACCGTTCTGAACGGTGACAAGCCAACATTAATCCTATTTACCACCGGCGAAGGGCTGCGCGGCGACTTCAAAGTCGCTTTCGACAAGGCGGCAAACGAAGCCAAAGACCGCATCGTTTATGCCAAAGCCGACCCGCGCCAATTTCCCGAACTGGCGGCACGCTTCGACGTCGGCGAAAAGCCCGTGTTGATCGCGTGGTACTGCGGTGAGACCCTTGCTCGCCGCCCCAAACCTTGGGGGACTGACCTCCCGCTGGCGATTGAACTTTTGCAAAAAGCTGCTGCGAACGGCGTATCTGCGCCCGCAGACGGTCAATCGACTAAACAGACTGAGACGAAGAAAGAAGTGAATCCCGTGACTGAACCTAGTGTATTGAATACCCCTGTGGAAGTAACCGACGCCACCTTCGAGCAAGAAGTCCTGAACAGCGACATCCCCGTGATTGTCGATTTCTGGGCAGAGTGGTGTGGTCCGTGCCGGATGGTTGGACCGATCCTCGAAAAGCTGGCGGGTGAATTCGCCGGACAGATCAAGGTCGCCAAAGTAGACGTGGACTCGAACCCCGGCTTATCGCAGGCGTTCCGCATCCAGAGCATCCCGAACCTGATGATCGTCAAGGAACGCACGATGATCTTCAACCAGCCGGGTGCGCTGCCGGAAGAAGCCCTGCGTAATTTAATCGAGCAGGCGGTCGCGCTCGAAATTCCGCCGCACGAGCAACAAGAGCAGGCTGAAGTCGAAGAGTCCACCCCGGAACAGCAGTAAAAAAAGACCCCTACGTAAAATCCTAAAAGGCGCAGAGATCGAACGATCTTTGCGCCTTTTGTGTATCTCTATAGTATTATGCATGACAAATAGATGTCTATTAAATGGAGCGCATGATGGGTGACGAAGCGGGCACGAAAGAAAATCCTTGGGTGCTGAAAACGCCGCCGGGAACGTCCGAATACACGATGTACAAAGACGAGAGTCACGACCCGCCGATACTGGTGTGCAAGGTGGGATCGACGACGCTGCACTACGATTTGCGCGCGATTGACGACCTGTATCAGATGCTCAAGCAACAGGGCGGTTGGGTCGATTTGGGCGCGGCGGACGAGCAGAAAGACGCGAAAGACGGCACCGTCGAGGCGTGGGGTCGCTCGGCGGATAACCCGATGGGCGGCTGGTACGGCTTGAAGAAGGGGTATCGCGGGCGGTTTGGGATGTATATGCCGCCGCTGCTGGAAGCGCTCGGCTTGGTGGAACTGGAGCATAACGCGCGCGGGAATCGCGTGCGAGCGAAGTAAGGGAAAAGGCAGCGATCAAAGATTTAACGCAAAGACGCAACGAATAAAGGAAAGGCGCAAAGGGTTATGTCCGATGCGTCTTTTTGATTGCCGATTGGTGTGAAAATGCGCCTGTGCAAAGCAGAATCGCTTATAATTCGAGCAATGTTGATCAACGAAAGTAGCGCTTATATGTCTGCAACTCCCCCACAAAAAGGCAGCAGCGCGCCGCGCGTCAATCCGCTGAACCTCGCGCTGGCGTTCGCGCTGGAACTGATGATGCTGGGTGCGTTGATTTACTGGGGCTGGACGCAGCACGAAGGGATTGTGCGGGTGCTGCTGACGGTCGGGCTGCCGCTGCTGGCGGCGGTGCTGTGGGGCGTCTTTCGCGTCGATAACGATCCGAACAAGGCGGTGGTTGTCGTCCCCGGTGTGCTGCGCTTGCTGCTGGAATGGGGCTTGTTCGCGCTGGCGGCGCTGCTGCTGGCATCAACGGGTGCGACGACGACCGCACTCATCTTCGCGGTGCTGGTCGTGATCAACTACGCTTTTTCCCTCAATTATCTGCGCTGGAAAATCGCGCAAAAGTAACGTCTGGAGGTGGTGCTGTGCATATCGACCAGAGCGCGCCGCTCGTCGGACACGGGGACATCTTCATCCATGCGTCACTGAATACCGTATGGCATTTGCAAACCACGATCAATTACTGGACGGTCTGGCAGCACGCGATCAGCGAGGCGCAGCTCGACGGCAAGTTGGCGGTCGGGACGCTGTTCTACTGGCGGATGGCGCTGGTGAGCACTACCTCGCGAATTGATGAGCTTGAAACTTGGCGGCGGATCGGCTGGACGAGCGACAGCATGGGTATGCACAGCATTCATAACTGGGAATTCGAGAAGCGCGAAGGGGGTACGCGAGTGAAAACTGAGGAATCTATTTCGGGCTGGGTGGCACAAACGATTGGATTTTTGCTGCCAAGCTACGCGGAAGCGGCGCTGGATCGGTCGCTGCAAATGCTCAAGCAGGCGGCGGAGCGGCGATGAGCGCCGCCTATACGATTCGTCCGGCGACGTCAGAAGATGCCGAGACCATCAAGCAGATCGTGCAGTCGAATCCGCTTGACCCGAACGCGATTGACTGGCGCTCTTTCCTCGTGTTGGAAGTGATCGAGGACGGCAAGCGGACGATTGCCAGCATCGGCATGGTGCATCCTGAAGGTGATGCCGGGAAGCAGGTACAGGAACTCGACAGCGTGGCGACCGTGCCCGAATATCGGCGGCGAGGCTATGCTGAGGCGGTCGTCCGCGCGCTGATCGCGCGCACGGCAGCGCCGATTTATCTGCTGGCGGAAACAGATTTGATCGCCTACTACCAGCGGCTCGGCTTCCACGTCATGACCGACGACGCGCCGACGATCATGAGCCAACAGGCGGAATGGGTCAACCGCATGTTCGGGGATTGGGCGACATATCACGTAATGGGGAACGAGAACCTCACCCCCTAACGCTCTCCACAGCGTAGACAGGGGGCGATAGCATATCAGTTTCGCCTATAAGGAACCTGAGTTTCGGATAGGGGTGGGATACCTTACAAGAAGCGGTTAAGCTTCGTGTTACCCCTAACACGAAAGGTATCCCAATATGAGTTTACTCGCG
>JBBSNT010000310.1:0-5416 GCA_038260485.1 Aggregatilineales bacterium | reverse complement strand
GTCTTTAGCTGGTAAATCAGCGACTGAATGTCTTTGCCGAAACATGAGCCGCCCGCGCCGTTTGACACGTACGACCCCCACGTGCTAATGCGCGAATCCGACGTGACGCCGCGCTTCAGGTCTTCCATCCGCACGTTGTCAAACGTTTCGCCCAGCCGCGCGCCCACGCCGTTCCAGAACGAAATGTAGGTCAGCAGCAGCGTGTTGCCCACGTACTTGATCGCCTCAGCTGTTTCCGGCGTCGTCTCGATGTAGCGAATCCGCACGTGGTCGACGAACTGCGAGTAGATCCGCCGCAGAATACGGAAGTCTTCTTCTGTGTCCGCGCCCACCACCACACGGTCGGGCTTGCGCGACTTTTCGACCGCGTCGCCTTCCGGCAGAAACTCCGGGTTCGAGGCGATGCCCGCGTTGGGCACGTTGTGCTCTTTCAGGATCGCTTCCAGCTTGCGTCCTGTTCCAATCGGCACGGTGCTCTTGTTGATCAGCACGACGCGCTTCGTGTCTTTGCGCTTTGCCAGCAGCTTGGCGATGTAGTTCAGCGCGTCCATGTAGAAGCTCAGGTCGGACGAGCCGTTCGGGTTCGGCGGCGTCGGCAGGCACAGGAACAGCGCATCCGTCCCCTCGATGATCGACTCGATCTCGGTTGTGAAGAACAGGTAGCGGTCGATGTTGTCCGCGATCACCGACGCCAGCCCCGGCTCGTTGACGTAATGCTCAATCCGCTCCGGTTCGCCGGACTTATACGCCTCAATCCGCGCCTTGTCGATGTCGTAAGCGTAGACTTCATGCCCATATTCGGAGGTCGTCGCGGCGTGCGTCAGCCCGACGAAGCCTGTTCCGACAACAATGATTTTCATGCGGGTTTTCCCCTTAGCCGTTATCCATATCCTGATTTATACACGTAAAGTGGGCAAATGACTTAGAAGATTGTTGGAGCGGGGTAGTGTAGCATCCTGTAGGCAGATCGAGAATGACGAATCTGCGACGCGGCATCGCCGCTTACTTCAAGACCTTCACCGTGTCCACCAGCCAATCCTCGCCGCGCTGGACGTTTCCATCCCCATCCACTGCCGCCCATTGGTGAAAGTACGGCTCGCTCTGGATCGCTTGGTAGCCCAGCCGCTGGTAGAGCGCATAGGCGCGCAGGGCGTTGTCGAGGTACGGGATCATGTCGGCGTTGTCAGGGTGATACAGTTGATCCGTCCCGACGGCGCGTTCGACTTTCTCGACACCTTCGTCGGTGAGGAAGGCGACGCGGTCTTTCAGATCGACGACGAAATCGCCGTCCGGTTCTTCTTCATCGATGCTGGCTTCGCTGCTGGGTTGAAGTGTGCGGACGATGATGGTGAATTTCTTGTAGAGGTCGGACGGCTCATCTGCCTGACCGGAGATGATCAGCGGGGTACGCGCTTCGTCGATGAGGATGTTGTCCACTTCGTCGACGATGGCATAGTAGAGGTCACGCTGGACGAACTGATTAGCATCGACCGCCATGTTATCGCGCAGGTAGTCGAAGCCGAATTCGTTGTTCGTGCCGTAGGTAATATCTGCGGCGTAGGCTTCGGCGCGGCGGGCGGGGCGCAGGTTTTGCAAGCGCGCATCGTCCGACGGGAAATCTGGATCAAACAGAAACGACCCGCTGTCAGGGTCGCCAGTGCCGCTGTTCTGAATGACGCCGACGCTCAAACCGAGGAAATGATAAATCGGTCCCATCGTCTGCACGCCGACTTTACTGAGGTAGTCGTTAGGCGTGATAAGGTGCGCGCCTTTGCCGAGCAGGGCGTTCAGGTAGAGCGAAAGCGTGGCGGTGAGCGTTTTACCTTCACCGGTTTTCATTTCGGCGATGCGCCCTTCGTGGAGCACAATACCGCCAATCATTTGGACATCGAAATGACGCTGTCCAAGCGTGCGGATGGATGCCTCACGAACCACTGCGTATGCTTCGGGCATCAGGTCGTCGAGACTGGTGCCATCGGCAACGCGCTGTTTGAATGCGGCTGTTTTTGCCCGCAGCTCCTCGTCGGAGAGTTTTTGGATAGCGGGTTCAAACGCATTGATTTCTTCGACGGTTTCCCGATAACGCGACAGTGCACGCTCAATCGGATCGCCAATGACCTTCTTGACTATATTCTTAAACATACGAGCCTCAATCGCTGGGAAACGTTTTCTCTTCGGACTGCGGATTATAGCACAGAGTTGTCAACATCCCGTTAGAAAAGTCTGCTCAGTGATGGGAAGTGTGATCACGAACTCTGTGCCAGTTGGGTCGCTCTTGGCGATTTCCAACCTGCCGCTGTGCAGCTCAATTGCCTGCTTGGTGATCGACAAGCCTAACCCGCTGCCGCCGATCTCATGGACGTTTGAAGCGCGATAAAACGGGGCGAAAATTTGTGGTTGGTCAGCATCGGGAATGCCCATGCCTTGATCGCTCACGCTGATCTTGATCGAGTTGTCCACTTCGCGCCACAGATGCAGGCGGACTTCCCCGCCTTCCGGCGAGTATTTGACCGCATTGCTCAGCAAATTGCCGATGGCGTGACGGAGGAGTTTTTCGTCGGCTTGTAGGCGAACGTCGGTACAGCCCGCCTCATAACGCATTTGATGGCTGCCTTCGGTGGAGATTCGCGCATCGTCGATCAACTTCTCGCACAATGCGCTTAGGTTGGTGGGGGCGGGTTTAAATTCTTGTCCTGCTGCTTCTGTCCGCATCAGCGAGAGGAAGTCGTCGAGCAATTCCTTCGTTTCGTCAAGCTGCTCGTGAATTCGGGCGAAGTGCTTTTGCTCGGCATCCTCGCTCATCTTGCTGCGATAATGCTCTAATAGTTCGATGGAAGTCGTGATCGTCGTCAAGGGGCGGCGGAATTCGTGCGATACCATCGAAATAAAGCGATTGCGAATCGCGCGAAGCTCGGTTTCTTTGGTCAGCATCAGGCGAATTTCTTCGTTTTCACGTCGCTCCGTTTCAATCCGTTTGCGTTCGGTGATGTCTTGAATGGCGACTAAAACGGCTTCGTGTTCCGCAAAGGCGAGCGTGTGCGATGACGTCGAGACGTCGATGGTGTCGCCCTCTTTGGTAATGTGCTGCCACTCGCCCGCGAAACGATAGCCCGTGTTCGTCTGTCCGAGAAATTCGAGCAGCCGGGAAACCTCTTGCTCAGAGCGAATGTCGGTAATTCTCATCGAGAGAAATTCATCATGCGAATAGCCGTAGTGAATACAGGCAGCTTCGTTGACGTCGAGGAATGTGAGCGTTTGTCGGTCGTAAACCCACATTGGGATCGGGTTTGCGGCGAACAAGACGCGGAACTTGATCTCGCGGTCACGCGCGGCAGCGCCGATTTTGGCTCGCTGATCGAATTCACGCCTCAGGATAAGGTATAGAATCGCACTCGTAGCGAAGACGAACCCCCAGCCTTTGAGAGTCTGCATCGTTCGTATCAGGTCGGCTCGGTCTCCGGCGATTAACTGGAGGAGTTGATCGCTGAACAGAATCCAAAGCCCGCCGATGAGTAGGTAAACTACGCTGATTCGTGCTGCTAATGCCAAGACATTGCCTCAAGCATCTATAAGACAGAATCACTCTCTCATTTTTGGCAGCAGATAGAGAGCCTCATTAAATAGTTTGGATTGAGTTTATTCTGACATTACCACGAAAATCGTGGTTTGATACTTTAATAAATTTATTTTAGTTATGCCAGCCGATACTCTCTAATATTTATCACAAAAATCTGAAAAGTGTATAAGTGTATAACGGGACGCGCGCGAAGGTTTGATTTGGGGAAGTTGAGCCGCAATTTGCAGGGGTTTGGACGTGCGAAGAAAAAGGCGCGCGAGTATCGTTTAGACGACTGCCACGCGCCCATAAGCGATGCCTTATTCGTTGAATAGTTCGCCGACGCTGCGTCCCTGATTCGCGCGCAGGATTACTTCGCCCAACAGCGGCGCAATCGAAAGCACGGTCATATTGGGCAGTTTCGCGCGTTTCTCGTCCGAGATAGGGAGGGTATTGGTCGTGATGATCTCCTTGATCGGCAGCGAGGCGAGGCGGTCGACTGCTTGCTCTGCGAACAGCGGATGCGTGAAGGCGAGATAAACGTCGCGCGCGCCTTCCGCTTTGACGAGGTTGACCGCGTTCGAAACTGAACCGCCGGTCAGCACTTCGTCATCGACGAGGAGGACGTTTTTGTCGCGCACGTCACCGATAATCGACAGTGCTTCCGACTTGGCATCGTTGGCGGTGCGGCGCTTTTCGACGATGGCGTGCAGCGTGCCCAGTTTTTCCGCCCAATTGCGCCCCTTCTTGGCAAAACCGAGGTCGGTTGAGACGACCACGAGGTTGTCGATGTGCTTTTCGCTGACGTAATCGCTGACGAGATGGAATGCCGTCAGCGCGTCGCCGGGGATATTGAAGAAGCCCTGAATTTGCCCGGCGTGCAGGTCAATGGTGATGTAGCGATCCGCACCTGTGACTTCGAGCAAATTGGCGAGCATCCGTGCGGCGATGCCGACACGCGGCTGATCCTTCTTATCCGAGCGCGCGTAGGACAGGTACGGAATGACGACATTGATCCGCCCTGCCGAGTCGCGCTTGAGCGTATCGATCATCACGAGCAGTTCGAAAATATTCTCGTGCAGCGGCGAGGTCATCGTTTGGACGAGGTAAACGTCCTGACCGCGCACACTCTCGTTGAGGCGGATAAAGATATTCTCGTTCGGAAAAACGGTGCGCGTATAATTCCCAACGTGCGTGCCCAGATGCTCAGCGATCTCGTGAGTCAAATCCTTTGATGCTGACCCGCCGAATAGGAGAATGCGCCCATACTGCCCCGGTCGGCGGCTGGCTTCCGGATCGTCCGCGATATATTTTGTCCCCGGAACTTTCATCCCGGAAAGGTTCTCTGACGTACTCATGACTGCTTCATCCCCTCAAACCTGCGTCAGAATTTCTCGAACTGCACTTTGCGGGTCAATCTCCCGCGCTTGAATCCGCTCAACTGCGGCACTGAGCGCTGAATCGGGCACGTCTTGGAGCAGACGTGCCAGCAAACTATCGCGCAGCCGTTCGTAGAGTTCTATCTCGATATGTCTTTTTTCAATCGTGGCGTGCTGAGCGCTGTTCTCAAGCTGCTGGCGATGGGCGGCAATGGCGTCGATCAGCGCATCGATACCTTGGTCGTCGCTGGCGACGGTCTGAACAATCGGCGGAATCCACAGTTTGCTGAGCGTGGGGTTGGTGGGTTCAGCTTGCGGGCTGAGCCGCTGTCCGTGATGCCCGGCGAATTCGCTGCGAGAAGCTGGATGCCCTAAATCGAGCATCATTCGCAGCGCCTGTACCGTGCGGTTGACGCCGGGACGATCCGCCTTATTGACGACCAACACGTCGGCAATTTCGAGGATGCCCGCCTTGATTGCC
>JBBSNT010000309.1:0-5451 GCA_038260485.1 Aggregatilineales bacterium | reverse complement strand
TGGAGGCGATGGGTATCCAACATCTGCACGCTCGCACGAATTACGGATTTGACTTGAAAGCCTGGGCGAGTTTGCTTGCCCTTGCCTTCACCAACATCATCACTGACTAGCAATCAGGGTATAAACTGTGAACCAGCGGCACGGCGACGAAGCCGCAGCGCTGGAAGGCAGTTTGCGAGGCAAGGTTATCGGTGCGAACGAGCGCGCGGGCAATCTGCGTGCCGCGTTCGTGCCCCAGTTCAGTCACACGGTTGATCAAGCACTGCGCGACGCCCCTGCTCCTCCAAGCCGGATGCACACCGAGCAGATCAAGCTCCCAGCGAAACACGCCGTCGGGCGCGATGGTCGAGAAGGCATCGACGAAGCCGATCAGGTCGCTCGTATCGGCAGCATCAGGCGCAGTTGCGACGAGCGTGGCATGGTTCGATTCGAGACTGACTCTGGCAATCCACACGGGATCAAGGTTATGATGTGCCCAGACCGCACGGATCAAGCGCGCGAGTTCGGGCGCATCGTCGGGATTCACCTGCCGCATACAAACCACTCCGAGAAGATGACGAAATCGCGTAATCTGTATTTATACCTCGCCGTATTCACCAGCGGCATGACCTCACTCGCTGTCGAAATGGGCGCGTCGCGCTTGCTCGGCAGCGTTTTTGGGACGAGCAACCTTGTGTGGGCGAACGTGATCGGCTTAATGCTGCTGTACCTGACCGTCGGCTATTTCGTCGGCGGGCGCTGGGCAGATCGTTCACCGTATCCGCAAACGCTCTATCGCATTCTGCTGTGGGGCGCGTTCCTGAGCGGGCTGATTCCGCTGATCGCGCGACCGCTGCTGCACGGCGCTGCCAACGCCGTAATCAACATCGACGCGGGAGTCGTGCTTGGCTCGTTCGCATCGGTGCTGGTGCTGTTCGCGCTGCCGGTTACGCTGCTGGGCATGGTATCGCCGTTTGCGATTCGAATCGCCATGACGGACGTGAGCGACGCGGGCAGAACGTCGGGGCGCATCTACGCCATTAGCACGATTGGCAGCATCATCGGCACGTTTCTGCCGGTGCTGGTCTTGATCCCGGAACTGGGCACAATCCGCACCTTTCTGGTCTTTGCCGCGATCCTGTTCGTGATCGGGCTGATTGGCTTATGGCGCGAACAGGGGGCGCGGGCACTGATTTATCTGTGGATGCCTGCTGCCGTCGTGGTGATCGCGCTGATCGTCCTCAACGGAACGCCGCTGCGCTCACCACTGGCGGGCGCGACCCTGCTGTTCGAGGATGAAACGCCCTACAACTACGTGCAGGTGCAGGAAGACGGCGCGGGCAACCGCTATCTGTTCCTGAACGAAGGCGAAGGCGTGCACAGCCAATGGAATAAAGACGTCTATGAGTATCACCGGACGTGGGATTTTTTCCTCGCCGCGCCCTATTTCAACGCGCCGCCGTACACGCCAAGCGACGTGCAATCGCTGGCAATTGTCGGCTTGGCTGCCGGAACGATTGCGCGCCAATACACCCACGTCTACGGCGACATTCCGATTGATGGCATCGAGATCGACCCCGGCATTGTCGAGGCGGGCAACGCCTATTTCGAGATGGGCACGATGCCCAACCTGAGCGTTTACGTCGAGGACGGGCGCTATATGCTCAACAAGCTCGACAAACAGTACACCGTCGTCGGCATCGACGCCTATCGCCCGCCTTACATTCCGTGGCACCTGACGACCATCCAGTTTTTCGAGGAAGTGCGCGATCACCTGACCAGCGACGGTGCGGTCGTGATCAACGTCGGGCGCACGAGCACCGACCGCCGCCTGATCGACGCGCTGACGGCGACGCTGCTGCAAGTATTCCCCAGCGTTCACGCGATGGACGTACCGCAGTCGTTCAACACGATTCTGGTGGCTACCGTCCAGCCGACCAGCGACTCCAACCTCGCCGCCAACCTCGCCGCCCTGCCCGCCGACGCCACGCCGATGCTGCGTGATACGCTCGCGCTGGGCGTGCAAACGCTGGTTCCCGCCGAAGCTTCTAGCCTCGTGTTCACCGACGACCGCGCGCCGGTTGAATCGCTGGTCGACTCACTTGTTCTGAATTTCCTGCTGTCCGACGACCTCGATCAACTGCGTCCTGAAAGCTAAGTTCATGACAACCACCCTCAGTCGTTCTCAGTCCGGATTAATCCGCGTGGCGCAAAGCTTCATCACGATCGCTTTTCCGGTCGTTCTGGTGCTGCTCGCCGCTCGGCTGGTGATGACACCGCCGTTCTTGCAGTTCGAGTACAACCGCGCCGACTTCCCGCCCGACCCTTACGGCTTCACGCAAGCGGATCGGCTGGAGTCCGCGCCGTATGCGCTCAACTACCTGCTCAACGGCGCGGACATCGACTATCTGGGCAGCATGACCTTCAGCGACGGGTCGGCGCTGTACGAGGCGACCGAACTGCGCCACATGCACGACGTGAAGCTGGTCACACAAGCGGCGTTTGGGATCGCTGCGGCTGCCGGACTCCTCGCTATCGCCGCTGGAATCGCCCTGCTGCGCGTTAAACGGCTGGCGCTGGTCAATGCGTTATTCTCCGGATCGCTGCTGACGCTCGCGATTGTCGCGGCGATCATCGTCGTCGCCGTCACAAGCTGGGAATCGTTCTTCGTGACCTTCCACCAACTTTTTTTTCAGAGCGGAACGTGGTATTTCCCAACTTCGGATACGCTGATCCGGCTGTTTCCAGAGCAGTTCTGGTTCGACGCGGCGCTGACGATTGGGGGGATTACGGTCGTCACGGCTTTAGCTGTGTTCATCGTCACGGCACGTGTTAAAACGACGTAAAATCCTTTGACAGCATAAGTTCGCGGTGTTAATCTTAAACGTTAGTGTAGGACAAGTGGGTGGATGAAACTGGCAGAACCGGTTGCGAAGTGGCTTACACCCGGCATCGGCGTCAAACGCTGGATTATCCTGCTCCTTTTGGGCGTTGTCGTGCTCGCGTGGAGTATTGGCTGCGCGATGCTGCTGCTCGTTGGCGCTCCGGTGTCGTCATTGGTGCTGGTTAACTGGGCAAGCATCATCGCGAGTGCGGCAGGCGGATTCACCCTAATCGGACTAGCGCTGCTAAAGCTGGCGCGGAGCATCCTAGCGCCCTACCGCCTCCGTTATCAGAAGTCTTTGATCGACGTGGTCTATTCGCACAGCCGCCGCCAAAAGGGGCTGAAGGTCGTCGCGATTGGCGGTGGTACGGGACTGCCTGCGGTTTTGAAGGGCTTGAAAGCCTTCAGCAGCAACCTGACGGCAGTCGTCACGGTTGCCGATGATGGTGGGAGTTCGGGGCGACTGCGGCGTGATCTCGGTGTACTGCCGCCCGGCGACCTGCGTAACAATATCGCGGCGCTGGCGGACGACGAAGAACTGATGACCCGCCTGTTCCAGTATCGCTTTCAAAATGGCGATCTGGGGGGGCACGCATTCGGCAATTTGTTCATCAGCGCCTTAGCGGGCGTGACGGGCAGTCTCGAAGAAGCGTTGATCGAAACCGAGCGCATCCTCAACATTCAGGGGCGTGTGCTTCCGGCAACGTTGGAAGACATCACGCTGAGCGCTACGGTGCATGTAGCGGGTTCGAGACGCGCGATCACGGTCAAAGGCGAGTCGAACATCTCGGCGGCGGGCGGGCAAATCGAGCGTTTGTCGCTTGTGCCAGAAACCGTCACGGCGTATCGTGGCAGTATCCAAGCGATCCTTGACGCCGACATTGTCGTGATTGGACCGGGCAGCCTCTACACCAGCATTCTGCCCAACCTGCTGGTTGGCGGTATCGCTGACGCGCTGAGGGCGACGAGCGCGTACAAAATCTACAGCTGCAATATCGCCATTCAGCCCGGTGAAACGACCGATTTCACGGTTGCCGAGCATGTACTGGCGCTAGAACGACACATCGGGCGCGGTGTTTTTCAGGTGGTGGTTGCCAACAACAACTATACGACCATCAACGTGGGCGTGACTCGTTACGTCCAACCCGCGCCGGAGCACCACGAAATTTTGCAGCGCTACGATGTGTTCTATACCGATCTTGTGGACTCTGATCGACCTTGGCGGCATGACCCGCAAAAACTGGTGAAGGCGATCTTATCCTTAAGCGAAGCCGAGCGCGTGGGCGTCTCGCTCACGAAAACGGCTGTCGCTCATGCGCAGTGAAGTGAAATGAAGTCATTCTCAAAAGGAGATACACACATGGCAATTCGCGTAGGCATTAATGGGTTTGGACGAATTGGGCGTCTGGCGATGCGGGCGATCCGCGAGAAGTACCCCAACGAAATCGACGTTGTCGCCTTCAACGATCTCGGCGACCTCGACACGATGGCGCACCTGTTCAAGTACGACTCGAACTATGGGCGCTATCCCGGCACGGTCGAGAAAAAAGACGGCGCGCTGGTGATCGACGGCGACGAGATCAAGGCGCTCGCTGAGCGTGATCCCGCCAAGCTGCCTTGGGGCGACCTCGGCTGCGACATCGTGATTGAGAGCACGGGACGTTTCACTGACCGCGACTCGGCAGCGAAGCACCTCGAAGGCGGCGCGAAGAAGGTCATCATCTCCGCCCCGGCGAAGAACGAAGACATCACGATCTGCCTCGGCGTCAATGAGGAGCAGTACGATTCGTCGAAGCACTTCGTCATCTCGAACGCATCGTGCACGACCAACTGCCTCGCCCCTGCGGCGAAAGTCGTCAACGACACCTTCGGCATCAAGCACGCGCTGATGACGACGATCCACAGCTACACGAACGATCAGCAACTGCTCGACCTGCCGCACAAAGACCTGCGCCGCGCCCGCGCTGCCGCAGTCAGCATGATCCCGACGACGACCGGCGCTGCCAAAGCCGTCGCGCTGGTCATTCCTGACCTCAAGGGCAAGTTCGACGGTATGTCGATCCGCGTCCCAACCCCGACGGTTTCGCTGGTCGATTTCGTCGCTGTGCTCGAAAAGCCGACGACCACCGAAGAATTGATCGCCACCTTCGACGCAGCAGCAGCTACAGACAAGCTCAAGGGCATCCTCGCTGTCTCGCACGAACCGCTGGTTTCGATTGACTATCGCGGCGACAGCCACTCCAGCACGATTGACGCTATGTCATCGCTAGTGATGGATGGCACGCTGGCGAAGGTCGTGACGTGGTACGACAACGAATGGGGTTATTCCTGCCGGATCGCTGACCTGATCACCTACGTCGGTGAGCGGCTCTAATCCCCTTATCCTCAAGTTGCGGACGCAGAGGCGAGGCACAGCTCTACAGAGGCTGCCCTCGCCTCTTTTTACGGAGAACTGATTCAAACTTTCTGTGCGAACAAATGACGTAGGTTAATGAGCGCAAAAGCGAGATGATGAGCACCGAGAAAGTTGGCATCTTTGCGATCATAGCGAATGAGTAAGGCTCGGAACTTGTCAATCCAGGCGAAGC
>JBBSNT010000308.1:0-5480 GCA_038260485.1 Aggregatilineales bacterium | reverse complement strand
GTCGGGCGCAGCACTGTTTATCCCGACCGATAACGTCACGCGGCTCGACGGCAATCCGAGTCTCGTGGTCACCGTCTACAAAACCAGCGACGCCAACAACGTCGAAGCCTTCCACACCGTTGACGACGCCCTCCACCAGATGGTCGAGGACAACCCGAACATCAGCGTCAACGTCGCCTTCGAACAAGCCAGCTTCGTTGAGGAGTCGATCAGCGGTGTTGCCCGTGAAGGCGGCTTGGGGGCAATCTTCGCCGTCATCGTCATCCTGATTTTCCTCAGCAGCGGGACGTGGGGCAGCCGCCCACGTCGCATCGTCGGCGCAGCGATGGTGGCGCTGTTCCTCGTGCTGCTGGCGCTGTTCGTGCTCTCCAACGCGAGTGCCACTGGCGGTGATCTCGGCGCGGCATTCGCCGCCACCAACATCATCGTCCGTGTGCTGCTCATCGTCGGTGTGCTGGCAGGGTTGGGCGTTCTGCTTTACCCCGGCAAGCTGCCCTATCCATCGTGGCGCAGCACGCTCGTGACTGCCGTCAGCATCCCGCTCTCCATCTTGATGGCGCTCGTGCTCATGCGCTGGCTGCCGGGAACCGTTCACAACGCGCTCATCGGTTCAGCCGATAGTTCGTCGCTCATCACCTTCTTCCTGCGCCTGTTCCCCGAAAGCATCACCCTCAACATCATGACGCTGTCGGGCTTTACAGTCGCCATCGGGCGCGTCGTCGATGACTCGATTGTCGTGCTAGAGAACATCTTCCGGCAGGTACAGGCGGGCGGCGACAAGAAAACCGCCATCATCTCCGGCACGCGCGACGTCTCGGTCGCCATCTTCGCCGCGACCGTCATCACGGTGGTCGTCTTCCTTCCGCTCGGCTTGACCGGCGGCATCATCGGCGAATTCTTCCTGCCTTTCGGGCTAGCAGTCACTTACGCGCTGCTCTCGTCGTTCGTCGTGGCAATCACGGTCGTACCTGTCGTGGCATACCTGCTGCTTGACGAGCGCGAGATCAGCGGCGAGCATGAAAGCTGGCTCGAACGCCTCTATCTACCCGCGCTTCATTGGTCGCTCGACAAACCGTCCCATCGGGTGATTGTGCTGATCGTCGCGGCGATTACCTTCGTCATCGCTATCGCGCTGTTTGCCACCCGCCCGCAGGCATTCCTGCCCTCGTTTGGCGAGCCGCAGATCAGCGTCGCCGTCAGCCTGCCCAGCGGCACGAAAATCGCCGACACCAACACCCTCGTCGAACAGTTCGAAGCGGCGCTTAAGACCGACTTGCCAGCAGATGAACTCGGCACGGTGCAGACCACCATTGGCAGCGGCGGCGGCTTAGAAAGCCTGATCCTCGGCAGTTCGTCCATCAGCGAGAACGTCGCGCAGGTGACGATTGCCGTTGAAAGCCAGAGTCAGCTTGACGAGCTTGCCGGAGAAATTCGCGCCACAGCCGTCGAAATATTCGGCGTGGAAAACGTAAAAGTCTCGGCGGCGTCGCTCAGTGAACAGGGCTTCGGCGGCTTCGCGCTCGTGCTGTCAGGCCCGCAAGAAGAACTCAAAGCCATCAATGCCGACGTGATTAGCACGCTCAACGCAGTTGACGGCTTGACCAACGTTTCCAGCAGTTTGGCAGACGCCTCAGCCGGTTCAGGCGGCAACGCACCAACCACTTACGTCCGCATCGACCAGCAGTCGGCGCTCAGCTACACCGGCGAACTCGAAACCGAGAACACGCTCGGTGTGACCAGCGCGGCAAAAGCCGCCATTAATGCCATGCCCAACCTGCCCGCCGACGTGACCGTCAGTGAAGGCTTCTCGACCAGCCAGCAAACCGAAGGCTTCGCTGGACTCGGCAAGGCAATCGGGATTGCTATCGCCATCGTCATCGTCATCCTCATTATCACCTTCGGCTCGTTGGTACACTGGCTGGACATCATCTTGAGCATTATCGTTGCGCCCGTCGGCGCGGCAGTCCTGCTCACACTGACCAACCGTGTGCTCGGGATTTCCGCGATGATCGGCTTGCTGATGCTGATCGGCATCGTCGTTACCAACGCCGTTGTGCTCATCGACCGCGTCCAGAGCAACCAGCGCGAGCGCCACATGAACACCCACGACGCGCTGATCGAAGCGGGTAACCGCCGCTTGCGCCCCATCCTCATGACGGCGCTGGCGACTATCTTCGCACTCGTCCCGCTCGCAGTCGGCTTGTCCGAAGGCGCGATCATCGCTTCGGAACTCGGCACGGTCGTCATCGGCGGTCTGTTCAGCAGTACGCTCCTCACGCTGATCGTCGTCCCCGTCGCCTACATCCTGCTCGACCCGCTCCACAAGCGCATCAGCCGCTCAAAGAGCGAATAAACCACCACCCCGAATCAAAAGGGCACACGGACGACCATCAGTCGCCGTGTGCCCTACTTTTTCTATCGAATTGTGTCTAGCCCAGCTTAGCCAACCGACTCTCGCGCATCAGCCGGCACGTCGCGGTGAACCAGATCAAGCCGCTCGCCGACAACTTCGAAACCCTTCAGCGCCCGGTCGAGATGCTCTTTCTTGTGCGACGCCATGTAGCTGGTACGCAGCAGGCTGTTCCCGGTCGGCACGCCCGGCGGCAGCACCGGGTTCGTGTAGACGCCTTCCTCGATCAGCGCGTGCCACGCCAGAATAGTGCGGAACTCGTCGCGGATCAGGATCGGGATAATCGGCGTATTGCTCCGTCCCGTGTCATAGCCCAGTTCGCGCAGCCCCTTACGCATATATTCAGCGTTGTCCCACAACGACTCGACATGTTCCGGTTCAGTTTCCATGATCTCCAGCGCCTTCAACGCCGCCGCCGCGCTCGACGCGGTCAGCGCCGCCGAGAAAATCAGCGAACGCGCATGATGCTGAATATAGTGAACCACTTCCTTCGATCCAGCGATAAATCCGCCGATGCTGGCGAAACTCTTGCTGAACGTCCCCATGATCAGGTCAACGTCGTCCGTCAAGCCGAAGTGTGCCGCCGTGCCGTGTCCGTTGCCCGTCACGCCGATTCCATGCGCATCATCAACCATAATCCGCGCGCCGTAACGCTTGCAAATGGCGACGATTTCCGGCAGCGGCGCGATGTCTCCGCCCATGCTGTAGACGCCGTCCACGACCACCAACTTGCCCGCCTCAGGCGGCAGCTTGGCGAGCACGTCGTCTAAACTGCTGATGTCGTTGTGGCGGAAGCGCTTCATTTCTCCGCGACACATCAGGCAGCCATCGACAATACTGGCGTGATCATCCTTATCGACGATCACGTAGTCGCCTTTTTGCACCAGCGCTGTAATCGTGCCGACGTTGGTCTGGTAGCCCGTCGGAAACACCAGTGCGGCTTCCTTCCCGACAAATTGCGCCAATCGACGGTCGAGTTCCAGATGGAGTTCGAGCGTCCCGTTGAGAAAGCGTGATCCGGTGACGCTCGTCCCGTAACGCTCAATCGCTTCTTCAGCGGCTTGGCGCACACGCGGATCAGTCGTCAGCCCCAAATAATTATTGGAGCCAATCATCACGACTTCTTTCCCCTCAAAATGGGCGATTGCCCCTTCCGTATCGCTTAAGGCGCGAAAATAAGGATAAATACCCAGTTCCATCGCCTCGCGCGCCTGAGTATAATCCCTCGCTTTGTCAAACAAGTCGGCCACGAACAGCCCCTTTCCCTAGAAATACTCTGTTCACCTGTCATAACACCCATCGGGATAAGTCGATTTGCTGTGACCAGATTCCCTCGAATTCTAGCAAAATGGACGTTATCTAACAAGAATTACGAAAACTACGTCGGAAAGTTCTATTTTTCACTTGCGCTGGCGCTCGCAAACGCGCTAAAATAGCATGATAAGTTGCTTGACATCTAGGAGTCGGTTGATATGTCATCCCTGCTCATTCGCAGAATTATCGTCTTTGTCGTCGGTCTGGCTATCGGCGCGCTGATCTCGGCGTTGGTCGTCACGCTGGTGTTGCCTTGGATGGGTCCCAACAGCGGCGTCCCGATCAGCATCGAAAAGTACGGATTCCAGTATTTCCTCTGGACTGCCCTGCCGCTCGGCTTGATCTTCGTCATTTGGCTGGACTACTTCCTCGACACCCGCATCCTGCCGGACTAGATTTCGCCCAAAGAGACGGTTTAAAGGCGAGCCTGTGAATGAATGCAGACTCGCCTTTATGATCCCCCTAACAGTTGCGCCAGTCCAGTGACACCTGTCATGTTATGAATCCGCAAGCGCGGCAGTTCGTAACGGTTGTCGGTCGTCTGCAAAATGCCGGGCTGTGTCGTCACCGCCCGCCAGATCGGCATCGTCTCGATCACCGACAGCACGTTGTCGTCGTAATGACCAATCGGGTACGAAAACAGATGCGAAGCCTTCCCCGTGTACGCCTGTAAACTCTCGCGGCTGCCGAGCAGTTCATACACCAGAAAATCGAATGGTCGGGCGCGCAGATCAGCGTGAGTCTTCGTGTGCGATTCCATATCCATGCCCGCGTCCGCCATCGCCTTGATCTGCTCCCACGATAGATGAGTCGGATCGCCCGCATCCGCCGTCCCCGTGATGATGAAGAAGGTCGCCGTAAAGCCATATTGCTGAAGCACAGGCAGCACGTTGCTGTAGTGATCAGCGTAGCCGTCGTCGAAGGTCAGGATTACAGGCTTGGTCGGCAGCGGCGTCCCACTCAGCAGCGCGTCGTCAAGGTCATAGAGCGAGACGGGCGTGTACCCCTGATAAAATAAGTAGTCCATGTGAGCGCGAAAAACGGTGGGCGCGAGCGTCAGGTCAGTTCGCGTTTCGTCGGCGTCATCAGGCAAATCGCTCACATAGTGATACATCAGGATCGGCACGCGAATCCGGCGATACGTCCCGTCCCATGCCGCTTCGACTCGATCCTGCGCTGAGGGAGTCGGTCCAGGCGTTTGTTCGTGTGACTGCGCCAGCACGCCCCCGCTCATGAGCACGCAGAGCAATAGCAGTAGAAAACCTTTTGCGACCACCCGCCAATTTGCCTTCACAATCAGTCTACGTGCAGAGCATACGACAGCCTCGAAATGCCGTCAATCCGTGAATAGATGAAACGCCGCGCGCACGCAGGCTCTCAAAAGCTATACAGCACTCGATCTTTGTGCTAATTTTCACCATTTGATAGTTTTTGGCAGGTTTCATCGGGTAAATTACGTCCCATGATACAACCCACACATACATCGCGCCTTCCCGGTTTCTATAAACGCACGCTTGCCGAACGCGCCGCGCTGGTCGCAGAGTGGGCGAATTTGACGCCCAAAGAGCAGTCGGTGCTGCTCGGCATCGGCGGGCTAAACGCCGCCCAAGCCGATAACATGATCGAGAACGCGGTTGGTATTTATGCGCTGCCTTTAGGCGTCGCCACCAACTTCCTGATCAACAACGAGGAATACCTGATTCCGATGGTCGTCGAAGAACCATCGGTGCTGGCGGCGGTCAGCAACGCGGCGCGG
>JBBSNT010000307.1:0-5482 GCA_038260485.1 Aggregatilineales bacterium | reverse complement strand
GTGGTTCAGCAGGGGCAGGAACTCGGTTTGATCGCCAAGGATTTTAACGTCTCGGTGCAGGATATCATCGCCATGAATGGCATCGACAACCCTGACGTGATCTATCCCGGTCAGGAGTTGGTCATTCCGGCGGCAGGCGAATATGTCCCTGAAAACATCCCCGCCGCGCCAACCAACCTTGGGCGCTCGATTGTCGTCTCGACGAGCGACCAGCGTATCTACGCCTATCAGGACGGGCAGATGATCCACACGCATCTTGTCTCGACGGGTCTGCCCGGGACTCCGACCGTCAAAGGCGATTACGCAGTCTACGTCAAATACACCGCCACCGACATGAGCGGACCAGACTATTTCCTGCCGCAAGTCCCCTTCACGATGTATTTTTATCAGGGCTACGGCATTCACGGGACATACTGGCATAACGCCTTCGGACGTCCTATGAGTCACGGCTGTGTCAACCTGCCCACGCCCGAAGCAGAATGGTTCTTCAATTTCGCGTCGGTCGGTACACCCGTGCGCGTAATCTAGGCGGAGCAACAGCCCATCAGCCGCAAGATGCAGCTTCTGGCGTGAGTTCATTCTGCGCCGAAGCTAACGTGCGCGATTGTGACGTCACTGCCTCGGATCGAATTTACAACTTCAGCGCCGCCGAAATCGAGCGAGATCGCAACGGCTCTTGCGAATAACGCACATTCACTGGCACATCCCAAAACCGTCCGATATCGTCTGCTTCTTCAGCGATCAATTGCTCCGTTGATAGTTCGAACGCGTCGAAGGGATGCACATTGACTTTCAGCCGCTTTTCCTGACGCCGATACCGCCACGTGCCTGCCGCTGCGCCGTCAACCAGCACGACCGGCACAGTCTGCCCACCGTGATACACTTCACGCTGATGCTTCGACGCGACGAGCAGAGTCCGATCTTTGTAGCCTAAAAGATACGTGTCGAAGGCGGGGAGCAGCCGCACGACGGGAGCGGTTTGCTTGTCGCGATTCCCCGCTTTCGGCATCGCCTTCGGCAGCCACAACGTCCGCTCTCCGACCCGAATCTCCGTGATCTCATTCGCCTTGCTGAGCGCCTGAAACCCGTGATTCGTGTCAGTCAAATTTAACCCTGATCAACCCGCGAAGTCCTTCGCATCTGTCGTCGCGTAACCAAGCAGATAGCGCCAAGCCAGTTGGGCAAGCGCTTCGTCTTTTGGCATTTCGTCAGCAGAATCGACCCATGTATCCATCAGCACGTAAGTCGACTCAACATTCGGGCGGTCGTCACCGAGCAGCGCAATCCCGCTCAGCGCCGCCAATCCGATCAGGTGGATCGGCGCTTGACTACGGCGCTCTAGCGCGAGTCTGCATTTCGCCAACGCATTGACCATCTCGCCGCGCGTCATCGGCTCGCTCGAAAGGTTGTCACGCAAATAGTGCAGTCCTGTTGCCGCAGTGTCCTCACGCAGACCAAGCTGCAAGCGGCGGCGCTTGCCTTTAGCGATAAATGTTGGACCGAGCACCGAGCAACCCCAGCATCCAGCGCACATCGTCTGCCGCACTCCATCATCGCTGACGAAAGCTGCGCCTGTATGCCGCACACCGCTTGCACCACATCGACAAGATCACCCGTATGTTGGCGCGCACTCAAATACTGCGCCCGCGTTCGCAAGCGGCGGACTTGTTCGCTGCTTAGCTCAGGCATCGACAAAACCGCACCTTAGCTTTCCATATCCCTTTTCAGCTTCACGTAGATGTGCGCCGTCCCCTGCCCGCGCACGCGCCGCACCTCGAAGGTATCTGGGTAGCCCTTGACCAGCAGTGACAACTGCTTGAAGCCGTAGGTACGCGGATCAAAACCGGGGTCAAGCTGGCGCAAGTGATGCCCAAGCGCGCCCAGAAATGCCCAACCGTCATCTTGCACTGCCAGATCAAAGGCTTTCTTAAAGAGCTGCATAAATTCCGGCGCAACTTCAGGCACAGCTTCAGGTTTAGGCTTTTGCTTCGGCGCGCCCGCATCAGGCGTCTGTTCGATCTTGGCTTTGGCTTTTTCTCTGGCAGGAGCGGGCGGCGGCTTGAGCAGGTTTTCCGCATAGACGAAAATGTCGCAGGCGTTAACAAAAGCGCGCGGTGTCAGCTTTTTGCCAATGCCCATCACGAACAGGCTTTTCTCACGGATGCGCGTCGCCAAGCGCGTGTAATCGCTGTCGCTAGAGACGAGGCAGAAACCATCAACGCGGACGGTGTAGAGGATGTCCATCGCGTCGATGATCATCGCGCTGTCGGTCGCATTTTTGCCGACGGTATAGCGAAATTGCTGAATCGGCTGAATGGCGTAGGTATGCAGCGTCTCTTTCCAACCGCCCATATTGGCGGTCGTCCAGTCGCCATAAATCCGCCGCACCGTCACTAAGCCGTACTTTCCTGCTTCAGCGAGCATCTCTCCGAGCAGCGAGGGCTGCGCGTTGTCACCATCGATCAACATGGCGATTCGACGGCTTTCTACTCCAAGCGGGTTATCTGACAAATTCAACATCCTTTCTATTTTCCTAACGATTATAACCAAAAACGCCTACCCGTGATTGGGCAGGCGTTTTAGCGTCTTTGTGATCGAAATGTCGAGTGTCTATAGGGCGGCTTCCAGCAGCACGTCGGGCGCAAGCACAAAACCCTGCTCGATCAAGTAATTCAGGATCAAGCGTGCGTTTTCTTCCGGCGTGAAGTTGACCGTATCGCAAACAATCTCCGGGTTCAACGGCTCCTCATACGGGTCGTCGATGCCGGTGAAGCCCTTGATCTCGCCACGCCGTGCCTTCGCGTACAAGCCCTTGATGTCACGCCCCTCGCAGACTTCCAGCGGCGTGTTGACGTAAATTTCGACGAACTGGTCAGATGAAGACACCATGTTGCGGACTTCGTTGCGCGTCGCGCGATACGGGCTAATCGCCGCGCAAATCACGACGCCGCCGTGACGCGAAATTTCCGCCGCGACGAACCCGATCCGCCGAATGTTGATGTCACGATCTTCGGCGCTAAAGCCCAAGCCCTTCGACAGATGGGTACGCACAACGTCGCCATCGAGGATCGTCATCTGGCGACCATGTTCGAGCAGCAGCACCGTCAGCACGTCGCAGATCGTCGATTTGCCCGCGCCACTCAAGCCCGTGAACCACAAGCAGACACCCTGATGATGGCGTGCCGGGTAGCTCTCACCGAGGATACGCGCGACTTCAGGACGGGTGAACCATTCTGGCAGCAGCCGCCCCTTGTTTAGGTAGCCTTCGCGCACCTGTGTGCCGGAAATGCTCGACGTGCGCGTGTCCGCCGGAATCTTGGTCGCTTCCTCGTAGCGCCCTTCGTCGGTTATATACAGCAGTTCATGGAACGGCATCGGCTTTACGCCGAGTTCCTCTTTGTACTGCTGAACAAGGTTTTGCGCATCGTAAGGACCATAGAACGGGTTACCGTTCGAGTCCTTGCCGGGGCCAGCGTGATCACGCCCAACAACGAGGTGATTCGCACCATAATTACGACGAATAACCGCATGCCAGAGTGCTTCGCGGGGACCGCCCATGCGCATCGCCAGTGGCAGCAGCGACAGCAGCACGCGGTCGGGATCGTAGTAATTTTCGGTCAGCGCCTTGTAGGTGCGAACACGGGTGTAGTGATCGACGTCACCGGGTTTCGTCATGCCCACCGATGGATGCAGCAGCAAAACACCATCGACTTGGGCAGTCGCTCGCTTGGTCAGTTCTTCGTGAACACGGTGCAGCGGATTACGCGTCTGGAAAGCAACAACGTTCTGGTGACCATAGGTTTCGAGCCGTTCGCGCACCTGTGCAGGAGTCGAGCGCAACGGCAGAAAATCGTAGTAATGCGGCAGTTGAAGCATTTCAATCTTGCCGGAGATGTTAAATTTACCCCAACGATGCATCTCAGCGACAATCGGATGGCGTAAATCGAGCGTGCCAAAAACTTTCTGCGCGGTTTCTTCTAAATTCCACGCATATTTTTCTTCGACCATCATGATCGCCAGCAGATCGTTCTTATCGTTGCGAAGCGCAATCTTTTCGCCGACGAAAATGTTTGCATCTTCTGAAATCGGCAGCGTCACCGGAATCGGGAAAATGGCGCCATTTGCCAAACGCATCTCGTCAAGCACGCGCTGATAATCTGCTTGCCCCATGAAGCGATCCAGTGGCGAAAAACCACCGACTGCCAGCAGTTCAAGATCGCAGACACAACGGGGAGACAGTTGCAGCGAACGTAAATGGCTAGCGTATTCTTTCCGCTCCTCAAGTCCTTCAAGGGGAGATAGCAGATTGACCAGCTTACCACCGTAAGGTGTGATCAACGTTGGGGTATTTCCATTCATCATGTGTGCAGCTCCAAGTAATTGATACGAGACGAAGCCGACGGTGGCGCAATCCTAGACATGCACCTCGCCGTATGGTCAGCTTAGCGGGGACAACATCAAGAGTACAGTGGCAACCTTAAAAGACTAAAGTTCACTGAGGCAATTCCTTGAAATGAACTGGGGTTGGTGAGCGAAAACCGTTCTAATTATAGTACATAATGGATGTAAAAAACGTAAAACTTCTGTGAAACAAATTACAAACAGCAAATTCATGGGATTGTAATTCGAATTTCCCCGTCAATTGAACACGGTGGGGCGACTATAAAATACCCGCCCCATCCCTACAATTAGTCTTCGCTTTGGATGGCTTGGAGGGAAACTTCGCGTCCTTGCAGAGCCGAAAGATAATAGGCATCGATAATCTGAGCACGGCGCAATCCCTCGCGCCCATTATGCGATGACCAATCGCCCCCACGAATCGCGCTGACGAAATTACGCACGACCGCGAGATGCCCCTCACCTCGCGTGACACGCGGACGGACTTCCGCCGGAACGCCGCCCGCATCGGTGTAGAGCGTCAATGTATCTTCCCAATTGTAATTCTTGACGGCAATATCCGCGCCGCCGTCCGTCCCATAGAGCGTAACGCCGAAGTCGTCGGCAGACTTGCCATAAACCGCCCAACTCGCCTCGATTAATAGGGTCGCACCGTCGCCCAGACGAACAAATGCCGTCGCCAAGTCCTCAACCTCATAGCCGCCTTCGCCTACCAACGAGCGACTGCCGCGTCCACGCGGTCCGAGTTCCGCGTAAGTCGCCGCACTGATCGAGACGACCTCTGGCTCACCAAGCAGATAAAGCGCCATGTCGAGAATATGGACGCCGAGGTCGATCAGCGGCCCACCTCCCGCCATTTCGCGGTTCGTGAACCAGCCTCCCATACCGGGAATGCCGCTGCGCCGCATCCAGCTTGCCTTAGCGTGATAGATGCGTCCTAGCCCACCCGATTCAATGTAGTTTTTGAGCACCTGCACATCGCCACGTTGGCGATGATTGAACGCAACTTGCAGCACGCGCCTCGCACGAGTCGCTGCGCGCACCATCGCCATTCCTTCGAGGCTCGAACGCGCCAGCGGCTTCT
>JBBSNT010000306.1:0-5488 GCA_038260485.1 Aggregatilineales bacterium | reverse complement strand
CGGGCGGCGCGGCGGCGGCGATGCTGCTCAGCCTGATCAATCAGCCGGATAAAGGCGACCGTCCGGCGACGTTTATCACGGTGGATCGCTCTAAGGAGCGGCTTGATCACATACGGGCGATGGCGGCGCAGTATGACACGGACATTCAGATCGACTATATCCAGAATGAGGATCGCACCCTCAACGACGAGTTGATGACGACTCTGCCCGATTACAGCCTCGTCATCAACGCGACGGGCATGGGCAAAGACACGCCCGGTTCACCGATCACCGACGCGGGCGTCTTTCCGCAGCACGGTATCGCGTGGGAGTTCAACTATCGTGGCGAACTCGACTTCATGCACCAAGCACTGCGTCAAGTGGAATCGCGCGCTTTACGGGTCGAGGATGGCTGGGTCTACTTCGTTCACGGCTGGTCGCAGGTGATCTTTGAGGTGCTGGATATTCCGATGACGCCGGAACTGCTTCAGCAGTTGGATGCGGCGGCTTCATCGGTGCGGGCGTGAGGTCTATTTGCTATAGGGACAGGGTTCAAACCTGCCTCTACGATGCGATTCAGGGTTGCAACACCACCTTGAGCGATTTGCGGTCTTCTGCGACACCGAACGCCTCGACCGCATCTGCCAGCGGATAGCGCGCGCTGATGAACGGCGACAGGTCGATGCGCCCCGAATTGACGAGTGCTGCCGCCTGACGGCAGTCTTGCGTGCTGCACGCCGTTGTTCCGGTGACGATCAGCTCCTTGTAATGGACGACGTTCGAGTCGAAGTTGATCGTCGGGCGGTCTTTGGGCAGCCCGCCGAAGAAGTTGATCCGTCCGCCGATTCCGGCGATGCCCAGCGCGCCTTCCTGCGCCTTGTGCGCGGGCGCGGCGACGATCACCACGTCTGCGCCGTCGCCATGACTGGCATCGCGCACGGCATCCTCAAGCTGATCGGGCGCGACAGCGATGTCCGCGCCTAGCCGCAGCGCTTGTTCCAGCCGTTCGGGGATCATCTCGCTGACGATCACGCGCACCGCGCCGCGCAGCCGTGCCAGTTGAACGTGCATCAGCCCGATGGGACCCGCGCCGATCACGACCACTACGTCGCCGGCGTGGACGTTGACCGCATTCTGCCCGCGTAGGACACAGGCGAACGGCTCGGTCAGCGCTACCACCGCAGGATCGACCTCGTCATCCAGCACGAATAAATTGCCCTGAAGGATCGCTGCTGCTGGAACGCGCATGTACTCGGCAAACGCGCCGTCTATCGTGATGCCGAAGGCGTTGTAATTGGCGCACAGGTTGTTGTTGCCGGAGATACACTGGCGGCAGTGTCCGCAGCCCATGTTAGGCGCGACGAACATGCGCTGACCCTCAATCAAGTCCTTGACGTTCTCGCCGACCGCGACCACGTCGCCAACGACCTCGTGACCGGGGATGCGGACGGTACCTTCGGGATACATGCGGTGACCGCCGTGCAGGATGCGCAAGTCTGTGCCGCAAATGCTGCTGTTGACCACCTTGAGCAGCAGCTCGTCGGCGCTGATGGTCGGGATGGGGTAGTTTTCGAGGCGGAGATCGTTCGTGCCGTGATAGACCGCCGCTAACATAGTTTCGGTCATAGTTATATTGCCTGTAGTCCTATCATGACAAGTTGAGTAGAGTATAGCGGGTTTTGATGGCAAAGGAAATGCTTAGCGCAAAGGCGGGAAGAAAAGGGTTTAACGCAAAGGGTTTGAATGAATGCTTTGCGTTGAATTGTTTCCTATGTCGTGATGTGGTTGCTAGGGGGGAGATCGGCAAATGAATCCGCGTCGGTGGTTTGGCGCGTGCGGATCAATTCGACCTCGAACTGGGAACGGTCGCCGCGATGATAGGCGAAGTAATACTCAATCGGCGTGCCGTCGCTGAGGGTGCTGAGGCTGTCGAGGCGAAAGAGCGGCGCGCCTTTCTGGACTTCGAGCAGCTTGGCTTCTTGCCCTTCGGCGAGCACGGCTTGAATCGTGCGCCGCCCGCGCGCGATGTAGAGCTTATAGCGGCTTTCGAGCAGCGCGTAAAGCGATTGATTCGACAGGTCGTCTTCGCTCAACTGCGGGCAGAGCGCGTAGGGCAAGAAGGTCGTCACGAGCACAATCGGCGTATTTTGCACCGAGCGCAGGCGCACGATCTTGATGACCGACGTCCCGTGCGCAATGCCCAGATGATCGGCAATCTCGTCGGCGGCGGGGGTGATCGTCTGCTCTAGAACCTGTGTCACGGGCTGAAGATTCTGCTCGACCATATCCTGATAAAAGCCGGTCAGCTTTTGCACCAACTGCTCGCTGATTTTTGCGGGTGCGACGAAGCTGCCCTTCCCCTTGCGCCGCTTGATCAAGCCCTCGTGGATCAAGTCTTGCAGAGCCTGACGGATGACCGTGCGGCTGACGCCGAACATTTCGCAGAGTTCCGCTTCACTCGGCAGACGGTCGCCGCTGCTCCACGTGCTGTTCTTGATGCGAGTGCGAATGACATCCTTGACCTGAACGTAATAGGGGATGGGGCTGTTGAAATCGATCATGCTGGTCTGAACTTCGCCACTTCGCTGAATGATGAAAGAATTCAATTAAGCCGATTATAACATACGAATGCCCCTGAGGGCGGTCGTTCTGCGCGGTTTGACAAGGCATCGCGCACGGCTATAATCACGGCTCACTTATGATGATAGGATGACACGTCGCACGATGCAAGTGCAAATGCGCTTATGCCGTGCTAGAGGAGATTATTTCGATGAATAAAGCCCGTTTAGCCCCTGTTTATTTACCCGGACGTGATGAAGATTTTGATATTCAGGTCAACCGCTTAACCGTGTTGCTGGCTGACGTGGCGGAACTTCTCCCGCCAGTGGCGATAGGCGATCCGCTGCCGGATGCCGACGCGGTTGTCTTTCCGCAGATGCTCGGCTCTGCCTATCGCCAGCTTGAGGCGATCAAGGCGATTCGGCTGCCGCTGTTGATTGCTACGTCGGAATTCGGCACGATGTCGATGTGGGACTGGGAGATTTGCAGCTACCTGCGCACGGAAGGCGTCGAGACGATTGCCCCGTACAACCTCCAGCAGACCAAGAAAATCTGCCGCGCGCTCGCCGTCAAAGACGAACTGAAGCAGACCAAATTCGTCGTCTTTCAGGACAATCCCGGCGAGGGTTTTCAGGCGAGTATCTTCAAGCGCTTCTACTGGTGGGAAGACGAGTGCAATCAACGGATGCTCGACAAGTTCGGTATTACCATTGAGCGGCGTAGTTTCCGAGAAATGGGCGCAGAGGCGAAAGCGCTGCCCGATGCGCAAGCAGCGGCGGTCTGGGACGAGTGGCGGTCGAAGCTGAATATCGCGGAGATGCCGCAGCAGTCGCTTTACAGCGCCTTGAAAGTTTATCTCGTCCTCAAGCGTGCGCTGGAGCAGGACGCCAGCATCAAGGGGATGGGCATCAACTGCCTGAACGAGTCGCATTTCTCCGATACGACGCCCTGTTTAGCGTGGAATATGCTCTACGAGGAACAGGGGCTGATCTGGGGCTGTGAGGCGGATACCGTCACCATGCTGACGAAATACATCCTGCACAAGTCGCTCGACGTGCCGATCATGATGACCAATATGTATCCGTTCCTGATGGGGCAGGCGGCGCTCAAGCACGAGCGCATCCCCGACTTCCCCGACCTACCTGACGCTGAGGATCACATTCTAGCGGCACATTGCGGGTATCTCGGCGTGCTGCCGCAGTCGTTTGCGACCGAATGGGCGCTGCGGCGCAAGGTGTTGGGGATCGTAGACGAGAACGCGACGGCTATCGACGCGCGGCTGCCGGAAGGCCCGATGACCCTGGCGAAGCTCCAGCCGAATTTTGCCACCTTGAGCGTGTTGGAAGGCGAACTTGAAGGCTACGCACAGTATCCCGGCTCGGATTGTCTCAATGGCGCGGTGCTAAAGATCAAGGATGGGCATCGGCTGATGCGCACGCTCTCGTCGCATCACTACCTGTTGATGACCGGACACAACCTCGCCGACATCCATATGATCACGAACATCTTCAACTTGAACGTGGACGCGATTACGTAACCTCACCCCGTGCTTCCTGCTGAAGCCTTCCCCTCTCCTCAGGAGAGGGGACTTCAAACTCCCGTGTGTGGCTCTATCTCGCTCTCTCAGGGAGAGGTTATTTCCCTCGCAGGCGTGCGATCATATCGAGCGTCGAGCGGGTCAGGTCGCTGATGGCGGCGGTGTTGCCTGCGCTGATCCAGTCTTTGCGCAGTAAGCCGCTGCCCATGCCAACACAGGCGACTCCCGCGTCGAACCACGTCTTGAGGTTGGCTTCGTCCGCTGTGACGCCGCCCGTCGGCATGATCCGGCTCCACGGGCGCGGGGCAAGCACATCTTTGACAAAGCCCGCACCGCCCGCCGCGCTGCCCGGAAACAGCTTGACGATTTCGACGCCTGCTTCTTCAGCATTAGCGATTTCGTTGAGCGTGCCGCAGCCCGGCATGTAGGCGACTTTGCGACGGTTGCACAGCCGCGCGATTTCGGGATTGAAGGTCGGTCCGACGATGAAGTTCGCCCCATAAGCGAGAAACAAGGCGGCGGTCGGCGCGTCATCGACCGAACCGATGCCGATGATCATCTGCGGGTGCGACGCCGCGCAGAATTTCACTAACGCTCGGAAAACTTCCAGCGCGGATTCGCCGCGATTGGTGAACTCCAAGACGTGGCTGCCCCCCGCTGCTAACGCGCCCGCCAGCCCTTGAGCGGTGTCTTGATCTGCGTGGTAGAACAGCGGCACCATGCCGTCTGCCAAAATCGTGTTGAATACGGTTAAACGATCAAAATGAGCCATTGTTCCCTCGCTGCGTTGACCTGATTCAAATTCTGCTATCGTGCCGAAGTGTAGTGAATAACGCTCTGGTATGACCAGTCTAGCCCGCGAGAGGGTATGATTACAAGATGATGGGTTGATCCCCTCACGAGGATAGCATGTCTGATTTAGAAGAATTTCGTTCGGCAGTGGTTTCGGTGAGCGATTTGGCGATTCGCGGGGTGCTGCATCAAGCAGACATTCACACTGCCATTGTCAGCGCGCGCACACCTGATCAGCTTGCGGAAATGTCGCCGTCCTTGAAGGCGAAGATGCCCAACCCAGTGTTTGATGCACTGACGGCAATCAACGACGAGGCGATCCAGCACATCCCTGACATGGGGAAGCCGTATCGGTACTATCCTGAAAACGAACACTGGGCTGGTTTGAGTCTATGCTGCTTTCAAGAGATGTTTCCAAAATTTAAACCCGCTTCTTCATCATGCCCGTGATAACGAGATTGAGTTGACACAGGCTGGACTTCACCCTTTACACTATGAACAAGGCGGCTCGATTGAAGGACATGGTATGAACGATACTCTATTTGACGCTCGTCTGATTGCTAAACTGCTCAGGGTTTCGTGGCTGTTGGCGGTCGTGGTGATCGCTATCGGCTGTATGGT
>JBBSNT010000305.1:0-5491 GCA_038260485.1 Aggregatilineales bacterium | reverse complement strand
GTCGCATCCTCGACCACAGGCAGCGGTTGGTCACCCCATTGATCGATTTTATTCCAGACAAGGATACGCGGCACACGCGGCACGTCGATTTCTGCCAGTGTATCCTCGACGCTTTCAATGTGCTGGACGACGTTGAGGTGATTTACGTCCGCGATTTCGAGGACAATATCGGCGTCGTTGATCTCCTCCAGCGTTGCGCGGAAGGCGGCGATCAGCGTTGTCGGCAGCTTCTGGATAAAGCCGACCGTGTCTGTGATCAATGCCTGTCGCCCCGATGGAAGATTGAGCCGCCGCGTGGTCGGGTCGAGTGTCGCGAATAGTTGGTTCGCAATGTACACGTCCGCGCCTGTGAGCGCGTGCAGCAGCGTCGATTTTCCGGCGTTGGTGTAGCCGACCAGCGCGATCAATGGAATGCCAGTCCGATCCCGCTGCGAACGATGGCGGCTGCGGTGCGCACGTACATTCTCAATTTCTTCCTTTAGTTTGCTGATGCGGCGGCGAATATCGCGGCGGTCAACTTCAAGCTGCGTTTCACCGGGTCCCCGCAAGCCAACGCCGCCCGTGCCGCCGCGTCCTGAAGCGCCGCCGCCCTGCCGCGCGAGATGCGTCCATGCACGGGTGAGGCGGGGTAGGCGATACTCGTACTGGGCGAGTTCGACCTGCAGTGCGCCTTCACGGGTGCGGGCGTGTTGCGCAAAGATGTCGAGAATCAGCGCGGAACGGTCGAGGACTTTGGTTTCCTCACCGAAGCGACGTTCAAGCTCGCGCTGGTGGCGCGGCGAGAGTTCGTCGTCGAAGATCACGACCTGCGCTTCAGAGGCGATCATCGCCTCCTTGATTTCGTCAACCTTGCCCGACCCAACGAACGTTGCTGGATCAATGCGCCCGACGTTCTGCCATAGCTGTCCGACGATGTCAAGTCCAGCGGTGTCGGCGAGCAGTTGCAGTTCTTGCAGCGAATCTTCGACGCTCAAAAGTGGATGGCTGCCACGCAATCCCATGCCTACTAGGAAAGCGCGTTCACGCTGTTGAATTAAGTCACGTTCCATAGGTTCTCAATCGCCTCACTGAGAGGCATACCACGATTTTAAGCGATCTAAGGCTTCTTCGAGACGTTCGTCACTGATGCCGAGACTGATACGAATATAATTTACGCCGCCCGGTCCATACATTTGCCCCGGCGCCACCGAAACATGCGCGCGGACGAGCGCGGCTTCGGCATAGCTGCCCCCGTCACCATTTTCGACATGCGCCCAGACGTAGAGCGATCCTTTAGTTTTTTGTGCGCTCAGTCCAATTTGCGGCAGTGTGGCTAGAATATGGTCACGGCGGCGTTGATAAATGGCGTTGCGCTGCTCGATCCACTGGCGCGACACTTGCTCCAGCGCGACGATACCCGCGTCGTAGATCGGGCGGAAATGCCCACTATCTACGTTTGTTTTCACTTGAAGCAGCGTGTTGATCGCTTCGGTTGAGCCAACCGCTGCGCCTAACCGCCAGCCCGCCATGTTGTGCGATTTCGAGAACGAAATGAACTCGATGGTGCAGTTCATGGCGTTTTGGGCTTGTAGCGCACTTCCAGCAACATAGCCGTCGTAAGTCACTTCGACGTAGGGATTGTCCGACGCCAGCAATAGGTCGTGTTCGTTACAGAAATCGACGGCGCGCTGATAGAAATCGAGTTCGGCGGTCGCGCCCGTCGGGTTGTTCGGGTAATTGACCCAGAGCAGCTTGGCATTTTGCAGCGCTGACGTGGGTACGGTGTCGAAATCGGGCAGATAGCCGCCTTCAGCATCGACAGGAAGATAGTGAAATCCGGCTCCGGCGAGGCGCGCACCCATCGTATAGGAAGGATAGCTTACGTCCGGCACAAGCGCAGCGTCACCCTGATCGAGATAGGCGAGGCTGAGGTTGACGATGCCTTCTTTGCTGCCGAGCAGCGGCACGATCTGCTGTTCCGGGTCGAGCGTGACGCCGAAGCGCTGCTGATAGTAATCGGCAATCGCGCTACGGAAGGCAGGCGTCCCTTTGTAGCCGGAATAGCCATGATTGCCCGCTTCGCGCGCAGACCGATTGAGCGCGTCGATCACGCAATCAGGCGGTGGCATATCCGGGCTGCCGATGTCCAAACCGATCACATCGTGCCCCTGTATTTTCAGTTCACGAGTGCGGGCGTTCAGCAGCGCAAACGGATAGGGGGGAAGCGTTTTTAAACGGGTTGCTGGAATGGGCATTGTTTCCTTCTCACTTTTGGCAAGTGTACCATATGAACCTGCTTTCTCGGCGCGGTCACGAAATGGTTTCGAGGGCGAGATAGGCATCGTCAAGAGCCGAAATGGATGCTTTCATGGCATCGAGTGCGCGCGCAACATAAGCTGCATAGCGGACGCGTTTTTCCTTGATTGGTGGATCAATCGGCGGAATGATGCCAAAATTTGCCTTCATGGGTTGAAAATGCCTCGGGTCGGCGTGTGTGACGTAGTGGCAGAGTGCGCCGAGCATCGACTCTGGTGGGACGATCCAGTCAGGTTTGCCTTCGAGCCTGCGCGCCATATTGATTGCGGCGACCAGTCCGGTAGCGACGTTGCCCATGTAGCCTTCGACGCCTGTTATCTGTCCGGCAAAAAATAGGTCAGAACGTTCCTTGAGTGCAAGTGTTGGTTCTAATAGAATTGGGGAGTTCATGAAAGTGTTGCGGTGCATTTGTCCCATCCGGACGAATTCGGCATTTTCTAGACCGGGAATCATGCGTAGAATCGTCTTTTGCTCACCCCAGCGAATATTGGTCTGAAAGCCGACCAGATTGTAAAGCGTGCCTGCGACATTGTCCTGTCGAAGCTGAACGACCGCGTAGAAGCGCTGCCCATTGCGTGGATCGGTCAACCCGACGGGACGCATCGGACCGAACTTGAGCGCGTCGTGCCCGCGTGAGGCGATCTGCTCGATGGGCAAGCAGCCTTCGAAGAATTGTTCATCTTCTTGCTCGAAGTCGCGCAGTTCGATGCGTTCGGCGCTGCTGATTGCCGCGATGAAGTGCTCGTACTGCTCCCTCAACATCGGGCAGTTGATATAGTCGCCTTCGTCTTCTTCGCCGCGCCCATAACGGCTAGCGCGGAAAGCAATGTCCATGTCGATACTTTCTGCGGTGACAATCGGTGCAAGTGCATCGTAAAAATAGAGATATTCTTGCCCGGTGATTTTGCCCAAGCTTTGCGCGAGTTTGACTGACGTGAGCGGTCCGGTTGCGATGATGGTCGGCTCGCTGGGAACGTCAGTCACTTCTTCGCGGATGAGGCGGATATTGGGGTGACCCGCAATAGCGTCGGTCACAGATTGGGCGAAGCCTTCACGATCAACCGCCAGTGCGCCGCCCGCTGGAAGCGCTGCTTGTTCGGCGCAGGAAAGCAGCATCGACCGCAGCAGATTAAGCTCGGTTTTCAGTAATCCCGGTGCACGATCAGGTAGTTTCGAGCCGAAAGAATTGCTGCACACGAGTTCAGCGAGTCGGTCGCTGACGTGCGTGCCTGTCGTTCGTTGGGGGCGCATCTCGTATAGTCTGACGTTAAATCCGCGTTCGGCAAGCTGCCACGCCGCTTCTGATCCGGCAAGACCGCCGCCGATCACATTGACATTGATCGCCATGCATACTCCACTGATTGCTGTTGACTTAAGTTCCCCTATTATAGCGGGCGGCTTAACTCTTGAGCGAACTGATAATACTGCTTGATTTTATCGAGGTTCTCGGCGCTGGCTGGTGCAAAGGCTAATGCGGTTTGATAAGCGGCAATAGCGTCGGCATAGCTGCTGAGCGCGAAATAGGCGTTGCCGAGAATGTTATAAACGCGATAATCGCCGACGATTTGCCCATCCGCTTCAGCGGCTTCGAGCATCGTCTGGATCGCTTGCACCGATTTATCGTAATCGCCAAGCTGATAGAGCGTTCGGGCGATGCGATAATGAAGCGAAATTTCCCATGGTGTGTAGGGATTGAACTCCAGCGCCGCTTGATAGGCGACTACGGCGGGCAGAAGCTGCCCATTCTTGTAGAGCGCATCACCAAGCATTTCGTGTACGCGCGACCATGTCACGTCAATGCCGAGCGGTCTTTTGCTGATCTGGATGTACTGCTGAAAATCGGCAATGACTTCGCGCTCGCGCCCCTCGATCAAGCTGAGGGTTTCGGCGGCGGTCAGCAGCGCGTCAGCGCGCGCGCTCTTGTCACTAGCAGCATGAATCGCAGCATTGGCGGCTTCGACAGCAGCAGGGTAGTTCTGCATTTCGCGCAGTACTCGGCTGCGCAGCGCGTGAATGTGTACTAGCCACGTCCGATCTTCGTCAGTGGGGTAGGTTGCGAGCGCTTTGCCGAGAAAATCGAGCGCGTGATCTGGCTGACGCTGCTCGTAAAATGCGACAAAGCCAAGCCTTTCATAGCAATAGGCGGTCAGCGCAGGGAAGGTGCTCGGCATCAAGAGTGCCTGCTGAAAACAATCAACGGCATCGTTTACGCGCTTTTCCGAGAGCAGCACTCGCCCACGCTGGTAGTAAATCCAGCCCCGATTATCATAGGCAGGAAACTGGTCGAGAAGGTGCTCGTAGTTGCTCAGTGCGTAAGCCGCGTCAGCGCGTTCGGCAAATCCAACACTGGCGAGTTCGAAACGAGCAAAAAAACTATCGCCCAGCAGTTCAAGCGAATAAGGGGTTTCAAAATCATCCGGCGCAAACGTTTGCGCCTTGTTGAGATCATCAAGCGCGTCTTCCGGGCGGGCGCTCAGCAAGCGTGCGTGGGCACGTGCGATCAGAAATTTCGCCCGCTCTGCCGGTGGCAAATCCATTCGTAAGCAGCGCGCGATCAAGATTTCAGCGCGTTTTACGTCGCGCTTGCTCAATAAATCTTCTACGCTGCTGTATGATTCCAAAGCTCTATTTATCCACTTGGTTACGATAAAAGCTGATACTATCCGTCGCCGATAAAAATAACGCGCATCATACCTTATGGTATCACGCGCGTTACATTTTGGCTTATGTTTGCTTGCGTTAGAAGGCGCCGAGTACAATCGAGGCGTTCTGCCCCCCAAGCCCGAAGCTGTTCGAGAGGATGTACTTGAGTCCTTTTGCGTCGCGGGCGACGTTGGGGATGTAGTCGAGGTCGCAGGCAGGATCAGGCGTTTCGTAGTTGATAGTCGGATGCAAGACCCCTTCGACGAGGCTCATGACGCAGGCGACAATCTCGATTGCGCCGGAAGCACCGAGGGCGTGACCCAACATGCTCTTGCTCGAGCTAATCGGAACATTGTAGGCTTGCTCGCCAAAGAGACGCTTGATTGCCAGTGTTTCGAGCGCGTCATTGGCTTGTGTAGACGTGCCGTGCGCGTTGATGTACTGAATGTCGTCAGTGGTGACGTGCGCGTCTTCCAGTGCCCAGCGCATCGAACGATACGCGCCATTGCCAGTCGGATCGAGCGCGGCGATATGATAAGCATCCGATGACGAG
>JBBSNT010000304.1:0-5498 GCA_038260485.1 Aggregatilineales bacterium | reverse complement strand
TAACGTGCGCAGGCTCCAGAGGCGCTGACCATGATCGCGTCTGCCTTGGCTATGCTCGTCGATCAGCGCCTCGACCGCGCCCGGAGCAAACCATTCGCGCTGGCGGGCTTCGCGGCTCAGCAGCACGTCGCGGACGTCGCTGAGGTCTTTGCGCAGCCACGCCCCCAGCGGCACGCCGAAGCCGTGCTTCGGTCGCCCGATGATCGACGCCGGCAGCAGATCGCGCGCGACTTGCTTCAGGATGTACTTGGTCGCGCTGCCCTTGAGCTTGAGATTGATCGGAATCGTTGCCGCCATTTCGACCAGCCAGTGATCGAGCAGCGGTGCGCGCGTTTCCAGCGACGCCGCCATGCTTGATCGGTCGGTCTTGACCAGCAGGTCGCTCGCCAGATAAGTCTTCAGGTTGACTCGCAGCAGGTCAGTCAGTTGGGCTTTATCGGGCTGTTCGAAATAGCTCAGGAAATGCCGTTCAAGCGCTTCATTCGCCATCTCCGGGTTGAGCTGCTGGAGTTGGCGCGCGTCGAACAGGCGAATGAAATCGAGGTAAGCGAGCGCCGGGGACTGCGCCGCGCCGTGAATGAAGCGTCGCGCCCGCTTGATCGTGTTGTAGTAGCTTGTCCCTTCAGGAACGTGATCCAGTACCGGCGCGACCGCGCCCCACAATTGGCGCGGCACGACCCCCAACCGCCGAATCAATTCGAGCGCGTAGAAGCGCTCGTAACCCGCGAACAATTCGTCGCCGCCGTCGCCTGTCAGCGCGACCGTGACCTGTTCGCGCGTCAGCTTGCTCACCAGATACGTCGGAATGGCGCTGCTGTCCCCGAACGGCTGATCGTGATGCCAGACCAGCGTCGGCAGCAAATCGAGCGCCTGCGGCTTGACCGTAAACGCCGTGTGATCCGTATGCAGATGATCGGCGACTTGCTGCGCATACTTTGTTTCGTCGAAACTGGCATCGCCCTCAAAGCCAATGCTGAACGTCTTGATGTTGGCGTTGCTGTGACGCCGCATCAGCGCGACGATCAAGCTGCTGTCTAGCCCGCCGCTCAGGAAGGCGCCGAGTGGCACATCGCTGATCATGGCTTGGCGCGTTGCTTCGCCCAATGCTTCGCTCAGCGATGCGCATTTCTCGCGCTCGCGGGCAGGGCTGACGACCTGCGCGCCGACCGAGGTTGGCGCTGTCCAGTACGGCTCGACCGTGACGCTGCCCTCCGCGACGATGATCCGCTCGGCGGGCTGGAGCATCTTGATCCCCTTGAAGGCGGTTTCGGCGTCGGGAATGTAGCCGTAAGCCAGATAACGCGCGATGGAATCAACCGTGAGGGCGGCTTCGCGCGGCACGGCGGGGTGCGCCAGCAGCGCTTTGATCTCGCTGGCGAACACGAACACGCGGCTATCGTGATAGTAGTAGAGCGGCTTTTCGCCCAGTCGGTCGCGCGCCAGCACCAGCCGCCGCTGTGCCCGATCCCACAGCGCGAACGCGAACATCCCGCGCAGCGACCGCACCGCTTCAACCCCGTCGCGCTGGTACAGCTTGAGGATCGATTCGGTGTCGCTTTCGCTATGGTAGCGCATCCCCTCAAGTTCCAGCGTGTGCCGAATTTGCGGGTGATTATAGATTTCGCCGTTGTAGGCGACGATTAAGTTCTGATCATAGCTTCGCATCGGCAGCGCACCGTTTGGCGACAGATCAAGAATTGCCAAGCGGCGGTTGCCTAGCCCACATGCCCCATCGACGATCACGTCTCCCTGATCAGGTCCTCGATGCAGCAGCGTTTCAGTCATGGGAAGCAGTTCTTCGCGGGTCGCTGGGGTATTATCCAGATAGAGGATTCCGCATATACCACACATAGATTTTGTTAATGACCCTTTTAATTAAACAAGAGGCCCTTGCCTCAGTATACGAACGGATACCCATGAATCGTGACTTATGAGAGTCTTCTCATAGTGTCTTAATCACACTGGCGTAGACCGCTAATGTATCCGCAGCCATCTGTTCCACCGAAAAAATCGTCTCGACTCGCTCTTGTCCGAGCAACCCCATGTGACGGCGCAGTGGTGCGTCTGCCAGCAGCGTGGTCAGCGCTGCCGCCAATGCTGTCACGTCTCGCGCTGGCACGATCAATCCGGTTTCGCCCGCGACCACCACTTCAGGGATCGCGCTCACGTCGCTGCCGATGATCGGCACGGTTTGCGCCATCGCTTCAAGCATCACCAGTCCGAAGCCTTCCCACAAACTGGGCATCAGCAGCACGTCGAGCGCGGCTAACACTTGCGTCGCGTCGCTGCGCCAGCCCAGAAAATGCACCTGTTCCGCCACGCCTAGCGCTTTGGTTTCCGCCTCAAGCGCCGCGCGCCGCACCCCGTCTCCGGCGATCACAAGCTGCGCCTCCGGGAACTGAGTCACGATCCGCGCGAAAGCGCGCAGCCCGTAGCTGACACCCTTCTGGTCGATCAAGCGGCAGACCATCCCGATCACCAGCGCCTTGTTCGCCAAACCGAGTTCGCGCCGGAGTGCTGACGCCGCCCCGTTACGATCCACGACCTTCAGCGGCAGCCCATAGTAAACCGTCGTGATCTTCGCCGGTGGTGCGCCCTCGACCGTGACGCAGAATCGGGCGATTGCCTGCGAGATGGCGATCCCCGCGCGGGTCATGCGCCACAGCAGGCGGTTAACGACCTTTACAGGCAGCAGGCGGCGAAAATTGTCATCGTTGTGGCGGCTGGAGATGAGGGCATGATTGCCCGTAAGCTTATTTGCAATTATGCCGTAGAAATCCGCATGGATCAAGTGGGTGTGAACAATCTCAGGCTGTAAATCGCGCAGAGCGCACCGCAGCCGCCCGATCAGCCCCAAATCAAGGTGATGATCGATGCGGATGCGCGTCACAGGCACGCCGCCCGCCAACATTCCCGCCACCAGATCATCGACGGGCTTTGCCGGGTCTTCGATCAGCAGCAGATGCACGTCGATCCCCTGCGCCTTCAACGCGGGCAGCAGAATCAGCAGATGGCGCTCCGCCCCCGCGATCCGCGTCGCCTTGATGATATGGACGACTCTCATAACGCTGTGCAGGGGAGAAGCGTCCCCGAACCATGCCTCGCAACACAAATATCGGCTCTAGGGGCAGGTTTCAAACCTGCCCGCGCCGACTCAAGCCACCTGAAACAGGCTAATAGACAGCCCGCTTTAGCGGGCTTGGTCACATAGCCCGATGCTTCGAGCGTCGGGCGGCACGTTGATAGCATCAGCATCATCCCCGCCCCTTGAACCAGTCAATCGTCCGCGCCAACCCCTCGTCGAAGCTGACGACCGGCGCGAAATCGAGCAGGTCGGTGGCTTTACTCACGTCCGCCCGCGAGAATTTGATGTCGCCGGGGCGCGCCTCAGCATGGATCGGCGCGAAGTCTGTTTCCAGCACGCGGTTGATCTGATCGACCAGTTGCAGCAGCGACACGCTGCCGCCAATCGCCAAATTCATGACCTCGCCCGCCACGTTCGGCGCTTTCAGGGCGAGCATGTTGCCGTGAACCACGTTCTCGATGAAGGTGAAATCGCGCGCTTGCATCCCGTCGCCGTAGATCGTCGGCGCGTTGCCCGCCATCATCGTGCTGATGAACTTCGGGATCACGGCGGCATACTGCGACGTTTCGTCCTGTCGTGGACCGAACACGTTGAAGTAGCGCAGCGCCACCGTTTCCAGCCCGTACACCTGCGTGAAGGCTTGGCAGTAGAATTCGCCCGCCAGCTTCGACACGCCGTAAGGTGACAGTGGATGCGGCGGCATCGTCTCGACCTGCTTTTCCGCCGTCACTTCGCCGTAAGCCGACGACGACGCCGCGTACACCACCCGCTTGACTCCGGCAGCGCGCGCTGCCAGCAGCACGTTCAGCGTCCCATTGACGTTGGCGTCGTTGGTCGAAAGCGGGTCAGCCACACTGCGCGGCACCGACGCCAGCGCCGCTTGGTGAAACACGTAGTCCGCGCCCTCGAAAATCGGGTCGAGCGCGTCGCGCTCGGTGATGCTGACCTCGTGGACTTCGAGCGCGCCTGTCTCCAACGCCGCTAGCAGCGCGGTATTCGCCCGCTTGCCCGTCGAGAAGTTGTCGATAACGCGGACGCGGTGACCCATCTTGAGCAAGCGCTCAGCCAGATGCGATCCAATGAATCCGGCTCCGCCGGTGACGACGTAAGTTTCAGACATAAACAGCCATTAGCCCTTAGCGATTTCCAGATACAAATTTCTGATTCCAACGATGCGGGGGTGAGGGGCAGGTCAAACTACCCCGCCGAACAATACCGATCCTCAAACCCCGGCGGGATCAGCACCGTATCAATCAGATAGACGTAGCCGTTAGCCGTCGGGTACTGCACCGCTTCAGGCACAAATGTGTCGTCGATGAAGAATCCGCCGTTGCTGGCTCGAAAAGAATGCGTGCTTCCCCCCATCGTCGGAAGCCGCCCCGCGCTCAAGAGCTGCGTCGGGCTGTACGATCCGGCGGCGATGTGGCTCAGAATCAGCGTGCGCAGCGCGGCAGGGTTAGCCAGCGCGCAGGTGTACAGCTCAGCCGCATCGACAATCGCTTCGTCGGTCGGCGCGAACAGCGTCAGCGGAAGCTCTGTGTTGCCCAGCAGCGACGCATAGCCCGCCGTTTCCAGCAGCGCGACCACGTTCTCCGCCGCGATCAAGTTGCTGCCGCCCGTCAGGTTCAGGTCGCCCGTCAACCCGCGCAAGAAAGTCATCGAATCGACAGGTACGCGCCGCAGTGTCCCGACGCTGGCGTTCGAAAACGATCCGTTCGCGTAATTGCCCGTCAGCGTGTACAGCGAGATCACGTTCGGCGCGAAGAATCCGCGCTGAAGCTGAAACAGGATCGTATCCGGCAGGTTGGCGTTGACAGCGCTGATATTCAGGTAGCTTCGTGCCGCTACGCCGTTGACGACGGCATGGCGATACGCCGCGTTCTCGACCATCAGCGTGCTGCCCGCCGAAACGGTCACGGGTGGCAAGCCGCTGACGTTGTTGATCAGGATGATGCACGATCCCGCTTCCAGCTTGCCCTCGCACACGCTGTCCTCGTCGATGAAGATCAGTTGCAGCGTAATGTCGGTGCTTCTGCCGACGATGGCGGCGGTATAGTGCCCCGGCGCGAGCGGCGGCACACTCCACTCGCGGTTGAAGCGCGTGCCGCCGCGCGGCGCGAACGTCACCGTCAGGTAAGTCGAACGCTCCGCGTCCAACGTCACGTATTCGCTCGACGACCCGGAGTTAAGGGTCGTGACCAGTCGTTGACCGTCCTCAAACGTCGCGGCGACCACCGTGCTGCTGTTGTCGAGGTTGAGAATGCGCAGAACCGCGCTGTCCCCGTCCTGTGCGGCTGCCGGACCAACCAGCAGAGCGCAGGCGGCGAAAATCAAGCTAAACACAATTTTTCTGAACATTTTTCGCGCCTCTAAACCTGCATGAACAGGACGTTGTCGGGGCGCAGCGCGCTGC
>JBBSNT010000303.1:0-5529 GCA_038260485.1 Aggregatilineales bacterium | reverse complement strand
TTGGATCGTAGCGCACGCGCGCATCGACTGGCGTTGGCAGGGCGGCAATGTCCGGCACTGTTGAGCCGCTTGCGCCCGTACTACTTGATCGGCTGCTGTTGATCAGCGCGGCAAGCATGATCCCCATGACGATGAATACGAGAATCAGCGCGGCGGCGATCACCAGCCAAACCCAGTCATTGCGCTTGACTGTCGCCGGAATACGCTGGCGCTGCGCGCGATCTTGGCTGCGCTCGCGCACAGTTGCTCTTGCGCTGGGTGTTGGGGTGGGCGGCGGCATAGGAATGGCGTGTCCTGTGCCTTGTGCGACATTCCCCTGACTGTTATTGTTTATAATCGAAGATGGCTGATGCTGAGGCTGGCGCTCCGGTGTTGAGCTAAGCGGCGTGTCTGCTGGACGCGCTGCGGTGCTGCCATTTTCGCTAGGACGGGCAAAACGCGGATCGTCACGATCCGATTCGAATTCAAACATGCAATTGACCGTTCATCTTTCATGACGCGACTCAGTATAGGCAGGGGAAAATCGTGCGTCAATGGCGCTTGATCTACGATCAGCCGACGGTCGGCACATCCAGTAGTGCGCGAAATATGGCGCTTGACGCGGCGATCCTCGCAGCAGTTGCGGCTGGAGAGTCCGCGCCGACGCTGCGATTCTACGGCTGGCTTTCACCTTGCTTGTCGCTGGGTTATGGGCAGCGCGCCCGCGAAGCAGATGTGGATCGTCTAGTGGCGCAAGGATGGGATATGGTGCGTCGCCCGACGGGTGGGCGCGCGATTCTGCACGCCGATGAGCTGACCTACAGCGTCGCGCTGCCCAAAAATCACTCGCTGGCGCAGATCGGTGTCGTCGGGAGTTACCGCCAGATCAGCGCGGCGCTGCTCATTGCGCTCGAAGCATTGGGTGCTCAGCCACACGCCGACCGTGCCGACAGCACGCAATCTGTACTGAATACGCCGAGTCCGGTTTGCTTCGAGACGCCTTCGCATTACGAGATCACGGTTAAAGGGCGCAAGCTGGTCGGCAGCGCACAGGTGCGGAAGCGCGAAGGGCTGCTCCAGCACGGGACGCTGCCGCTCTTTGGCGACATCACCCGCATCTGCGACGGGTTGGTTTACCCGGACGAAGCCGCGCGTACTCAAGCGAAGTCACAGGTACGCACCCATGCGCTGACGCTGGCAGACGCGCTTGGCGTCGTCATCGACTGGCAAACCGCTGCTGCTGCCGTCGCTGACGGTTTCCGTCAAGCATTCGGTGTGACGCTGATGCTCGGTGAACTTTCTGCCCGCGAATGCGAAGACGCGGAACGCTTCGTCGCCGAAACCTATGGCAGCCCTGATTGGACGTTCCGGCGCTAAGCTGATCTGCTTGACAGGCTTAGACCATTTGTGCTAGTTTTGAGTCACTTCCGAATTATGAGGATGTAAGCATGTCAGACATCCGGCAGATGCCGCTGTTTCCCACGCTTCCAACGTCTGATGACGACCTGAACGCACACACACGCTTGCGCGACACTGTGACGCTGTTTCAGCGTTCGCTGCTGCGCGAAGGTAAAACCGAACATACGGTCAAGGCGTTCACATCCGACTTGCAACTGATGATGGAGTACTACGGCGATGAAACCGGAATCGGTGCGGTGACGACTTCCGGCTTAAACGACTTTCTTGACTGGATGGAGCATCGACGCGGCGTGCCATGCAGTCGCAAGACCTACGCGCGCCGCGTGACGACGCTCAAGGTATTTTTCAAGTGGCTGCACGAGATCGGCGCGACGCCTCACGATCCGGCGAAGGCGCTTTTGCAGCGCTCAGGTCCAGCACCGCTGGCGGTAATCCTGTCGCCGGAGGAAACCGTCAGCGTGATTGCCTATGCAGGTGGTCTGCGGCGTGGCGAGAAGCCCGATGCGCGCCCAGAAATGCTCTTTCGGTTGCTGCTCGACACGGCGATCAAGAAAAGTGAAACTATGCGCTTGACCGCTGCGGATATCGTGCGCGACAATCCACCCATCTTGATGGTCAAGCACCAGAGCGCCAAGAATATCTACAAGGAGCGCCTGCTCCTGTTGGACGCGGCGTGGTTGCCCGTTTTCGACGAGTATTTGCTGCAATACACGCCCAAAAACACGCTGATCACCTGTACAGCACGTAATCTCGAATACATTCTCGAAGATTTGGGCAATGGCGTGGGCATCGAGGCGAAAATCTCGTTCGAAATGCTGCGCTGGACGAGCGCCGTTCGTGACTTTCGCGCCGATGTGGATCCCAACACTATCCGCGAGAAGCTCGGCTTGAGCGAGATTAGCTGGTACGAAACCTTCGCCAAAATCAAGCGGCTGGCAGAAGAGCAGCAGCGAAATACTGAGTACTGAGTTTTGTCCTTTACTCAGTATTTTGTACTCGGCACTGATCAGTACACGCGCAGCAGCAATCCCTTCAAATACTCCCCTTCGGGGAAGGTTAGCGCGATGGGATGATCGTCGCTCGCGCCGAGGTGGCGAATGATCTGTGCTTGGCGTCCGCTGTCAGCCAGCGCGCCAAAGACGATCTTCTGGAACAGGTCACGGCTGATCGCGCCGGAGCAGGAGAAGGTCATTAGATAGCCGCCGGATTTGATCAGCTTGAAAGCGTTCAGGTTGAGGTCTTTGTAGCCGCGCGCCGCTTTATCGACTTGTCCGGCGCTGTGCGCGAATTTGGGCGGGTCGCAGACCACTATGTCGAACTGCTGCCCCTCGGCGACGGCATCGCGCAGGTACTCGAACACATCGGCTTGGATATACTCCGACGACTTCATCTCATCTTCGTCAGCCGGATCGAAAATGTTCAACATGGCTTGTTCGGCGAGTTCGAGCGCCTCGCGCGACGAATCGACATTGATGATGCGCCGTCCGCCGAAGGCTGCTGCGAACAATCCGAAGCCGCCGGTATAGCTGAACAAGTTCAGCACGTCGAATTCCCGGCTCATCGAGAACAAATCAAAGAACAGCCAGCGGTTGCGCGCTTGGTCGAGGTAGCCGCCGGTTTTATGCCCGCGCCGGATGTCAACCGGGATCATCACCCGTGCTAAATCGCCCACCCAGATCAGTTCGGGCGGTACGTCGCCAAGTAGGAGACCGGTTTCCTGTTGCAGACCCTCTTTGCCGCGAACATCTACGTCACTGCGTTCGTAGATGCCCTTGATTTCGAGATCGTACTCGGCGCAGACTTCGACCAGCAGTTGAGCGATCTGGTGCTTCTGCTGATCGATATGCAGCGTCAGGGCTTGGAGGACGAGCCAATCGCTATAGCGATCTACGATCAAACCGGGGAGGAAGTCGTTCTCGGCATTGATCAGGCGATAGGCGTTGGTCGGCGGCTCGTCGGGCGAAATGTACAACTCGCGGCGCAGCGCGATGGCACGCTTGAGCATTCGCCGCCACCAATCCTCGTCGATAGGTTCATCTTGCCACGTTAGGATGCGGACTTGGATTTGTGATTTGGGATTCCAGTACCCGCGCGCGAGAAAATCGCCTTTGTGGGATAACACGGTCACGATCTCGCCGGGTGCGGGATTATCACGCACTTCGGCAATCGCTCCGGAAAAAATCCACGGATGTTGGTTACGAACCGGCTTTTCGCGGTTCGGTTTGACGATGATAGTTGCGGTCATGGAGGCTCCTAAGAGAAGCAGTTCGCCATTAGCGCTTTGCTAAAAGCCAATTGCTAATTGCTCACGGCTAAAAGTTGTCTTAAATCATCCTCGCCGATGATGGCGACGCCGAGTTTAGCCGCTTTTTCAGCTTTGCTCCCCGGCGAATCGCCCATCAGGACGTAACTGGTCTTTTTGCTGACGCTGCTGATCACCTTGCCGCCGTGTGCTTCGATCAGTTCGGTTGCCGCTTCACGGGTGAGTGTAGGCAGTGTCCCTGTCAGCACGAAGGTCAGTGCCTCAAGCTGATTACCCGCTTTTTCTCGCGCCTGCGCTTGCATATTGACTCCAGCTTGGCGCAGTTTAGCCAACACCGCTTGATGATACGGATCAGCGAACCACGCGACCACACTTTTCGCCAAAATGCCGCCGATTCCCGCGACGGCTTCGAGGTCTTCGGCAGTTGCGGATGCCAGCGTATCCATTGAGGCGAAATGTGCCGTCAGCGATGCCGAGACTGTCGAGCCGACGCCTTCGATCCCCAGCGCCGTGATCACACGGTCGAGCGGGCGGTGTCGGGCGGCTTCAATCGAGTCGAGCAGGTTTTGCACCTTCTTCTCCGCGAAGCGCTCCAGTGGTACAAGCTGCTCGGCGGTCAGACTGAAGATGTCGCCTTCGTCCTGAATCAAGCCCTGCGCGATCAGTGTGCGGACAGTCTGCCCACCCATGCCGTCGATGTCGAGCGCGCCCCGCGAGACGAAGAATTCGACCTGACGATAGACTCGCTCCGGGCAGTGGACGTTGGGGCAGGACCAATCGACCGCGCCTTCGGGATGGATGAGCGGTGTATCGCAGAACGGGCAGCGCTCCGGCGGTAGAATCGGCTGTTCGCTGCCGTCGCGCGCGCCATGCACCGGACTGATCACATTCGGGATTACATCGCCCGCCCGCTTGACAATCACGGTGTCGCCGACGCGAATATCCAGCAGTGCCACGTAGTCGAAGTTGTGCAGTGTTGCGCTGCTGACAGTCACGCCGCCGATGAAAACCGGCTGAAGTACGGCGTTGGGGACAACGCGCCCCGTTCGCCCGACGTTGACGGCAATATCCAACAATTTCGTTGTCGCTTCCTGCGCGGGAAACTTGTAAGCCAGCGCGCCGCGCGGGTCTTTTCCCACAATACCCAGTTCGCGCGCGATATTCAGGTCGTTGACCTTGATCACAATGCCGTCGATCTCGTAATCAAGTTGGTTTCTGCGGGATTCCCACGCGGGAATCTGCTGGATAATGTGGTTTAAGTTGGAAAAGAAACCCGCATCAGGCGCGACCAAGAATCCCATATCCCGCAGGTATTCCAGCATATCCCACTGATTATCCAGCGTTATCCCAACCGACTCGACCACCTGATAGAAGAAGGCAGTCAGCGCGCGAGATCGTGTAACCCGCGAATCTTTCTGCTTGAGCGCACCCGAAGCGGCGTTACGGGCGTTAATGAACACGGGCAAGCCTTGCTCGGTCTGTCGTGCATTGAGCGTCTCGAAATCCTGTTTCAGGAACATGACCTCGCCACGCACGACCAAGCGTTCCGGTGCAGGCGGTTTGTCGGGGTTTGTGGGAATTCGCAGCGGGATGCTGCGAATCGTGCGGATGTTCGCCGTCACTACGTCGCCGACATCGCCATTGCCGCGTGTTGCCGCTAGCGTCAGCAAGCCGTGCTCATAGGTCAGCACGACCGTCAGCCCGTCCAGCTTCGGTTCAAGCGTATAGTCGAGCTGCGTGTCAGCAGGCAGCAGCTTGAGGCTGCGTTCTTCCCATGCGCGGATGTCGTCGTCGTTATAACCGTTGGATAAGCTGAGGATCGGCGCGGGATGACGCGTTTTTGGGAAGTCTTCCGAAAGGTCGCTTCC
>JBBSNT010000302.1:0-5600 GCA_038260485.1 Aggregatilineales bacterium | reverse complement strand
GCCGTCCATCAGTTGGCGCAGCAGGTCGCGCAGGGCTTCCATCTGATCCATAAGCGATTCCATCGCCTGGTCGATCATCTCCTGCTGTTCAGGCGACATCTCGCCCGTCACATCCTGCATCGGCGGCTGGTTAGAGGCGAAAAACAGAGGGAAGAAATAATCAAACTTCCCGTGATCTTTCGCTTCCTTGACGAGTGTGGATTTCATTGCTGCGCGGAACTGTTCACGCTCGTCGACGCCGACTTCCTCGACGCCGTGCATCGCGTCGATACTTTCCGCCAGCGAAATGCGTACCCCGGCGGCGCGCAGCGCACGAATAAAATCGACCATGCGTTTATCCATAAGTTCACGTTCCTCATCCTGCCGGGGTCGCAACGGCAGGTTAAGGGGTTATCTCCTGTAACGGTAAATTGTTTTTCGGAGCTTGACCCCTCGATCAGTAGTTTCCATTATAAGGATGTTGCCGAAAGATCGTCAACTCGACCAACGATTAGGAAATAAACCCGACCCACCTTATAGATCGTTTTTTGCAGCATCGTCAGGTCGGCGAAACATAAGGCGCTGGTGGATGGGGCGAAGGTCGCCATTAACATCGACGACGATGCTTGGCCTTATCCACGACTGATGATTCGGGGAACGGTTGCTGTCACTGACTTTCCCGGCATCGTTCCGGGCTACCGCGAGACAGCGGAACGCTATCTGGGCGACGAACAGGGAAAGCTGTTCATAAGTTCGATGGAAAGTATGGAAATGGCGATGAAACGGATTGCCGTCAAGCCCGCAGTGGTCGGGCTGTTCGACTTCGAAACGCGCTTTCCCGGCTTGATCTGAATGGGTTGAGTCGATCTAGGCGCGGGCTTCGCGTTCGACCAGCGCCTTGAGGTTGTTGAGGCTGTCAATGACGATTTGCTCGTTTTGCTGCTCAATAGTGCGGCGGTTAATCAAATGCCCCAGCACTGAACCGGGCAGGGTATAGGCAACGCGCACGATGAGCTGCGTATTTTCGCCAGCACTTGTTTCGTCAGCACTTGCGAATGAGAAGTCGAACATGCTGTCGATGCCGCTGATCGTTCTGACGACGAGGTGGTGATCCGGCTCGTATGCCAGCACTTGATGTTCACCTTTGATACGCATTCCGAGCATGTTGTAGACGTAGCGCGTGACTGATCCGGCGGCGGTTGGCGGCGGTGTCACCCGTTCCTGCCGTTCAAGCGCCGTCCACCATTCTGGCATTCGCTCCGGTTCGTGGGCTATCAGGCTGAAGACGGCGGCGGGTGACGCTTGAATGAGGATCGACTGCTCGACCTGCGGCATAGCTTCAGACTCCGGTTTGCGCTTGGCAGATTACCATCGCATTATAGCCTGAAAGCTGCGCGTCGTCCGCTGCGCTGTTGATCTGCATTGGGTATCGATCAAAGCTGCCTGCTGCTCCACTTGCCGTAGGTGAAGAATGCCCATAAAACGAAGGCAAGCGTATTGCCCTGCTCGCTGGAAATGTGAAATTTAGCGCCGCGCCCAATTCCGCCTAAAATTCTGCTCAATGGAGTTATTGTTTATGGTAAACAATTCTTGATTGTGTCCTCAAAACGTGCTCAGAACCTCGCACTCTATCTGATTGAAGTTGTGCTGCTGATCTTTGTTAGCACACTAGCCGGGCAGCTTGGCTTATTATTTGGCTTCGAACGGGGCAACGTTTCACTGGTTTGGCCGCAGACCGGAATCGCGCTCGCGGTGCTGCTGCTCTACGGACGGCGGCTGTGGGTCGGCGTTTTTATCGGTGCGCTGCTGACCAATTTTTCCAATAACACCCTGCCGCTGATTGCCGTTGTAGGGGCTGCCAGTGCCACGATTTCGGCGCTCCTAGCCATTGAACTGCTCAACCGCGTCGGCTTTCATCCCGGACTGCGTCGCGTTCGGGATGTGGTCGCATTCGTCGGATTCGCCGTGATCTTCAGTCCGATCATCAACGCGACCGTAGGCATCTTGGGGCTGCGCCTTGAGGGGCTGGTCAGCACGGTAACGGAACTTCGAGTCTGGTTCACGTGGTGGCTTGGCGATGGGATCGGGATTCTGATCGTCACGCCCGTCATCCTGATCTGGAGCGAACACCCCTATCGTCTTCCGACGCTGCGCCAAAGCGCCGAAATTGGGTTGACGTTCACCGTTTTTTTGCTGGTCGCACTGTTCATCTTCGACCAGAACCTAACGCGGATCGGATTCTCGTCGCTGGCTTACGTGATCTTCCCGTTTCTCGTGTGGGCGGCGCTGCGCTATTCGCAGCGGGTGCTCGTCACCTTGACGTTGTTCGCATCTGGCGTCGCTATCACCGGAACGCTGATTGAGCTGAGCAGCGCGCCAGCGGTGATTATTTGGAACAATTTGCTGTTTGTGTGGTCTTACCTCGCGACCATGACGATCACGGCATTGCTGCTCGGTGCGACCCTTAGCGAACGGCGTGAATTTCAGCAGACGCTTGTCAGCCTTGAGGAACGGTTTTCGAAAGCATTCCATTCGGCGGCGGTCGCTACCGCCATCACTACGCTTGGAAATGGCTATTTCGTCGACGTAAACGACGAATACTGCCGGATACTGGGCTACAGTCGTAGTGAACTGATCGGTCACAGCGTATTCGATTTAGGCATTTGGTACGATGCGAGTTCGCGTCCGCAGTACATCGAGATGCCGCGCCCCGGCGAATCGATGCTTGAGATTGAAACGCGCTTGGTTGCCAAAAACGGTGAAATTCGAAACGGGCTGCTGACACTCGAAATGATTGAGTTGGAGGGCGTCCCGCATCTGCTTGGCATGTTTCGTGACATGACCGACCGCTTGCATGCCGATGAAGCGCGACGGGACAGCGAAATCCGCTATCGTCAGCTTTTCGAAGGGATCGACGACTCGATTTTTGTTCACGACCTGAATGGCAATATTCTCGACGTCAACGAAGCTGCCTGCTAGCAGCTTGGCTACAGTCGTGGCGAACTGCTGGGTATGAACATTCGTGGCATTAACGCGCCAGAATTCGCTGTCGGATTTGACGAACGGATGCGCCAGCGAATCGAACAGGGGCATCTGCATCAAGTTGAAGGCTCGATGCTGAAGCGAGATGGTCAGCCGATCTTCATCGACGTCAGCAGCAAGATTATCAGCTACAAGGGGCAAACGGCAGTCCTCTCGGTTGACCGCGATATTACCTCGCGCAAGCTGACCGAGGAAAAGCTGCGCGAAAGCGAAGCGCGCTACCGCGCGGTGGTCGAAGACCAGACCGAATTCATCGCCCGCTTCGCCCCAGACTGGCAGATTAAGTTCGCCAACGAAGCCTTCTGTCGCTATTACGGCAAAACCCGCGATCAATTGCTCAACAGCTATTTTAGACCACACGTCCACGAGGACGATTTTGACTTTGTCCGTGACACGCTGAGGACGATGGGGCAGGAACATCCGCTCGTGATCTACGAACATCGGGTGATTATGGCGGACGGAGAGGTGCGCTGGCAGCAGTGGACGAACCGCGTATTCACCGCCGATGATGGAACGATCCTCGAATACCAATTCGTCGGCAAAGACATTACTGAATTCAAGCAGATGGAAGGAGACCGTTTGCTCGCTGCGCTGGAACACGAAAAGGTGCAAATCCTAGCGGATTTTATCGCTGCCGCATCGCACGATTTCCGCACGCCGCTGTCGGTAATCAACACGAGCGCTTATTTGCTGAATCGGGTGCAAGATGCGGATCAACGCGAACGGCACTTTCAGACCATCCAAGCGCAAATTCACAACGTCGAGCGGTTGATCGATGGGCTGCTGACGATGTCTCGGCTTGATCGTGGTGACGTGTTCCACGTCGTGGCGCTTGACCTCAACACGGTCATTCGCCAGCTTGAAATCCAAATTCATGGGCAGATTGACCGTAAAGAGATCACGCTTGCGCTTGACCTCGCGCTGGAACTGCCGTCGATTGTCGGCGATGGCGAATGGCTCTACCGCTTGATCTTCCGCTTAGTCGAGAACGCCATTCGATATACGCCTGAGCGCGGCACGATCACGATTATGACGCGCGTCGCTGATGATGGCGTGATGCTCGAAGTGCGGGATAACGGCACGGGAATTAGCGCGGACGACCTGCCGCACATCTTCGACCGCCTGTATCGCGGTGATAATCATCGCCCGATGGGTGGGCAGGGCTTGGGCTTGTCGATTGCCAAGAAGATCGTCGAAGGACACAACGGCAGCATCGAAGTCGAGAGTACTCCCGGCGTCGGCACGACCTTTCGCGTGCTGCTGCCGTTTATGCCTGCTGATTCGAACGCAGAAACTTCCCCGACCCGATGATTGTGTAGTGCCCGATCACCGCCGGAATGAAGACCGTCTGTCCGGTTTCAAGAGTAACCGTCGGATGCTGACCCGTTGTAACTGTCGCGCCGCCCGCGATACAGGTTACGGCATGGAATACCTCGCCGCGTGTATCGAGTTCAACTTGATCATCGTCTAGTTGGTGCAGCACTGTCTGGAAGTAAGGGCTGTCCACAATCGAAATAGTCGAGCCAGTGTCGCCGCCTGTGTGCTTGATCGCCGGCAGTTTCTCTAACTGCGACACCTGCACACCCTTCTCGATGTGAAGCTGGCGCGGCTGACCATTCAAGTCCATTCGCCCCCAATCGTAGAGGCGGTAAGTCGTATCGCTCGACTGCTGAATTTCGTAGATCAGGATGCCGGGTCCGAGGGCATGAACCGTTCCGGCGGGGATGTACAACACGTCTCCCGGTACGACGCCTGCATAGACCAGCAAATCTTCGAGGCGGTTTTCACGGATGGCTGCCGCCATTTGCTCCTGTGTCGTCCCCGGTTGAACGCCGATCACGAGCCGCGACTCTGGCTCAGCAGCGATCACGTACCATGCCTCGGTTTTGCCGCGCGGTTCGCCTTCGAGTTCGGATGCTTGTGCGTCGTTGGGATGCACCTGCACTGAAAGCCAGTCGGTCGCATCAAGCAGTTTGACCAGCAGCGGCACGCCTTCAGTGAGGCTGCTCAGTTTGCCAATTAAGTCCACGCCGTAGCTGAGCAGCAGATCGCCAAGCGTACGATCCGCGAGTGCGCCGTTGACGACGCGGGCGCTGTCGTGCATCTCCCACGATTCGCCATACGGCTCATCGGTGGGCAAGTCTTTGTGCATGTGGTCAGCCAAGCGCCAGCCGCCCCACACTTTGACGTGCAGCGCCGGAGCAAGCAGCAGCGGATAGAGATTGGTCTGATCAGTCATGGTTCTCCCTTGCTGTGCGAGTCGGTTGCACCGATTCGCATTGAGTTGACAAGCACAGTTTCAGCACGATAATAGCGCCACCAAGCATAACCGATTCAGCCGCTAGCGAGCAATGGATTCATGCCGCCAATCTTCGATTTTGAAGCCTTCCCAATCTTGACGACACCGCGCCTGATTCTGCGCGAATTTGCCCCTGACGATGCTGCGGCGATTTTTCGGATTCGGGGTGACGTGCGCGTCACGCGATTGAACTCCGGCAAACCGATGGAGAAGCTCGACGAGGCGAAGGAACTGATCGACAAAGCGCAAAAAGCTTTCGCGGATAAGCGGCGTATTGACT
>JBBSNT010000301.1:0-5606 GCA_038260485.1 Aggregatilineales bacterium | reverse complement strand
TCACTGTCGCCTCCATTTCCGTGCGGGTGGCGATCAAGGCGGCGGTGGTTGCGGTCGGGCTGCTCAGATTGCGTGAACTCCCGTAGACATAGAGGATCGCGGCAATCAAGACGATGGCAGCCAGCGCCGCGATCAGGATCAGCCGCGAGCGGGAGCGCTCGATGGGAGCGGCGGGCGGCGCTGCTGCTGCGGCAGGTGTAAATTGGCGGTTGATCTGCTCGATCAGACGGAAGATGTCGTGGTTGAAGTCGGGATCGTCGCGCACGACCGCCGCATTGCGAAATGCTAGTTCCGTCAGCGAGGCTGGCAGCAGATCGGGCGCGGGCATTGCTGCGCCGCTGACCAGTACCGGGATCACGACCACATCGTCCCGTTTGATGCCAGTTTCGACCTCGATACGCACGAAGTCGTTCATGCCACGAATGCGCGGCGCGCCCTCATTGTCGGGGATGCTCGCCCACTGCTGTCCGATAATGGCGAGCAGAACGTCGCATTGGGCGACTTCGCGTTCCAGCACCGCGCGGAAGTCCGCGCCGAGCGGGATGTCGTCTACGTCCTTAAAGACGTTATCGTCGCCAAACGCCGCCACCAGCCGATCATAGATGCGCCCGGTGATTGTGATCGTATCGGCACGGCGATAGGAGATGAAAATACGCGGCATGGGCTAAGTCTCGAACGACTATCCGGCGATGCGTCTACCTTGCTGTTTATTATGCTTCAGAAAAGCATTTTGGAAAGCACGGTGCGTTAGCTGTACGTTGCTTCGACCTGTTCGACGCGGCGCTTACCGTCCGCGCTTTCGACCAGCCGTCCCATCGGGCGCAGCGGATCGTGCGGGAAGATCAGCAGGGCGTTTGTCTCCAGCGCCCACGACTGCCAGCGGCGCTTCGTCTCCAGCGTGATTAGCGGCTCAAGGTCATAGGCGGTCATCCAGCCGAGGCGCTCGAAATGCAGCGCGTAGCTCGCCAAATCGCAGACGAAGGCGGCAGTCTGTCCGCCGCTTTCGAGCACGACGCTCATGTGACCGGGTGTGTGTCCCGGTGTGACGACGCCGCGCACGCCTGCGCCAAAATCCGTGTCGCCGTCGAGTAAGCGCATCTGCCCGCTGGCGACGAGCGGCGCGAAATTTTCAGCAATGTAGGTCGCGCGCGTGCGCTCATTGGGATGGCTGGCATCCTCGTATTCGCGCTGCTGAACGACATACTCGGCGTTGGGAAAGACTGGAACGATGCTGCCGTCGGCGGCGTAAGTCGTGTTTCCGCCGCAGTGATCGCCGTGCAGGTGCGTGTCGATCACGAGGTCGATATCGTCCGGCGTCAAGCCGAGCCGTGCCAGCCCCGCAATCAATCCCCCCTGCGGACGTTCAAGCCCCATGTAGCTGATTTGCTTGGCGGGAATTTTGTCGCCGTAGCCAGTGTCGATGAGGATGTTGCGCCTGTTCGCCTGTACGAGCAGGTTGTGCTGTGTCATCGGGACGCGATTTTGATCGTCTGGCGGGACGAACTGCCCGCTCCAAAGCGCGCGCGGGACGAGTCCGAACGCGCCGCCCGCATCGACCTTAATGTCGCAGTCGTTGATCAGGTGAAGTTGTAAATCGCCAAGCTGAATCATCAGGCGAGCCACGCTTCAAACTGGCTCACGAGCGCCGCACGTCGTTCGTCAGGCAGAAACGCCGCCTGTGCCGCTGTCATTAGGTTCGCTTTCACGTCGTCGATGGTCAAGGGTGTGTGTTCAAGCACCTGCCCGATCTCGGCGCTCATGGTCACGTTGCAAATCAGCGGGTCGTCGGTGTTGATGGTCGTGCGGACACCGCGCTGATAAAGCTCCGCAAGCGGGTGAGTCGGGAAGGTGGCGACGACGCCGCTCTGGACGTTGCTGGTCGGGCAAATTTCGAGCACCGTCCCACGTGCCGCCAGCAGTTCGACCAGCGACGGGTCTTCGAAGGTGCGGACGCCATGCCCGATGCGATCCGCGCCCAGCGCTTCGACCGCCTCGCGCACGCTGTTCGCGCCTGCCCATTCGCCCGCGTGAATTGTTACGCCGAAACCTTCGCTCTTGGCGCGTTCGAATAAGCTGCGGAAGGGCAGGGCAGAATAACCGTCTTCCTGTCCAGCGAGATCAAGCCCGACGACGCCACGATCCGCGAAGTTGATCGCGGCATCCAGCACTTGATCGCCGATCTCGACGCTCTCGTGACGGTTCATCGACAGGATCAGCATGACCTCGATGTCATACTCGGCGGTGGCGGTTTCGGTCGCCTCGCAGACCCACGCGACCACCTGATCGTAATTGCAGTGCATCAGGTTATTGAGCGCTTGGGGCGTGAAGCGGAGTTCCATGTATTTGACATTGTCGGCGGCGGCGTCGGCGATGACTTCATGGGTGACACGCTTAATGATTTTTTCGGAACGGTAAAATTGTCGTAAAATTTTAAATTTGCTCAAAAATTGCTGCCAGTTGCGCGGCTCGCCGGGCATCATTTGCACGAATGGGCGCAGCCCTTCAACGTCGTCACTTGGGAGCGTGATGTCGTATTCGAGGGCGATCGCCAGCAGCGTTTCCAGCCGAAGCGATCCTTCAAGGTGGCGGTGCAGGTCGATTTTCGGCATGGTGTGGACAGTGGTGAGATGGGTATCAATCAAGCGCCTGACCTTATTGTAAGTCAATGACTGAATATATGGAAACCGTGCTCAAGTTCCCATTGTAGTCAGATCAGTCGCGCTCTGCCAGCAGCCAACTCCAGTAACGCCACGCCAGCATGACGCCAATCGTCAGGGCAGCGGCGGGCAGCCCATCTTCGAGAATGATCCATACAGGATCGTCTTCAGGAATGCCAGCAGCGGGGGAAAACAAGCGTGCGGCGGCGCTGATCACCATGAACAGCGCCGCCGCGTAAAAGCCAAGATAGTAGGGTTTGGCGTGGGTTTGTTCGCCGAGCCGCTTGCTGAGCAGCCCGATCACGATCAGCAAAACTGCAATCGAGAGTGGACCTAGTAAGCCGATCAGCGTGGAAATGTTCATATGATCACTTGCTGCCTCAAAGCGCGCGTTCGTCGCGCCCCGTCGTCATGCGCCGATAGAGGAGCAGACACAACGCGATCAGGCTAACTCCAGCCGCCGCCGCTAACAGGTCGCCCAGTGGATCGTTTGGGTAATTCGTCTGGCGGATCGCCTGCAAGCCGAAAAGCAGAATTGGCACGGCGAACAGGTAGAAATAGGTCGTTTCGCCCGCAAAGCGCTGATAGAAGCGCGCGATGAGGGTGACAAAGACGACCAGTACCGCCAGCATGAACCAACCGTACAAGACGACGAGTTGAGAGAAAGCATCGGATGACACGCGCTTACTGTAACCCTTCGATGACCTGATTGATCGCACGGACGCGGAAATTCCGGTCATCGCACGCGAGCACAAAACGTTGAATCATGTCGCGGGTGGGCAGGTCTTTGACGTAACGATAAATTCGTTTTTCACCTGCGGTACTGGTTTCCAGAACGCCACGTTCTGCCAGTTCTCCAAGTTCTCGTTCAACTGTGAGGGAGTCGCGTCCGGTGAAACGGGCGATGTTGGTCGCTGTATCCACCGCGTAGGGGTTGTCGTGAAAGAAACGCACGAGATCCCATTTCACGAATGTATCCACTTGATTCCGCACAAAATCGAGCAAACGGGCGTCGATGTCCGCTTCGAGTGGCGATGTCGAATGTTGAGCCATCGTCTAACGTCGTACTCCTTCACTACCTAAGGGTGCTCGTTCCGAATATGAGAGAGGATTTAGGTAGAGGCAGGTCTATTTGTGCTTGACCTGCCCCCACAAGAGCCGCCTGTGATCGTGTTGAACCCTAAATCAACCAGTACCCGATCAAGCGCTAGGTCGTGCTGCTGGCTTTGTCTTCGTGGTAGTGGCAGTGTTTATACTTTTTGCCGCTGCCGCACCAGCAAGGATCATTACGTCCGATTTGCGCTTTCGCCGATTTCTTGACCGGCTCTGGCTTGGTATTGATGACCGCGCCGGGGCGAACCGCTTGTACGTTGCGAATCGTGCGCTGGATAAGCCGCTGCGGCTGTTGGGCGGCACGCGCCTGTACGCGCAGGATGTGATGCGCGGCGTTGGAGCGAATTTCGTCTTGCAACCCCTGCCACATTTCGTAGGCTTCGCGCTTGTATTCGACCAGCGGGTCGCGCTGGGCAATCGCCATCAAGCCGATACCTTCGCGCAGTATGTCGAGGTCGGTCAAGTGCCGCCGCCAGTGGCTGTCAATCGAGTCGAGCATAATCCGCTTTTCAGCGAATTCCATCAGGTTTTCGCCCAGTTCTTCGCCCTTGGCGTCGTAGGCGTCGTGCGCGGCGTCCACAATCGCGTCTTCGAGGTCGTCGAGGCTGGCGTAGGCTTCCATCGTCTCTGGTGTGATTTCGACCGGAACGGGGAAGATTGTGAACAGCTTCTGATACATCGCCTCGTAATCCCACGCATCAGAATCGTCGGCGTCAGGCGCGAATTCATCAATCGTCTTGCCGATTTCGTCATCGAGAATCTTGAGGTAATCGTCGCGCAGGGACTCGCCCTTCATGATGCGCTGACGCTGCCCGTAAATCGCTTCACGCTGCACATTGACCACGTCGTCGTATTCCAGCACGCGCTTGCGGATGTCGAAGTTGTGACCTTCGACGCGCACCTGCGCCTGCGTGATCGACTTGGTGATCATGTTGTGTTCAATCGGTTCATTTTCGGGGATTTGTGCCCACGACATGAAGTTCTTGACGCGATCACCCTGAAAGCGCTTCATCAAATCGTCTTCGAGGCTGAGGAAGAAGCGCGTTTCGCCGGGGTCACCTTGACGACCGGAACGACCGCGTAACTGATTGTCGATTCGGCGGGCTTCGTGACGTTCCGTACCCAGCACGAACAAGCCGCCCGCGCCGAGTACGGTTTTGCGATCCGGCTCGATGTCCTGCGCAATCGACTTGACCAGCGCGTTCCATTCGTCGTGCGAAACCTGCGTCAGTTCGCGTCCTTCTTTACGCAGACGTTCGCGCGCCAAACCTTCAGGGTTGCCGCCGAGCAAAATGTCAACCCCACGACCCGCCATGTTGGTGGCGATGGTGACGTTACCGGGGCGACCCGCCTGTGTAATGATCTCGGCTTCGCGTTCGTGCTGCTTCGCGTTCAAGACCTGATGTTCAATGCCCGCGCGCTTGAGCGCTTTGGCGATGCGCTCCGACGTTTCGATGGCAACCGTACCGACCAGCACGGGCTGCCCCTGTGATTGACGTTCCCTAATTTCTTCGGTGATCGCCTTGAACTTCGCTTCTTCATTCGCGTAGATCAGGTCTTCGTAGTCGGCGCGGATCATGGGGCGGTGCGTCGGGATGGCGACGACGTCGAGATTGTAAATCTTCTCGAATTCTTCGGCTTCCGTCAGCGCCGTACCGGTCATCCCCGCGAGTTTGTTGTACATGCGGAAGAAGTTCTGGAAGGTGATCGTCGCCATCGTCAAGTTTTCGCGCCGGACTTCGACGCCTTCTTTGGCTTCAATCGCTTGATGCAGACCTTCCGAGAAGCGCCGTCCAAACATCAAGCGCCCGGTGAACTCGTCAACGATGACGACCT
>JBBSNT010000300.1:0-5616 GCA_038260485.1 Aggregatilineales bacterium | reverse complement strand
GATCGATCAGCAGCAGTTTCGCCAAACGCGAGCGCCCATGTTCATCTTCGGTTTCGAAGGACGTATCTTCGGTGAGGCTGTATTTCAAGCTGTGATGTGCCAGTACCTTCGCTATGCGCTCCGCGAGCGGTTTGGGCATCGTGCCGAGCAAACCGTAACCGCTTTGGAGCAGATCGACCAGCGGCAGCGCTCGATTGAAATCGTCCGCCATATCGACGAGATGCCGCCACTGTCCGAACGTGCTGACGTAGGCTTGCGAGAGATCGAGCACGAGTTCGTAAACGTCGTCGGGCTTGCCGTCGAAATAGATCGCGACCTTCGGTGTATTGTGATGGTAGAGCAGCGGGTGATCCACGTTGAAGTCTAGGTGTCCGAACACGCCGAGGTTGACGCGGTGTTCGCGCACGCCCAGCACCCTAATCGCGTAATCGTGCTGGGGACGTAGCCCCTGCACCGATTCATCGTAACGGGCGGTTTCGACGATCAACTGGAGTTCGTTGGGCGTGCCGCCCATCTGCGCCACCAAGAGGACGCCGTAATCCTGTTCGTTTGCCAGTTCGCGGAAGAGTTGGTCGCGCTGGGGCATTGTGGCTACTGACTGCTGGCGCGCAGTTTGCCCGCCAACCAGTCGGTCGCCGGGTTGCCGCGCTCACGCGAGTCGGCGATCACCGCTTCGATGTCGTAAGGGACGGCGCGCAAATCGACCTGCACATGGTCGCCCTCGAAGCTGAAGACGACGTACTGCGCTTTGCCGGGCATGTCGAAAGAGACGCCGACGCTGCCCACGTTGATCACGCGCCAGCCGCGCACTTCACGATCCATCTGGACGTGGATGTGTCCGCCAATACCCATCCGTCCTTCGCGGTCGAGCAGGGCGTCGGCTGCCGCTTCGTCGGATGAATCGGGCATCAAGCCGAAGGCTTCGTCGTCGCCGGGGACGGCGTGATAGCCGATGACATAACCGTAACCTTCGGCGCGGAGATCACATTCGCCATGTAGTTTGTGCAGGAAATCGTACTCATCGAAGCCGATTTGATCGAGACACCAGTGAATACGGTCGCTAAAGTCGCGCAAGTCGGTGCGGAGTTGGTCGAATTCTTCGGCGGTTTTCGCCGCCGGGAATTTGGGACGCAGCCCGTAGACGAGATAGCGATCTGTATTGCCGTGAATGACGCGGATCGTGTGCTTCTTGTCCTCGTCGTCCTTGACCGCATCGACCAGTGCTTTGACGCGCTGGACAGATTCGGCGGGGCGCGGTCCAAAGGCGGCGAGATCGCCCAAGAACCATGTCTGATCCGCGCCGCCAAGCGCTGCGAGGTCGGCAAGTGCCGCGTCCAGCGCGGTCACATTGCCGTGAATGTCAGATAAAACTGCGAGACGCATCGACAAACTGCTCCTAACATCATTTGCAGAGTAGGGCATATTGTAGCGCAAGCGGGGCAATGCGCGCTGAAATTGATTGGAAGTGCGGCTCTGCTGCGGGATACGATGTGCTGGCAGTTATAAAGCGATAGGCATACGGCGGGCGACATAAGTCGTCCATTGCTCGTTGGGTCTGCTGCGCTGGTATTCGGCGTCGGCGTTGGCGAAGAACTTGACGAGCGTGTCAACCGTCACGGCGTGTCCCAACAACGCGCTGATGCCCTGCTCGACGGTGTAACCTGCATACCAGCGTGTCCAATCCGTGTCCGGAGCGCCATGAAGCTGATTTTGCTCATACTTGCGATGCGCTTGACCCGCCTCTACCAGCAAGGCGGCAATCTCCTCAACACGATCTGCTGCCATCGTGTCCCCCTAATTTCAGCATCTTTATGAAGGCTTCATCCGCAATGGATGAAATTAATATAACATAGATCAGAGACACATGTGTGGCTCGCTGCCGGGTTGCACTTTAAGGTGGTGCATTGGGACTTCCGTTTGTTTCGATAGGCGAAATGGCTGTGTTATACTGCGCTTATGGCTGATCAACACTGGATTGACGAAATACGAGCGCGCGGTTGGGGCGATGCCCTGAGTACGGCGCTTGACGTACTTGAGCCGCTTGGACCGCTGGGCGCACAGCTCCTGTGGGTCGCGCAGCCAGCGGCGCGGCTGTTCGGTGGATTCGGCGTTGGCATGAGCGCGTTGGCACAGGTGCTCGAAGAACCCGGCGGTATCGAGCGCCTGCGGCAGGCGCTCGATAAACCGCTCGATGCGCCATCCGACGATACTGATCTCTAAACCTAATGCGGTGCAGTAGACTTTGCCTTCTGGTACATGAGGGACAGCGTGGACAGCACAACGCAAGCGTTGACAATCTTAATCATCCTGACGGCGTTTGCCGTCAGCTTGATCGTGACGCAGTTTATTCGGCGGCGCAAAGACGCCTTTCCACTGCGTCCACTGCCCGCCTACGCAGCTATTCCGCTGTTCGTAGGCGAAGCCATCGAAGCGGGACGCCCGATGCACGTTTCGTTCGGCGGGGCGGGACTAGGCGGCAGCAATACGGCGCTGACGTTGGCGAACGCTGAACTGTTCTATCAGGTTGCGCAGCGTAATCTCGCCGGAACGACTATTTTGACCGTGAGTGATCCAAGCGCACTGCCGCTTGGTTATGGCACGCTGAGACGCGCGCTCGCCAACCGCCGTGTGACCGCCAGCCGCACCCAGCTATCGAACGGCGTACGCTGGTATCCGGCAGGTGCGCGCACGTTGGTATTCGCCGCCGCCCTGACGGGCGTGCTCGGCGACGACCGTGTCTCCGGTAATGTACTGGTTGGCAGCTTCGGGCCTGAAATTGCGCTCGTGCTCGAAACTGCCGCGCGCCGCCGCCAATCGACGATTGCGGGCAGCATCGACCTTGATGGACAGGCGGTCGCCTACGCAATGGCAGATCATGCGCTGATCGGCGAGGAGATGTTCGTGGCTGGCGCGTACTTGGGTGACAGTGCGATTCAGCGCGGCAGCGTCGTGGCGCTTGACGTGCTGCGCTGGCTTCTGATTGCTGGTATCCTGATTGCAACTGTGAACTCAATCCGCGAGCCGGTTGCCGCCGCGCTGTCGCGCTTGCTCAGTGGGGGATAATCGATGATTCGACGGTTGGGTACAACAGTAGCGACCGCCATTGCTATCGGCGTTGGGCTGCTGAGCATTTGGGGGCTGCTTTCGGGCAGTGGAGTCGTCTTCAACATCACCAACGTGATGTTACAGTTGGTTGTGATCACCGTCGCCGTCACGATTTTGATCGGCATTCTGAACCTGTTCGGTGTGCATATTCGCCGGATTACCCGGCGGTCGGGCGGCTGGGTTTACAGCATCGCGCTGGTGATCAGCGCGGCAGCAGTGCTGATTCTATGGCTGCTTGGCGAGCGCGAGACTAATAATATGCTGCTCGAAACCGTGCAGGTGTCGGTTGAATCGGCGCTGGCGGGGTTAGTCGTATTCGCTTTGGTCTATGGCGCATATCGCTTGATGCGCCGTCGTGTAACGTGGAGTGCCGTTTTGTTCACGGTCGTGCTGCTGATCGTGCTACTTGGTGCGCTGCCGCTGCCACAGGCTGGGCTGCTGCGTCAAGCACGCGACTGGCTGATGGCTGTGCCGGTGAGTGCGGGCGCACGTGGTATCCTGTTGGGTATCGCGCTGGCGACAGTCGTCACCGGCATCCGCGTGCTCGTCGGGCAAGATCGTTCCTATCGTGAGTAATTTGCAATGACTCAAGACCCGAAGAAACTCCCTTCGTGGCTCAGTGGAGAGCCAGAAGATAAAAAGAAGGCTGATCCGAAGGCTGTGCCACCGTCGCCTTCCTCATCTCCCACTTCGTCCTCCCCGCCGTCTTCTGAGCCGCCGCCGTCTAGCGCGGATGAGTCGGATGTTCCGCCGTGGCTGCGCGAGAATGCGCCTCCGCCGCCTGAGCAGCCCGCTTCGCCACCGTCGCGTCTGAAGCGCCTAACCCCACCGCCGCCCCCTGAAGACGCCAGTCAAGAGGACGTGCCGCCTTGGTTGGCGGGGATGCAAGAGCCGAAATCGTACAAGATCGGCGGGGCGGAACTCTCGGAAGCGTATTTATCCGCAGGGGACGAACTCGCTGATTCGGACGATACTGAACTGACCTTCGATCTGTGGATGACACAACAGACCGAATCGAAACGGGTCAAGGATATTGAGGAAGAAGTCCCTGACCTGCTGTCAGCTATCGAAAAGGATAAGCGCGCACCGACGCCCGCCGCGACGGGGCAGCTTCCTGATTGGTTCTTGGGTCTGGAAGAACTCGATACCAGCGATGCGCCTGAGTGGTTCAACATCGAGAAGAATTCACCCGCTGAGGAAGCAGCACCGTGGATGATCGATATGGTCGCGGAGACCACGCCATCCGCCGAACCGCAACAGGACGACGAGATCATCTCGTTCTTTGACTCGATTGGCGGAAAACCGCCAACGCCCTCTGAGGACGACGAAGGCGAACCCGACCTGAATTGGGTGATCCAACAGCCGATTCCTGACCTCGAAAATCTCCCTACGGACGACTTCTTTCGGGGGGAGGCGGTTGATGCGCAAGATGATGACATACCGGACTGGTTCCGCGAAATGCCCTCGGTTGGGCGGGCGGCTGAACCAGACGATGACGATCCGTTTGCCGATCAGCAGGATGATTTCGATGAATCGGAATCCGAACCCGAGGTCGAAATTCCACAGAATGAACTGAACGCCTTCTTTAACAACCTTGCCGCAGACCGTGCGGCGGCACGCGACGAAATCGAAGATATTGAAGAACCCGATTTGGCGTGGTTCGTCAAGGAAGAAGCTGCCGAACCAGAGCCAGAACCTGATCTGCCGGAACCTGTTGCCAGCGACGAAAACACGCTGACGTGGTTGAGCGAACTCAATAACATCGTCTCGTCGGCGACGCACCCACTTCAATCTTACGAGAATGATCCTCAATCATCGTTTGAAGCGAGTGACGCCGACGATGATTCGGCATGGTCAGCGCAGCCTGACACCAGTGCCATTGGTGATGATTTCGATTGGTCAGATGTGCCGGACAACGCCATCAATGAAGAAGCGGTCGCCGAAGCCGCGCCCGGTGACGACTGGCTGAGTGCTGTCATGCCCGATCAAATGGACGAAAACGAACGCGCCAGTTTGGAGGATACGAATCCAGAAGCACCAGCAGGATTGACTAACTTGCTCAAGCGAGGCGAACCCGCTGCCGAGATTGAGCCGGTTAGCGAAGACGCCGCAGCGGATCAAGATGGCGACCTCATTCCCGCTGCCGAACTTCAATCGGGCTGGATGACAGACGATCTCTTTGCTGACTCGGAAGACGAGACGCCACAAGCAGACGATTTCTTTGCGTCGCTGAACCTGAACGCCGATGACGAGCAACCGCTCGCGGAAGCGGAAGCAGAGGACGACCTATTCGGGCAGTGGGACGAACAGGCGATTGAGGAAGAAACGCCGCAGGGAGAGGACATCTTCGCGTCGCTAGGCATCGATGCTGCTGACGAACAACCGCTCGCGGAAGCGGAAGCAGAGGACGACCTATTCGGGCAGTGGGACGAACAGGCGACCGAGGAAGAAACGCCGCAGGGAGAGGACATCTTCGCGTCGCTAGGCATCGATGCTGCTGACGAACAACCG
>JBBSNT010000299.1:0-5634 GCA_038260485.1 Aggregatilineales bacterium | reverse complement strand
GCAACGGTCGGATATGCAGATCGAATTGTTCTTCGGTTACACTGGTCGGGATAGTGCTCATGAGAAATCACCTTTGGTCAGGTTTTTCTCTCATGATGCACTATCCATCCTGCTCAATCAAATAGTTTGAATCAGTTCATGCTTAAACCAGCTGCTGTTCAGTCTCGCCAATTAACTGCTTGAGCCAATCCATAAAGACTGTGCCGCCAGTGCCGACCGGGCTGGTCACTTTTTCAGCGATATAGGTTGTGGCGTAGTGATAGTGCAGGCTGCGGAATTCCGTCACCTGTCGCAGACACTCGTTGTACGTTTCCACCAGCGCAGAGCGGTCACGATGGCGCAGTACGGCGGCGCGAGTGGGCGCGGTGTGCATGGACTCGATGAAGTCGCGGTGCGGCTTGGGCATATAGGCTTTCATGACTTCAAGATGCTGTGTCAGCCCGGTTTGCTCATGCTGCAAGCCAAGTGCAGCGACCAGCGTCGGCACAATCGAACTCTGCGCGCCCGTCTGTCCACGAAAGGTCTGCGGTTGATCGCCGAACGCGCCTTCGTAGACGACCTCGTTGAAGCCGAAGATGTAGGGGCGCACCTTGAAATAGTAGACGTCGGAATTGCAGCCTTCGGGCATACGGTGGAAGGTGGCGATCATCTGGCAAACGCTCGCTTCGACCGTTGCTAGCGCGATTTCGAGCGCTGACAGATCGTTGCTGGCGGCAGCGCTGGCTGCTTGCTGGATGCTCAAGAGCGCGTCGGCGGCGCGGGCTTCGATGTCCACGTGAATACGGATGAACCACGATTCGTCGGCATTACCGAGAAAATTTTGCACTAAACGCATATTATCGACATTGATCCCGTTTGCTGGTTCGATCAACTGCCAGTTGCCGAGCACGTAGCCCGCGTAGGAGAGGATCGGCGGACGTTCGACCATATCTGCAAGCTGTACTAGCGGCAGGGCAACACCTGCCGGAATGCGATGTTCTGGGGCTTCGTCAGTGGCGTAGACGAACGCGCTGGCGAGATAGGCGTAGATTTGCATCAGCCGCTCAATGACGCGGAAATCGACCTGATCGAGATGCGCGTGCAGCGCCCACAGATCGACCACCGGGAGTTCTTCGAGTGCGGCGCGGATGCGGTGGGTGTCGAGCAGGTGAGGTAGGTCGGCGGCGAGGGATATGGCGTGAGTAAGTTCTGCTGCGGGGATGGGAAAATCTTTTAACGAGTCATTCAAACAACTGACCGGATCGGGGTTCATCAAAAAGCCACGATCCGCCCAGATTTGCCAGCAATCTTGACGCATAATAATTTCCTCTAGCCATGAAATAAATTGATTATGTCTTCACATTAGCACTATTTGCACAACGTGAATAGGGGTCAGATTGTATAGTTTCCATAAAGAGAGGGCTAGGGCGCGGTAAATGTGCCGAGATGCACCGCCGAGTCATCGGAGTCGGTGCGCGGGATGCGCGCGAGGTCGGGCAGGGTGTAATGTCCGATGGCGAGCGATAGGTTTTCCGTCCCCGGCGCGATGTCGAAGAAATCCGCCATGACGATCACACGGTCGCCGCTGCGCCACGTCGCGCGTGATAGAGCAACGTCGGAGATCGCCAGCGGGTCGCCTTCAGCATGAGCGTCGTCGCGTAGATGGTGGACCTGCTGGTACGTCCCTACTATAGCATCGGCATCGACACGCCAGAGTGTCGAGACGCGCAGGCGATCCCCAACACGGCGGATGCGCCAGCGGGTCAGCGTTGAGCCGTCGGCGAATGGAATCGGGTCAATGACGGTAAAGCCCTGCGGGTCGCTGACGCCGTCGTAGCGCGTCGCTACCAACGGTTCTGCCCCTGTACGGCGCGGATAGGTCTGCACGTCGTTTGCCAAGCCGGACGCTTGGATTTCTTCCCACGCCTGAAAAGGCGCAAGCGTCGCCAGCAGCGTCGCCGGATAGGGCGGCAAGATCAGCAGGTTTTCGCCGTTGATCAGGCGATACGCGCGCGTCCAGAGCAGCGTTTTAAAGACAGCGACTTCGCCATCGACAAGTGGATCATCGCCATGTGCGAAGAACAGCACCGGATCGGCGGCTTGATTGGTGGCGTCGCGCGATTCGCGCAGGATGCTCGACAGTGCGCTGTTGGGCGGGCGGTTGACTGCTACGTCATCGAGCGTTTGCATGATTTGCGCCGACCAGACCGCCGCTTGCGCGATCATGATCGTTGCGACGATCAAACGCCAGCGGCGGGCGCGGAACAACAGTGTACTCGCGCCCGCGAGAATCGCCAGCGCGGGCAGCGCGACGAGTTGGTAGTGGATCAGGACGGGCGTACCGTGTCGCAAGAAGAACAGCGGCGAGATGATCAGCCACAGCAGCAGGATTTCAGCTAGGGCACGGGACGTATTATTTTCCTGTAGGGGCGCAGCGCGCTGTGCCCCTACGAGCAGCTTTCGAATCGCCGTCATCAGCCCTAAAAGCGTCAGGATGCCTGCCGCGATGACGGTCGGAAGGGTGTGGCTGAGGGTATCGGTGTCACCCATGCCGAGGAAGCCCCAGTCCCAAGCGACGGCGAGGCGGATCAGGTTCTCGACGCCCTGCCCGTCGATGTTGGACGAACCGCCGCCGATGACCTGCCCGTAGCGGTCAAGGATTGCCGGATCGACGATGATGATGTAGTAGCCATAGGGGATCATGGCGGCGAGGGCGACCATCGCGCCAATCAGCACGGGAATCAAGCGCCGCCACCAGCGGAAACGCAGGAACAGATAAGCAGTTGCGGGAATGAGCGCGATCCCCGCAAAATGCACCTGCACGACGAACAAGCCGAGAAAGACCGTCATCACGACGGCGACATTTCCGGCGCGGGTCTGGCGTGTGACGCCGAGGTAAGCGCAGATCGCCCACGCCAGCGAGAGCGGTGCGAGCAGGTTCGGCTGCCAGATGCTGCGCCCGTAAAAGACCGCGAATGGCGACGCAGCGAGATAGAGCGCCGCGATCAGCCCGACCCATACGCCCCAACGCCGTGCCAGCCACCACACTCCGGCGACCGCGCTTAAGCTGATCAAGCTGACGAACGCCGTCGCTATCAGCGGATCAGGTGAGATGGCGTAGGGCAGCGTGAACAGCCAGACGCTCGCCGGAAAAAACGGAATGTCTACCGAGGATGGCTGCCCCGCCATGACAAACTCGCCGCCGCGTGCCATCCGCAGCGCGTCAAGGCTGATGTGTGCCTCGTCGCTAGCGTAGGCGTTGACGCCGGGATAAGCAAAGCGCAGCAGCGCCGCGAGCAGCAGGATCGCCAGCAGTGTGAGCAGTTCGAATTTGGAAAGGGATTTAGAGAAGGTCATTATACGCCGTAAAAGAGGGCGCAGTTCGCTGCGACCCTACTGAAAAGCGGATAGGTAAGAGCCGCTCAATGCTACCATATCTCGCCCGCAAATGAGCGCGAGGCGTTAGCGCCCGCGTTTAGCGACGGCTATTTCGCCGTCGTCGTCAATGTAGTAGCGCAGGTCGTCTTCCGGCTCGTTCTCGACCAGTTCGAGGCGGCTGAAGCGCTTCGACTTGCCCTTCGGCAGAAAGAAGTTGTTGATCCGGTACAGCGCGACTGCTGACCAGCGCAGCAAGCGGACGGTGATCAGGTGCAGGTCAATCGTCAGTGGGGCGAGCAAGAGGACTTCGACCGCCAGCGACAGCAGAATCAGCAGCGAGAGCGTGATCGACACGATGCCAAGCGGAAATTTCACCAGCAGGTAGAGGGCGCTGCGCCACGTCGCCATGCTGCCGAGCAGCATCCCCAAGCGCTCACCGAGATTTGCACCACGCATGTCTATGTCATCGAAATCTTGGGGCGGCTCAACGTCGAGGATGGTCGCCATCAGACGGCGATCAAGCAAGGCAAGTGTGCGTGTGGTCGCCAGCATGAACAGCAGCAGCGGAATGCCGACTAGCACGACCGACAGGCTCAAGGCGAGCGGGAAGCCGCCGATCACAAAGATGATGTACGCCAGCCCGAACCAGAAGTTGGCGAACAGCGCCAGCCAATTGCGGAACATCTTGCCGTCGGAGAGTGCGTCGAGCCACGAGGGGTTATTCATGAGCGTTCGCCGTTTGCCGAAGTCGAGCGGATACCCCATTGTACGCAATAATGACGACGTAGTTGCAGATGGACTTTATTCGCCGATACAGGCGGGCAGCGCGGTCAGGTTGATCAGCCACAGACCGCCGTTCACGCCAGTCGCCGCCAGCGCAATCGTGTTATTGTCCGGCGAAAGCCACCACCACGCGCGTTCGCTGTCGCTGAGATCGAGCGGCAGCGCGCCGAGGTCGTGCAGAAAGCCTTCGTCGCGGTTGAAGCATTGCAGGCGCGCCTGTCCGTCGATGGGCAGTGCGACGTAAATCTCTGTGATCAGGTCTTCGTCGCCACCGGAAAGCGGGATCGGCGCGGGGTAGTTATTGCCGGGGATTGCTTCAGCCTTGAATAATTTCTCAAAAAAGCCGTTGGTGACGACATAAAGGTAGTAGCCTAAGCCGTCGTCGTAATCACCCGCGATGACAACGCGGCGGGCATCACGCGAGACTCCCGGCACGATGAGCGAGGGCGGATTATTAGCAAGCGCGGGGCTGATGACGCGGGATTCAGCGTCGGCGGTGAAATAGCTGACCGGATCACTATATGCGCCGTAGTAGTAGGCGAGGAATTTCTCCTCTGGCAGCCAATAAATGCCTTGCAAGCTCTGGCTGTGCAGCCCAGTGTAGAGTCCGCGCCGGAATGTGCCGTCGATGTAGGCGCTCAGGAAGTCGTTACGGGCGTTCTGGTAGACGAGGCGATTGCCGTCAGGCGTGTAGCGGAGCATCGAATGAGCGAAGATCACATCGTCTTCGAGTTGTAGGCGCTGGCGGAGCGTGTCGGTCATCTCGTCGGCGTGCGGCGGGATGATTTCGGTGGCGGCGTTCGTTTCTGTGTTGTAGCTCTGCCACATCCAGTCCGTGAATAAATCGGTTTCGCACCCTGTGGCATAGCGGAAACTATGCGCGTCGATCCACTCGATGTTGACAGTTTCGGCGCTGGTGACCTGATCGATGCCATCGGCGAGCGGCGCGGGTGGCGTGGCGCTGGTCGAGCGCGCCGACGCGCTGATCACGACGCGGGCAATGGCAGCATCTTGCTCGAACAGTTCCAGCGGCGCGCTGAACTGCTGAGTCGTGCCCGGCTGAAGCCCAAAATTGGACAGTAGCCCGATGCCGCAAGCATTTGCAAGTACGCCGATGCCTTCACCAATCAAGCTGTCATTGGCGTCGTATGCTTCAGCATTGAGCGTGATGTCCGTGTAGGCGCTGGTGCTGCTGTGATTGGTCAAGACGCCGACTGCTTGCATCAATGGCTGACCAAAATTGTCCACGCCGCTGATCAGTTCGATATCGTCTACGCTGAGCGGGTTGGTTTGCGCGGCGACGCCAGTCGCCAACAGCGCGAGGGTGATCACGCTGACGAGCAGGAAAAATTGTTTCAAGAAGTTACGCCTTTACTTAACCTGAGTTTCGGATAGGGGTGGGATACCTTACAAGAAGCGGTTAAGCTTCGTGTTACCCCTAACACGAAAGGTATCCCAATATGAGTTTACTCGCGCTGTTCTGTGATGTCGATG
>JBBSNT010000298.1:0-5643 GCA_038260485.1 Aggregatilineales bacterium | reverse complement strand
GTACGGCTTTCTTGATGGAATTGATCATAAGTCTTCCACTTACTGTTGGAACGATGTTTGTGTGGTTACAGCCCCTCAACTTGGTCGGGAACGCCGGTCAGCTCCAGTTCGTGGGCAAAATGGCACGCTGAAAAATGTCCCGGCGTCACTTCTTCCAGTGGCGGCGTCTGTAGCTTGCAGATTTCCTGAGCGTATTTGCAGCGTGGATGGAAATAGCAGCCGCTGGGAGGGTTGGCGGGGTTTGCAACCTCACCCGGTAGGATCACTGGCTCTTCGCGCACGCGTGGGTCGGGCTTGGGGACAGCGGACAGCAGGGCTTCTGTGTACGGATGTCGCGGGCGCAGATAAAGGTCCTCCGTCTCCGAAAGCTCGACTATTTTGCCCACATACATCACCGCCACACGGTCTGCGATATGCTCGACGACACTCAGATCATGGGCGATAAATACGTAACTCAGGTTCAGCTCACCCTGTAAATCCTGCAATAGGTTCAGAATCTGCGCCTGAATGGAGACGTCAAGCGCCGATACTGGCTCATCCGCGACGATGAATGTCGGGTTGGTAGCTAGCGCACGAGCGATGCAGATGCGCTGGCGCTGACCCCCGCTGAACGCATTGGGATAGTGATTCAGATGTCCGGTATTCAGTCCGACCAGCGCAGCCAGCTCCTTCACGCGCTCCTCGACTGCGCTACGGCTTACGCCCTGCGCGCGTAATGGCTCGCCAACGATTTCCAGCACCGTCATGCGCGGCGAGAGTGAGGAAAACGGGTCCTGAAACACCATGTTCATTTCTTTACGCATGCTTCGAAGCATACGCTTGTCCGCTTTTGCTAGGTCGACCACGTCGCCGCTGCGCGTGCGCAGCAGAATTTCACCTGAGGTCGGGTCGAGTGCTCGCAGCAGGCAGCGACCGAGCGTCGTTTTGCCGCAGCCAGACTCGCCCACTAACCCCAATACTTCGCCTCGCTGGAGCGTAAAGCTAACATCGTCCACCGCCTTCACCTGCCCGACAACGCGCCGGGTGAAGCCGCGTTCCAGTGGGTAATATTTCTTAAGGGAACGGACTTCAAGAACCGGTCCGTCCGTTCGCTCCATCTTATCAGGTTGCATGGTATGCCTGACTCTCGTCCTCGCGCTGTACCGCTGCGACTACCGCTGGATGTAGATAACAACTGACGCGATGATCATCTTCAATCGGCACGAGCGGAGGCTCGATCCTATCACACAGTCCGGGCATGACGAAGGGACAGCGCGGGTAGAAATCGCAGCCCACCGGCTTGTTGATGGGCACAGGGACGTTGCCCTGAATCGATTCTAGTCGTCGCTTCGACTTCTTCCCCACGCGGGGGATAGAGCGAAGCAGCGCCTGCGTATAGGGATGCCCCGCCTTGTGAAACAGTGAATCGACATTCGCCTGCTCCACGATACGTCCCAGATACATCACGGCGACTTCGTCAACCATTCGCGCGATGACGCCGAGGTCGTGTGTGATATAGAGGATGGACATGCCAAATTCGGCTTGCAGGTCGCGCATGAGCTTGAGCACCTGCGCCTGTACCGTGACATCCAGCGCGGTCGTCGGCTCGTCAGCGATCAGCAGGCGCGGCTGACAGGAGAGCGCCATCGCGATCATCGCCCGCTGGCGCATTCCGCCTGAAAGCTGCTGCGGGTACTTGCGGATTGTCTCGACGGGATCAGGAATACCCACGCGCGCCAGCATATCCAGCGCGATCTCGCGCGCCGCCTGAGCATCTTTGGTGCGGTGCAACAGGATCGGCTCGATGATCTGGTTGCCAATCGTGTAAAGCGGCGAAAACGAGGTCATTGGCTCCTGAAAAATCAGGGCAATCTCGTTGCCTCGCACTGCCCGGATCGCGTCGGACTGCGCGTCCAGTTGAGCCAAATCGACCGGCGCGCCAACGCGCGGCTGAAACAGGATTTGCCCCGATGTGCGGGCAAAGCGGGGCGTGAGTCGCAGCAGGGACAGAGCGAGCGTGCTCTTGCCACAGCCGGATTCTCCCACCAAACCGAGCGTTTGTCCCGGTTTCACTTCCAGAGAGACTCCGTCAACCGCCTTCAAAATACCCTCTTCGAGTGGCAAATATACCTTGAGGTCTTCGAGACGAAGCAGTATCGAGTCTTGCGCCATAACTATTCCCATCCGAATCAAATGTGCTTGTACGGGTCGGCGGCATCTCGCAGCCCATCGCCTAGGAAATTGAAGGCGACCACGATCAGAATGACCATGCCGCCGGGGACAAGCAGCCACGGACTGATCGTCACCGTCTGCACATTCTGCGCGTCCTGGAGCAGCGTGCCTAGGCTGACGGCTGGCGCGCGGATACCCAAACCTAGGTAGCTGAGCGCCGTTTCGCCTAAGATCATCTGCGGGACGGCTAGAGTGAGGTAAACAATCAGGTAGCTCATGAAGCCGGGGAGCAGATGGCGGGTGATGATCGCGACTTCTGTCAGCCCGTTGAGACGCGCGGCAGTGACATAGTCTTCTTCGCGCAGGCTGATGAGCTTGCCACGAATGACACGTGCCAATCCAGTCCAACCGATGATGGCAAGCACGGACGAGATGCCAAAGTATACTTGAATTGGCGTCCATTCCGCTGGCACGAGCGCAGCTAACGCCATCCACAGCGGCAGCGTGGGCAATGACTGAAGAAACTCCGTCAGACGCTGCACAAACAGGTCGACATTGCCACCGTAATAACCGGAAATGCCGCCGAAGAATAAACCAAGGACGAAGCCGATAGATAGACCGAGTAAACCGACGAACAGCGATGTGCGCGCGCCGAGCAGCAGTCGGCTGAACACGTCGCGTCCGAGCGAGTCTGTTCCGACTAGGAATATGGTGCCGGACGCATCGACCCCGAAGAGATGGATATCGCTCTGGATGAAGCCGAGCAGCAGGTATGGATCACCGTGGACGAAGAAGTGCAGGTCGTAGTGCTCGCTCGTGTCTTCGACGAACGTGCGCGTAAAAGTTTGACGGTTCAGCTCGTTCGTTACTTTGTAGACGAATGGACGTAGGTGAAAAGTGCCGTTTTCGTCCACAAAGTGGAGCGACGTTGGCGGCGCGAGCAGAAAATCGCTATGCCGTTCGAACGCGCCGTAGGGTGCGAAGAATTCCGCGAAGATCACGATTGCGTAAAGGGTGATCAGTGCGTAGAAGCAGACCAGCGCTAGCCGATGGCGCTTGAACTTGCGCCAGACGAGCTGTCGCTGCGAAAGAATTTCATAAGTCTGCTCCGATTTCAAGCTGACCATTGAAGCAGGACCTGTCGTTGTTTCTGTACCCATCTCCATACCTTATGCCGACTTCTCGAAGCGAATACGGGGGTCCAGCCACATCAGCAGGAGATCCGCAATAAAGACGCCGATAATCGTCATTACGCTCAGCAGCAGCAGGATGCTGGCAGCCACAAAGGTGTCCTGCGCGACAATTGCTCGCAGCAGCAGCGGACCGACCATCGGCAGACCTAACACAATCGCAACGATGGTCGAGCCTGACACAATGGCAGGCAGGATCGTGCCGATGTTGCTGATAATCGGGTTCATTGCCATGCGAAACGGATATTTCAGGATCAGCTTCAACTCGCGCACACCCTTCGCCCGCGCCGTGATGACGTACTGCTTCTGAAATTCATCCAGTAGCTGCGAACGTAGAATGCGGATGACCGCTGCCGTACCAGATACGCCGATCACGATCACCGGGACGGGGAGATGGATCAGCAGATCGCCGACACGACCCCAGCTCCACGGAGCGTTTAGGTATTCAGGCGAGAACAGCCCACCCGGCGACACGTTGAAAACGCGCAGCATGATGATCATAAAGACGAGCGCGAGCATAAAGCTGGGCGTCGCCAAACCGAGCACGCCTAGGAAGGAGAAAAAATAATCGCCAGCCGAGTACTGGTGCGTGGCGGAGTACAGGGCGATTGGTATCGACACGGCATAGACAAAAAATAGCGATGCCAACGATACGATTACGGTGAGCAGCAAGCGGTCGGAGATCAGCGTCCAAACCGGTTGCTGCCACTCGAAGCTGAAGCCAAAATCGCCCCTCGTCACCAATGGAACGATCCAGTGTACATATTGCTCAAGCAGCGGCTGATCTAGCCCATAGCGATGCTGTAGAAAGTCCAGCTCGCTCTGATCTGGCAGAGTGCCGGATGCGGCAAGCTGCGTCGCATAGTTATCGATCCAGCTTCCCGGCGGCAGATTGATAATGGTGAATGCCACGATCGAGACGAGCGCTAGGACAAGCACCATATAGCCCAGACGCCGAACGATATAACCGGTCATTCATTACTCCGCAGAACACTAGGCGCGCGTCTTTCCAGACTCATCACATGCAACTTCTATTATCCAGCCGGTGGCTAAAGCAGCGACCGGAAATCCTTCTCCACACAGTACAAAATCTGATTCGAATCGTGGAAATTCTGCGCGCCGCGATAAGCCGTCCGCACGACATAGATCAAATCGTCGCCATCAATCAGCCAGTCCGTATACTGGAAACCAGTCAACCGGATCGAGTCCATCGGCGTCAAACCGGATTCGTCCTGCACCAGTATCTTGACCTTGCGCCAGTGCCACATATCATCCGAAGCTACGAGCGTAGCGAAATTACGTTGTCGGAAGGGGTGCTTCATGTGTAAACGGGTCGTCGATGGCGTTTGCGCCATTTCCTTCAGCAGGTCTAGCTGCTCCAGATTATTGACGATGGACAGGTACGTTCCTGTGACCGGATCGCGCCTCATCGTGAACTTTGCCTTACTTCCGGGGAAATCGAAGAAACCTGTCGCTGGGTCAAATTCCAGCCGCTTACCGTCATCCAGAATTTTGATGCGCGGCGATTTCTCCTCAGGTAGAGGCGCGGCTTCAAACGTCAGGACGTCCCACAATACACCGTCCGGATCGGCGACGACGTTGCCCTCACGCCAGCCCGGGATCGTGTTCTCACCCCATTCGGCAGGCATCCATGTCGGATCAAATTGAATTTTGTTGCTCATCGTCCAGTTGTTCGCGTTGAGCAAGTCGGCGTCCTCAGACGCGGAGATCACACAGGCACGGAAACCGATCCCCCAGATGGTCGGGTCGCAGTCCTCGAAAGCCTTGTAAATGCGACCGTTGTGTTTTAAGACCGCGACCGGCGCGCAATGATAGCTCGGCGGTTCCCAGAAGGGACCGCCCTTGAACAGAAAGCCGTGTTCCGGGTCGGCGGGATGCGTCCAAGTGTAACCGCCGTCGTCGCTGCGGCGAATCACAATCGAGCCATACTGCTGTGACGTGCCCAGAATGTACACGCTTCCCTGATGCAGAAACAAGGTGCTCCAGTAGCAGTTCATGATATGGGTAATGTTCACCCAAGTGTTTCCATCGTCTTCAGACCGGTAAACACTGGTCAGGCTTTCCTCATTTTCGTGATTACGCGGGCAGCCTTTGCCAAAATAATCATGGGTAACCAGGAGCGCACCGTCAGGCAGACGTAAGACGCTAGGACTTCCTAAGAAAGTGCGGGTTCGTTCGGATTGGTATTTCACTTGACGACGAAACATAGCCATGTCCTTGTTCGGAAATTGAGCGCGAGCCTGATCCGAGTCTAGAGCGGGGTGGGAAGCAGCTATGGCTG
>JBBSNT010000297.1:0-5643 GCA_038260485.1 Aggregatilineales bacterium | reverse complement strand
TTCACCAACATCATCACTGACTAGCAATCAGGGTAGATATCACATTCGAAGAAGTGCTAAAAGCGGTCGATGAACTCACACCCGAAGAGCAAGACGAGTTGATTCGACATATTAGCACCAAACGCGCGCCGCGTCAGCATACGCCGCTCAATTTCCCGGTTGACGATCTCGGCGAATGGTCTGAGGAGATTTCGTTGCGCCGAGAGGATTGGTATGGTGACGACGAGCGCTGACGTATTCATCGACACGAATGTGCTGCTACGAGCAAACATTTCCAGCGCGCCTTTACACAGAGAAGCGCTTGCGATCATTAATGAGCTATGGGCAGCAGATACGCAATTATGGATCAGCCGCCAAGTCTTGCGCGAATATATCGCTAACGTGACCCGCCCACAGATGGGGCTTCAGCCAATGCCTGTCGAACAGGTTGTCGAGCGTGTTGATTATTTCCAGACACTTTTTCGCGTAGCAGATGAAGCATCAGCGGTAACAAGTCAACTTCTCTCACTGTTACAAGCGTTTCCAACGGGTGGAAAACAAGTTCATGACGCGAACATTGTCGCTACTATGTTGGTCTACGGGATTGATACATTGGTGACACAAAATATCGCTGATTTCAAGCGCTTTAGCGGAAAAATCAAACTGCGTCCACTCACATCGACACCTTCGTCGGAGTAACAATGCCTTACAAAACGATCCTCAGCGAGACGCTTGCTGACGGCGTTGGCGTGGTACGGCTGAATCGCCCGCAGGCGCTCAACCGCCAATTCATTATTGAGAAACGGCAGCCGCATTGGAAACATCGCTAACGATCCTCTACAGCTACGGCTTGCGCGGCGATCTTGAGCTGCTGCCCAAGCTCTACAGCTTCATCCGTCAGTTGAAAGCCTACTACAGCAGCGAAGCAGTTGTGCAAGTCTGCTCGCTTGATCCCGCGCAAGCGCCGGGACGGGTGCTGCTGCTTGATTTAGGGGAAAGCTGCGCACTGGATGTCTGGCACTGCGACGTTTCCGACGGACGCTCGACGCTGGTTGTGCTCGACGGCATGGGCTACGACGCTGCCCGTGTCGCTGATGCTGCCGCCAAACGTGACCAAATGGGCGGCGGCATCGGCATCGCACTGGTCGATGCCGACAATCCCCACGCGATTGATGACGTATGGCTGACCGCCGACCCTCGCAGCGGCGAAAGCCACTCCGGTTTGCAAATCGTCCTCTCGCCCGCCGACGAGACGCAGCTTGATGGGAACGTGCTATCGCTGGCAGCGGTCGAACGCGGACAGGTTGGCGCGGCGCAGTTGACACAGATCAGCGGGCGCTGGTCACTGACGAGCAGCGACATCCATGATCTGCCCCGCCGCACGCTGCCCGACCCCACCATCGCCGCCAGCGTCGAGTTCGTGCTCAGCGAAGCACGCTACGCTCAGCAGCGCAAGGCGCGCTAACTCGCCTCGGCAGGTGAATAATGCAGTTCCAACAGTTGCTCGGCGCGTAAAGCACAAGTTGCATAAATACGACCGTCATCGTCACTGAATTCGACCTCGTACACGTCCAGCGCGAAAATTTCGACAATCGTACCGACCTGCCCACGCTGTAAATGCTTTGTTGGAAGATCAACCGTAAGCGCAACGACATCCAGTAATTGAAGCTCGTTTTTCATGCGACCTCACTACAATACATAACAACTCGTCAAGCGCGGGAAATCTTCTTGAGCGCGTACAATCCATAAACTTCGAACAACCGCTTTTTTGTGGTTTTGTTCAACTTCAAAATCTATTATAAATCTTTCGCCATACTGGTCACGCTCAACAGGAGTCGCGTCCGTTATTTTAACGGCAGTCAACAACAAATCACGCAGTAACTCTGCATCATCGCTACTAAATCCTAATGCTGAAGCAAATACCCGCGCTTTGTGCTGTCCCCGAATATGTTCTGGATTGAGGCAGTAGTCACGTAGTTTGGCAATATTAACAACCGCGCGATCAGCATGAGCCAGCTTCAAAAGTCAGCACTTTCTATCGATCAAACATAGCTTGAAGACTCTCTACCGTATTATGTTACGATTGACTTAAATGCAGCAAGTGATTTCTGGTTTGGGAAATGCGTTGTCATGCCCATATGCTACCACCTCAGCCCGCTGGTCAGTGATGAGGCGCTCAATCGCCTGTTCGCGGCGTCGTGGGGCAGCGACCAGCCGCACAGCCTCGCCTACGTCTGCGCCTATGACGACGAGCAGCGCTTAGTCGGCTTTGTCAACGTGGCGTGGGATGGTGGCGTTCACGCCTTCGTCCTCGACACCACCGTGCATCCCGACGTGCGGCGGAAGGGCATCGGTCAGGAACTCGTGCGCCGCGCCGCTGACGCCGCCCGCAGGCATGGGATCGTCTGGCTGCACGTCGATTACGAGCCGCACTTAACGGCGTTCTACGAAAGCTGCGGATTCATACGCACCGAAGCGGGCTTGCTGAATCTGCACCCTTAAGCTGAATCCGCCGCAAGCCCGCTTCGATTTTTATCCCTTTCTTACACGAGTGTGTTACATATAATGTACTAACGTGAATGCACGAGGAGTTTTGTGGCGATGGCAGTGAACGAACATAACGAACAGCACGCTTTTAAAGCCGAAATTCAGCAGTTACTGAATATTCTGATCCACTCGCTCTACACCGACCGCGAGATTTTCATGCGCGAATTGATCTCCAATGCGTCGGACGCGCTGAACCGCGTCCAATTCGAGCAGTTGACCAACCAGAATGTGCTCGACCCCGACGCCGAACTCTACATCGAGATCAAGCCTGACGAAGAAGCGGGAACGCTGACCATCAGCGATACCGGCATCGGCATGACCCATGACGACCTGATCAACAATCTCGGCACGATTGCCCACAGCGGCGCGAAAACCTTCATCGAGGCGTTGAAGGATGCCAAAGCTGAGGGGACGTCCGCTCAGGAATTGATCGGGCAGTTCGGCGTCGGTTTTTACTCGGTCTTTATGGTCGCGGATCAAGTCCGCGTGGTGACCCGCTCCGCCAATCCCGACGAGCAGGCGTGGGCGTGGGAATCGAATGGCAGCGACAATTACACGCTCGAACCCTCCGAACGCGAGGCGCGCGGTACGGACGTGATCATCACGCTCAAGGACGACGCCAAAGACTTCTTACAGTCGTGGACGCTCAACGAGACGGTACGTAAGCACTCGGATTACATCGCTTTCCCGATCTACGTTGCCGACTCGGAAGAACCCACCAATAAGCAGACCGCGATCTGGCGGCAAGACCCTAAAGAAGTCAGCGATGAGCAGTACAACGACTTTTATAAGATGATGACGCTCGATTTCGAGGACCCGCAGCTTCGCATCCACATGCGCGCCGACGTGCCCTTGCAGTTCTACGCGCTGCTGTTTCTGCCGGCGGGCGCAGAACGCAGCATGATCAGCCTGCGCCGCGAACCGGGCTTGAAGCTCTACGCGCGCAAAGTCTTGATTCAGGAATACACGACCGACCTGCTGCCCGAATATCTCAGCTTTGTGCAGGGTGTCGTCGATAGCGAAGACCTGCCGCTCAACGTTTCGCGCGAAAGCGTACAGGCGAACCGCATCATGGCGACCCTGAAAAAGACGCTCACAGGCAAGGTTTTAAGCGAACTCAAGCGCGTCGCCAAGAACAAGCCGGAAGATTATCACGAAATTTTCGCCACCTTCGGGCGTATGCTCAAACAGGGGATCGCCATCAACCCTGCCGACCGCGAAGATATCGAGCCGCTGCTGCTGTTCCCAAGCACGCACTCCGAAAACCCCGACGACTGGACGACACTGGCGGATTACGTCAGCCGGATGGTCAGCGGGCAGACCGATATTTACTACGTGCTCGGTGAGGATTTCGCCAGCGCCAGCCGCAGCCCGCACCTTGACAGCTTCCGCCAACGCGGCATCGAGGTGCTCTACTTCAGCGATCCGATTGATCCGGTCTTGTTGATGGGCTTAAGCGAATTCGACGGGCACAAGCTGCGCAGCGCAGACGAAGCCGACATTGACTTGGGCGAAGTTGGGGAAGTTAAAGCGGAAGAAACAGCGGCAGCAGAGGAAGCTCTGCCGCAAGCCGATTTCGGTACGGTGCGCCAGCGCTTTAGCGATATTTTAGGCGACCGCGTGCTTGAAGTCCGCGAGAGCAAGAACCTCGTCGGCAGCCCCGCACGCTTGGTCAGCAAGGACAACGACCCGCAGCGCAATATGTTCCGCATCAATCGCTTGATGGATCGCGATTACGAGCTGCCCGTCAAAATTCTCGAACTGAACGCGCGTCACCCGCTGCTGCACAACCTCAGCGAGATGATCGCCCACACACCGCAAAATCCGCTGGTCGATACGGTTGTCGAGCAGGTTTTCGAGACGGCACTGCTGCAAGACGGCATCCATCCTGATCCAGCCTCGATGGCGCAGCGTCTCTATACGCTCATGCAGGCAGCAACAAGGGGTTCAACCCACACGAGTAGCGCGCACGAGAGCGAAGAAACGCCCGCCGCACCGGACGAGTCAGACGCGAGCGGCGAATCTGCTGCGCCAGCCGATCCAGCCGCAGAGTAAGCAGCAGCGGCTCAGCCAAACCGGATGGGTCTTTGTCGGGGCGTTCAAGGCTTGCTGCTTCCTTCGGAAGCAGCAAGCACAACGCCCCGACTTTACTCAGCGTTTTCTTTCAGGATGTGCGCGACCATATCTTCAAGGGTCATCCGCTCTGCCTGATCGCACGCATCCCAGATCACGCGCGAGCAGAGTTCGAGTTCGAGGTTCGCAAACATCGCTTCCGCCCGCTCCAGCGTTTCAACGAGCATAGGATAGTTCAGCGTCAGCGCGAGAATTTCAATAGCGATGTCTTGGTCGCCATCATCGAGTGCCATCTCGGCAATATCCACGAGAATGTCAAGCACCCTAGGCGTTAATTCGGCTTCCATTGCCATTTCAAGTTCAGCATATAACGTTTGCATTGACAGCCTGCTGTCACCCTTAAACCGATACCCTAGTTTTATCACAAAATTCCTGTGAGATGATCATGAATTCACAAAAATTTGGCGATATTCTCATCCCAATGAAATAAAAATCCGGCGCTGCCAAGTGGCGACGCCGGATTCTTATTTCTGAGTCGAACGAATTAGAGCGTGTTGATGACGTTCGAGAAGATGTTACCAATTGCCGGTCCGAGCAGCGCCAGAATGACGATGACGACGACGGCAACCAATACGAGGATCAAGGCGTATTCAACCAAACCTTGTCCTTCTTCGCGGGGCATATACATCATGATGATTTCTCCTGAATAAATAATGAATGCACCGGTATTTCGTGCTCACTTGATGCTACCACAACTTAGAATTGTTGCAACGTTAAGGTGTCAAATTTTTTGTGAGGGTTTATTTACACTTGCGGCACTGGCGGCACTGCGTTCAGGTGCGCGCTCAAGCTTTCGACAGAAAGCTTGACCTCCGCACCGACCGTTTCGCTCAGCTTCAGCATTAAGAAGCGATCATTAAGATTGAGCGCTTGCAGCGTCATAGCGTTGAATTCATCGCGGTGCGCCAGCAGGTAAGGATACTCATGCTCGGCGTGATAGCGCACCGTCGAGAGAATAGTCGCCATGCTTATGTCGCGTTTGTC
>JBBSNT010000296.1:0-5653 GCA_038260485.1 Aggregatilineales bacterium | reverse complement strand
CGGCTGATGATTAGCACGCGCGCGCACATTATCTCGCCTGCACACGTTGCACTCGACAAAGCGTCCGAGAACGCGCTCGGCTCGGAAAAAATTGGCACGACCCTACGTGGTATTGGACCTGCCTACATGGATAAGACCGGACGCAGCGGCTTACGGATGGGGCAGATGCTTGACGGCGAACCCTTCGCGGATGCGCTCTATGCGCAGATCGAAAGGGCAAATGCTAAGCTGCTACGCGAAGGTGGCGAAGCGATTGACCCGCAGGCGAGTGCGCTCGATTACCTCGATGCGGCGGAACGGCTGCGTCCCTATATCCGTGACACAACCCGTTATCTCAATGGACGGTTGCGTGCCGGTGCGCGGGTCGTCTGTGAAGGCGCGCAAGGGACGATGCTTGACATCGATCACGGCGATTACCCATTCGTCACCAGTTCGTCGCCGACGTCCGGCGGAGCGCTGACGGGCTTAGGCTTTGGGCCGCTCTATGTGGATCGCGTTGTCGGCGTCGCCAAATGCTTTAGCACGCGTGTCGGGTCAGGACCGCTGCCGACCGAACTTGACGGCGAACTCGGTGATCGCTTGCGCGGCACGGGTGAAAATTTCTGGGATGAATTTGGCACGACGACCGGACGTCCGCGTCGCTGCGGTTGGCTCGATACCGTCATGCTGCGCTATGCGGTGCAGATCAGCGGGTTTAGCGAAATGGTGCTAACCAAGCTTGACGTTTTGAGCGGCTTTGATTCATTGCGAATTGCCACATCCTATCGACTCGACGGGCAGGTGATTGACTATTTGCCCGTGACGACCGCCGAGCAAAGTCGCGTCGAGCCAGTGTACGATCAACTCGCGGGCTGGAGTGAGGACATTACCGGCGTCCGGCGCTGGGCTGACCTGCCGGAAGCGGCGCGCGCGTACATTGATCGCGTTGCCGCTTTGTGCGAAACACCGATTAATACGATTAGCGTTGGACCAGAGCGCGATCAACTGGTGCATCGCTAAAGGGGCGGGCTGCGATGGATCAGGGTATGGCAACGTACTATTACGAGATGGAAGCGCCCGTCGAGGATCCGCCGCAGCGCGTCGTTTCGCTCGTCCCTAGCGTGACCGAGTCGCTGTTCGAACTTGGTCTGGGCGATCGCTTGATCGCTATCACTGATTACTGCGTTCATCCTGCTACTGAAGTGGCACGGCTACCCCGTGTTGGCGGCACGAAGAATCCTGACATCAGCCGGATCATTGCGCTTCAGCCCGACCTTGTGATGATGAATCAGGAAGAAAACCGCCGCGAAGATGCCGAAACGCTGCAAGCGGCGGGTATTCCCGTGTGGGTGACGTTCCCCAAAACCGTTCGCGATGCTTTCAATCTGCTCTGGTCGATCATGGATGTGTTCGACAACGGCACGATGATCGAGCGCGTGCGGGCGATGGAGTGGTCGCTCGACTGGCTTGAACGGGTCGAGCACGATCCGCCGATCCGCGTGTTCGTACCGATTTGGCTTGACCCGCTCATGAGCTTCAATAGCGATACCTTTGCCCATGATTTGCTGCGCGTCTGTGGCGGCAGCAACGTTTTTGCCGAGCGCGAGCGTCAGTTCCCGCTCAAAGCCGACTTAGGCGAAGCGCAGCCGCTCGCGGAAGATGATCCGCGTGTGATCGGGCGCGACCTGCGCTACCCGCGTGTGACGCTGGCGGAAGTCGAAGCCGCGCAGCCCGATGTGATTCTGCTGCCAAGCGAACCTTTTCTCTTTGAGGAAGCGCATAAAGCCATTTTCTCGGCACTTGATATTCCGGCAGCGCGAAGTGGACGAATTTATCTCGTAGATGGCTCGTTGTTGACGTGGCACGGCACGCGCATGGGGCGAGCATTTAGTGTAATACCAGCACTCTTAGCAGACGAGCCAAACTGATGCAAGAACCGAACGACTGGGTCGAAATAATTAGCATTGTCGCCCATGATTTAAAGACCCCCATCACAGCCATAAAGGGGTTTATCGAGTTAATCAAGTACAGCGGACCGCTAAACGAGCGCCAAGACTATTTTGGCGACCGTGCGCTTTCAGCCCTGCGCCAGATGGAGCATCTGGTCGCGCGCTTGCTCGAACTGGCGTGGATTGACGCGGATCGCCCGCTCGATCCTCAGCCCTGTGATTTGTGCTTCCTGATTGACAATACGGTGACGCTACTCAGCGATTATGCCGAACGCCGCTCGGTCACCCTGCATCTAGAAATTGATCCCGAACTCGGAACGGTTGAGGCGGATGAACGTCGTCTTGAGCAGGTCGCCATGAATCTGTTAAGCAACGCCATCAAATACAATCGTCGTGGTGGTGACGTCTGGATTGTGGTCAAAGGAACGGAAGATAACGTCGAAGTTTCGGTGCATGACACGGGTTTCGGTATTTCGTCAGAAGACCTGCCGAACATCTTCGAGCGCTTCTTTCGTTCTCAGGCAACGCACGACGAAGTCATCGAAGGGACGGGGCTGGGGTTATCAATCGTCAAGTCCAACGTCGAAAAGCACGGTGGGCACGTCTGGGTAGACAGTGTCGTTGACGTGGGTACGACCTTTGGCTTTTCACTGCCGCGTGTCATGCGCTTGAATGAGGGCAGCGCCCATCCACGCGAGTCAATCGGCGTGCCAATGGATGCGCCGGAACTGCCCATGTCGCTGCATCCAGACAGCGGCGAGCAGATCGACTCGGTCGATGACAACCTTCAAGAGCCGCCTGCTGGTCGCAATGATGATGCTTCGGCAAGCGCTGGTTCGTGGCAATAATGCGCTTGCAGGAGCTTGTTCCAAAGAGTACAATCTAAAAATCTAGGTTGCTCCTAAATGCGGAGGTTGTGCGTGAAGCGCTTTACTATTTTCGTCGTGCTTGTCATTATCCTGCTGATCGGTGGCGGACTAACCTCTATGTTGATCGCCAACAATGGTCAGGTGCTGCCGATACTTCAGCAGGTAGGTGTGCCCGATGCTTCGCCGACGGCGATGATGCCGTGGAAAGCCAACCAGTTCTTCATTCTGGTCGCCTTTGTTCTCTTTAACCTGGTTGGGATGGCAGTGACGATTGCGATTGTCCTGTGGCTGCTCGATTGGGGCATTAAACGCAGCAAGGCTAACGCGCAAAACGCTGCGTAATCGCTGAAATTCGTTTCGTAAGACGGTAGCCAAATCCCGGCTGGTAATAGAGAATTAAAGCGTTCAGCGGTCACGATGCAAAATTGGATAGGACGGCGCAAACCGAAAGACGATACCGAAAGGCAGTGTCTACAGTGTCGTGGGTTGCTGTGCTTTGGGGTGTCGTGTAATTTGGCTGTGTAGGGTGTTTTCGAGGATAGTATGCGTTCACGTTTATTCCCGTCTCTAGCGCTGGCAACGGCGCTGCTGACGGTCGGTTTGATTGTCTTTGGCGCTGTCGTCCGCGTTACCGACTCCGGGTTGGGCTGTGGTAATCACTGGCCACTGTGCAATGGCACGATTTTCCCTCCGTTGAATAACCTGACTGCTTGGATCGAGTGGTTGCACCGCTTGTTCGCGCTGCTGATCGGGGTATTCGGCGTGCTCTCGTTGATCGTCGCTATTCGTGACTTTCGGCATCAGCGACGCGGCGCGCTCTACGCGACGATCTTGGCGGCGTTCTTGTATGCGGCGCAAGCGGGACTCGGCGCGGCGGTTGTCCTCAACGATTTGACCCCTGCGCTGGTCACGCTGCATCTAGCGACGGCGATGCTCCTGCTTGCCGCGTTGATCATCGCGGCGCTCATCGCTGTCTACACGCCTGCGCGTCACTATGCGCGTGATAATTTCACCGTGCTGGCTTTCGTCACGACGGCGCTAGCGTTGGTGATCATCCTGACCGGTGCGTTGGTACGCGGCAGCGGTGCGACGCTCGCCTGTACCGATTGGCCCCTCTGTAACGGTGCGCTGCTGCCCTTCGATCAGGGGACACTGCAAACGATCCATATGCTGCACCGTTTCGCGGTCGTGGCGTTGGGCGTCTCGCTGCTGCTGCTGGTCTGGTCGGCGTGGTCGAACCGGAGCGGAACTATTCGCTCATTGGCGCTTGTGGCGCTTGTGCTCTATCTCTGCCAAGCCGGTGTCGGCGCGATGGTCGTCTTTAGCGGCGCGGATGCGCTCTGGGGGGCGGCGCACGTCGGTTTTGCGGCGGCAACATGGGCGGTGATGATTATTCTTAGTGTTATCGAATCGATGAATACTGCTGAGCGATTGGAAGGTGAATGGCGACCACAGTCGGAACCGCTTCTCAATTAGAAAAGCCGGGCGTTAAATCGACGCTCCGCACCTATTTGGCGCTGACGAAGCCGCCGATTGTCATTCTGCTGCTGTTTACGACAGTGGTGGCGATGGTGATCGCCGCGAATGGGCTGCCCAACCCGGTGACGTTGATCGCGACGGTGGTCGGGGGTGCGCTTTCAGCGGGTGGCGCGAGCGTGATCAACCAGTACTATGATCGCGACATGGACGCTATGATGAGCCGCACAGCGCGCCGTCCGATTCCGTCGGGACGTGTTGAACCGATCAACGCGCTGCTGTTCGGGCTGGCGCTGATCGTCTGGTCAACCCTGATCTTAGGCGTATTCGTCAACTGGTTGGCGGCAGGGCTGGCGCTTGGTGGGGCGGTCTACTATGTCATCGTCTATACTATGCTGCTCAAGCGCAACACCGTCCTCAACATCCTGATCGGTGGCGGCGCGGGCGCGATGCCTGTGCTGGTCGGTTGGGCGGCAGCGACGGGAACGCTCAGTTACCAAGCCTTCATCCTGTTCGCGGTGATCTTCTACTGGACACCGCCGCACAGTTGGGCGCTGGCGCTGCTGGTCAATACGGACTACGCTCGCGCCAACGTGCCGATGATGCCTGTTGCGCGTGGTGAAGCGGTCACCCGCCAGCAAATCCTGATGTATTCGGTCATGCTGCTGCTGATCAGCCTGCTGCCGGTTGCCTTCGGCTTCCTCGGCGCGATCTACGGGCTGGCGGCGCTGGCGCTTGGTCTTGGCTTGATCCGTGCCTCGATTTTGCTGATTCAGAAGAAGACGGGCGCAGCTGCGCGGGTTGCCTACAAGTTCTCGACGGCTTATCTCGCCTTCTTGTTTCTGGCGATGCTCCTCGACATTTTTCTGCTCTAGAATCTAGGTGGATGGTTTAATATTCACCTAGACTTACATCGAAATTTGGCATCATGACGCAGCGTCGTTTAAATTGGCGGACATTGGGACTGCCCGTATATTTGGCGTTAGGGCTGCTGCTCGTCTTTGCGTTTGTGTTCGGCTACGCTTTTGTCACCTTGCAGCCGACGGCAAGCCCCGCTGAAGCAATCACCGCAGATAGTTACCGCGATCAGGTTGAGGCACTGCTAGCGAACGCGCATCCAGAAGACGCTGAAGCCGCGCTCGAAAAGTATGATTGTGTCACCTGTCATCGTGAAGGCGCAGCCAACGGTGTCGCGCCCTCGTGGGAAGGGCTTGCTGAACGCGCGGCGACACGTCGTCCGCCGCTGACCGCCGACGCCTATATCTACGAGTCGATTATCTCTCCGGGGGCGTACCTTGTTGACGGCTATCCCGACCTAATGCCGCATAACTTCGGCGCGCGCCTGAGCGATCAGGAACTTAGTGATATCATCGCCTACTT
>JBBSNT010000295.1:0-5666 GCA_038260485.1 Aggregatilineales bacterium | reverse complement strand
GAAGACGATCTGACGACACATACTGGTTAATCTTCATAATTAGCTGTTTGAGGGAAGAACCGCATTACGATTTTCCCCTCAAATTGTTTATTGTGAAGTTTAACCACTGCATGAGTGAGGTGAATCGATGGCAGCAGATAGACAAAAGAAACGCACGCCTCCCCCACCCAAACCGGGATGGGCGGTCTACTTGAGGACAAGCAGCGATGAGAACCAGAAACCGGAACTCTCGCGTGACCGTCAACGCACGATGATTCAGATGAGTTTCTTGGATTCATCTGATCTACCAGTTTACGGAGAATACATCGACGTGCTGACGGGCAAAGACCCACGCCGCAAGGGGTATCAGCAGATGTTGGCAGATGCCCGCGCTGGCAAGTTCTCACATGTCGTCGTCGAGCGTGCGGATCGCTTTGGACGCAACGATACGGAAGCACTCCGGGCAATTGACGAGCTGCATGAGTTTGGCATCGCCGTGCGCTTTGCGAATGCGCCCGACCTCGATCCCATCGACCCAGATGATCGCGTCCTTGTGACCCTAACGTTTGCGCTCGCTCGCCGCGAGTCGGCGCTGATGGGCATCCGCGTGAAGGGTGGCTTAAAAGCGAAGCGTGAAAGCGGCGGTTACGCCGGACGTGCGCCCGATGGCTACCTCAACATGCGTGGTCAAACTGACTTCGACAAACGCAGCGATATGGGGCGCATCAGCCATTGGATCGAGCCAGATCCAGACCGTGCCCGCATTTGGCGAGAAGCGTGGGCGCTGCTGCTGACTGGAAAGGTGAAGTTGAGTGATATCGCTTTCACGCTGCACGAACGCGGCTATCAGCATCGCTCTGGGAAACCGTTTGTAGTCGTCAGTCCAAGGGTGGGGAAATGTCGACCGATCACGGATGGGCTGCTGCACGGTTTCCAGGATTGGACATACGCCGGATGGGTGGTGAGCACCTGCGACGCTATTGCACCCAAGACCATTCGCGGAAACTGGGAGCCGATCATTTCGACCGAGGATTTTGAAACTGGACTGGCGATCTTGGAACGGCTTCAGCGGCTCGGATCGGATGAGCAGGCATCATGAGCAGCTATCGACACAAGAAATCAGCAGCCCCTCCGCCGCAGCCCGGTTGGGCGATCTATCTGCGCACGAGCAGTGAGGATCACCAGAAGCCGGAGCTTTCGCGGGCGCGTCAGCGTGCCATCATCGAGGGGAACGTGCTGGCACACTCCGAACTGCCCGTCATCGACGAGTATGTGGACGTATTGACAGGCAAATCGCCGAAACGTGCTGGATATCAGCAGCTTCTCGCGGATGCGCGCACGGGCAAGTTCTCGCACGTAATCGTCGAGCGAGCCGACAGGTTTGGGCGCAACGACTCGGAGGCACTGCGTGCCATCGACGAACTGAACGAGTTTGGGGTATCGGTGCGCTTTGCCAACTCCCCCGATCTCGATCCGATGGACCCGGACGACCGAGTCCTGGTCGCGCTTTCGTTCACACTCGCTCGGCGCGAGTCAGCCTTGTTGGGTATCCGTACACGTGGCGGACAGCAGGCGAAGCGCAAGAGCGGCGGCTATATCAGCTACGCGCCCGACGGATACAGGAATGTCACGGCACGTACCGACAGTCAGCATCGCGCCGATCTCGGGCGTTGGGACAAGTGGATCGAACCAGACCCGGAACGGACGAAAATCATCCGTGAAGCATGGGATTTACTGCTGGAAGACCAGATGTCAGTACGGGACATTGCCGAGACACTGCACGAACGCGGCTATCGTCACCGCACCGGCAGACCTTTCGTTGAAATAGCATCGAGTGGGAAGCGCAAGGCGAATATCAGCTCACTCGGCAACATCTTCCACAACTGGACTTACGCTGGATGGGTTGTCAGCTTGAAAAACGGGGTTTTGCCGAAAACGGTACGTGGCAACTGGGAACCCATCGTCACAACCGAAGAGTTTGAACGTGGACAAGAAATCCTAGCAAGGCGAAACGCACATCGAACGGTGCGCCGCAAGCAGTTTTACCTGCTCACCGGGCTGGCTTTCTATCGCCTACCAAATGGCAAGCTGCGTCGATTGACGGGCTCGACCTCTAACGCTGGACGACGTGGTGGAGGCACACCTTATTATCGGATTGAAGGTGCAGGCGAAGCGAGTTTCCTGTGTAGCTTGATTGATGCTGCGGTCGAACGCGAAATCTGCCGTATTCAGGTCGATCCAAATCTGATTCCGCTCATCCGCGCTGGGTACACCAAAGAGCTTCAAGAGCATATGGGACACACCCGTCCAGACCGTCGCGCCCAATTCCAGCTTGCCTTAAAGCAGGTTGACGAAGAAGAAGCGCGAACCGCTCGACTCTACGCAGCCGGGAGAATTTCGGACGAGATTTGGGCGGGGATGTGGGCGGAATGGCAAGATCGCCGACAAACTATTCAACGATCCCTTGAGACGATGCAGCAGGAACAGCAGGTTCATGTCAATAATTTGGACTTGGCGCTTGAAATTATCGCCAAGATTGGAACGCTGTATAATGGCTTGCAGCGTAGCGATCAAAAAGAACTGCTGCGTCAAGTCGTTGAACGAGTCATCGTGGATGACGACGGTCAGGTAAAGCTGGAACTGCGTTCACCGTTCGGCTACCTCAACACACTGGTAGACGAGATCAAGCGCGAGAAACCGCGCATTGAGAAGCCGGTGAAGCGTGGGCGACGCGCAACAAAAAACGCCGGGGGAACTTCTCCCGGCGTTTACCCCGAACAATGTTCGAGTCACGTCCAACTAGGCTCCACAGCCTGGATTCGAACCAGGAACCGATCGGTTAACAGCCGATTGCTCTGCCATTGAGCTACTGTGGAATAACTGAGGGTTATACTAGCATTGCCCCCTCACGGTGTCAAGGCGATTTCCCTGTTTGCATCTCGATTCTATAATCACAACCCAATCTAATGCCCGCTTTCGGTAGCAGCAAAAAACGGGTAAGATCAGCCATGCATTGACGCATATCTAAAGAGTGATCATTATGGCTATCCAGATTCGCAAAGTCGAGAATCCAGCGGATTTTAAGCCCTTTTTTGAATTCCCGTGGACGCTTTATCAGGACGACCCTAACTGGACACCGCCCCTGCTCTCGATGCGCCGCGATCAATTCGATCAGAAACGCAGCCCATCATGGGAATACATGGAAGGCGACTATTTTGCCGCTTATCATGACGACCAGATTGTCGGCACGATTGCCGCTTACATCAATCACCGCCACAACGAGTATAACAACGAGCACATCGGCTGGTTCGGTGCATTCGAGGTCTACGACGACGCTGAAGCCGCCGCTGCCCTGCTCCAGACCGCCGTTGATTGGGTCAAAGCGCGCGGCTACGACGCGATTCGCGGTCCGCAGACGTTCACAACGCATGAGGAAACGGGCTTGTTGGTAGACGGCTTCACGCGACCAATTTTGCTGATGCCCTACAACATGCCTTACTATGAAAAACACATTCTTGCCAGCAACTTCACGCCAGTGATGGATACCTACAGCTTCCACATGAGCCGCGAACAGGTCAATGAGAGCGGCTTGGATGACCGCTTAGGGCGCGTCACCAAAGCGATTATGAAGCGCAATCACGTCACCGTCCGCCAGATTGACCGCCACAATCTGAAGGGCGAATTTGAACTATTCAAGGAACTCTACAATACGGCATGGGAGAAAAATTGGAGTTTCGTCCCGATGACGCCGAAAGAATTGGACGCGATGGTCAAATCGCTGGGGCAGTTTTTCGACGCTGACCTCGCCTTCTTCGGCTACGTCGATGGACAGCCTGCCGGGTTCATCATGGCGATCCCAGATTTTAATCAGGTGTTGAAGCGCGTTTATCCCAAACCGGGCACACCGGAAGTCGTTTCGCTGGTGAAAGCGCTCTGGCACTGGAAACTCCGCCCGGTCATCGATTGGGCGCGCGTACCGCTGATGGGTGTCAAAGAGGAATACCGCAATAAGGGGGTTGACGCCGTGCTGTACTACTACGTCCTTGAGGCGATGCTCAAGGGGCAGTATCAACACAGCGACTCCGGCTGGATTTTGTCAATCAACCAAAATATGGTCAGCATCGCCAAAAATTTTGGATCACAAATTTACAAGACCTACCGTTACTATGAAAAGGCACTCTAAGAGCTATGGCAAAAATTCTGATCGTTGACGATGAGCATCTGACGACCGAAATGCTCGGCACGTTCCTGAGACTCATCGGACACGACTCGATGGAAGCATTTAGCAGTGGTCAAGCATGGGATAAGCTGGCGGTCGAAATACCGGACGCGGTTCTGCTTGATATTATGCTGCCAGATGTCAACGGGCTGGTGCTATGCCGCCAACTGCGCGAGAATCCCTCAACCGCCAACGTGCCGATCATCATGATTTCGGCGCACGCGCCGCCGATGACACAAGAAGCGAGTGAGGCGGGCGCGAATGCCTATCTCGCTAAGCCCATTAATTTGCAGAACCTGAAAAACACGCTGATCGGCATTGGCATCACGAGCTAACCCGGTAACTGCGTAATCACATCCTGCGTCGCCTGCTCTGCCGTGCGCTGACCGGAAATCACGGCGGCAAGCGCGCTCTGCATCACGCGCGCAGTCACACCGCCTTCGGTTTCCGAAAGTGGCAGAGTCGCGTTGATAAGCAGCGTATCGACAAAGTTGGCATAGTCTGCGTCTTCCCATTGACGCAGCGCGGCACGCTGCGAGGGCAGCATATAAATCGCTTGGTTGTAGCGTCCTTGACGGTCAATATCGAGCATCCAGCTAAGGAAGCGGAATGCGACCGCCTGTCGTTCGGCGTCGGCGGTCGTCAGCACCCACATCCAGCCATCGACGACGCTCGTCGGCGTGCCCGACTCGGTTGGCGTCGGTGCAAAATCAAGTTCCGCCCCATCAGCGAGCAGCCGTAAAAACAGCGTCGAGGTGACAATTCCGGCAGGTGCTGTCCCGGTCGCCAACTCCGCCCGGTAATCCGAGGGGACGATGTATTCTAATACAGCAGGGTTGATCACACCCTGCTCGACCGCCTGCTCGTAAAAGGCGAAAAGCTGATGCAGTTCGCCCGTATCGATGATGATGCCGCCGCTGCCGAGCGTTTCGGTTGCGTCACGGTACTGTACAAGAAAGACATCGCTCAGACTGTTCGCGCGTCCCGCTGGAAAGACAAACGCCGTCCTCTGCAACAGAACGTTGGTCAGCGTCCACGAGTCCAGCGCGTATAAACCGGATTGATAGGCGAGATGCTGTACTTCGACGTTGTAGGGCAGCCCGTAAAGCCGATCATTGACCCGTCCTAGCTGAGCAACTACCGGATGCAGGTTGTCCAAAATCGTCGCTGCCGCGCGCTCGTCGAGCGGCTGGATTAGCCCCGCTTGTACCGCCGCCAGCAAATCACTGCGTCGCATCAGGGTGAGGTCAGGCAGCGCCCCCGGCGCGACCAAGCTCGCCGCCCGCAGAGTCGCCATAATGCCGCCCACATCCGCCGCTTTCTTGAGCCGGAACGCGACTGACACATCCTGATTTGCAACCTGAAAGCCACTAATTTGCTCTGAGAGCAGGTCAGCCGCATCTTCATCCTCAATGGGCGCGAGCGGTTCAGGCCACCACACCCTGAGCGTTGCCGGACCTGCCACTGT
>JBBSNT010000294.1:0-5695 GCA_038260485.1 Aggregatilineales bacterium | reverse complement strand
TGAAAGCGCCCCTAATGGTGCTGAAGGTGCAATACAAGCGTCGTCTGAGCCGGGGACGGAAGTCCTTGAGCCAAGCGCTGCAGTAGGTGAACACGTTGAAGCTGGTTCGCCTGACGTGCCGTGGGTGGTGCTGCCGTTCTTGCGCGCCCCTTCGACTGACTTGAACATGACCGCTTCGCTGGCACTGATCGCTGTCATCATGACGCAGGTGATCGGCTTCCAAGCCCTTGGTCCAAGCTATCTGACGAAGTTCTTCAACTTCAAGACGCTGCTCACATCGCCTTTGGGCGGTATCGACGTAGCGGTCGGTTTGCTGGAATTGATCGGCGAGTTTGCGAAAATCCTTTCGTTCTCTTTCCGACTTCTCGGCAACATCTTTGCAGGCTCGATTTTGCTGTTCGTCATGAGCTTTCTCGTACCGTTTCTGCCGTGGCCCTTCTTCATTCTGGAATTCTTCGTCGGCGTTATCCAAGCGGTCGTGTTTGGTATGCTGACGGCGATCTTCATGACGCAGGCAACTGCAGGACATGGTGATGCACACGAAGCGGAACATGCCGTCGATGTCGCGGAAGCGCATTAAGGCTGGCTTTACCTTGTCGTTTACGTATTGTGGCACATAAATTAACCATCAATAAGGAGTTTCGAACATGGAAGAATCCGTACTGCTTGCAGGTAAAGCTATCGGTGCTGGCTTGGCAATGATCGGCGCAATGGGTGGTGGTATAGGTATTGGTCTGTCTGTGAGTGGTGCTGTTCAGGCAATGGGACGTAACCCTGATTTCACCTCGACGATCCAGACGAACATGATTTTGGGTGTGGCGTTCGCTGAAGCGGTCGCTATTTACGCCCTCGTCGTGGCGCTGATTATCCTGTTCGTACTTTAAACATCTCAGAAAGATAGGAGAGGAGTACGACATGGAAGGATTAGGTATTAATCTTGGTTATCTGATCGTGCAGATCATCGCGTTCATCGTCATCTACGTGCTGCTGACCCGCTTCCTGTATGACCCGCTGTCGAACGTCCTGCGTTCGCGCCGGATGCAGATCGAGAAGGGTTTGGAAGACAGTGCAGTAGCGGCGAATGCGCGGCGGAATGCCGAAGTGGAAGCCGAAAAAGTGATCGCAGACGCACGCGCCGAAGCGCAGCGTATGATCGAAGAAGCGCGTGGTCGTGGTGAAGAACTGGCGCAGGGCGTGCAGACAGAAGCACGTACCGAAGCCGACTCCATCCGCGCGGAAGCCCGCGTCCGTGCAAACGAAGAGCGTGACCGTCAGCTTGCCGACTTGCGCGGACAGGTTGTGTCGATTGCCGTTGCCATGTCGCAGCGTTTGATCGGCGCTTCATTGGACGAGCAGCGTCAACAGGCGCTCGTGAGCGATTTCTTCGCCAAAGTTCCGGCGAACGCTCGCTCGCTGAGCGGACACGTCGAAGTCGTGAGCGCGATGCCGCTGAGCGACGACGAGAAAGCGCGTGTCACGAAGGAAATTGGCGCTAAGGACGTGACCTTCAGTATTGACCCCAGCATTCTCGGTGGCTTGGTTCTGCGTACCGAAGACCATGTGGTCGACGGCAGCGTTCGCAGCAACCTGACCGAACTCGCGGGTCGGCTGCGCTAGCTTTAGAGCACGCCAGAACATCTCATGAGACGCGCTGGACAAACTGTCCGGCGCGTTTTGTTTTGGGTCACAACCTTTATCCCGTCAATGAACATGGGGCGGCTGAATAGCGTGACGCGGCTTTCCCCTAACGTGCAGGGGATGGATTAGTAGGCGTTTTTGTCGCGGCGCAGCACGGTATTGAGGACGGTACGGATGATGATCTTGATGTCGAGCCAGAGCGACCAGTTCTCGACGTACCACAGATCGTAGCCCGTCCGCTCGCTGATCGAGGTATCGCCGCGCAAGCCGTTGACCTGCGCCCAGCCGGACATGCCCGCCTTTTCGCGGTGGCGCTCCATGTAGCGGGGGATGCTCTCGCGGAACTCCTGCACGTAGATCGGGCGCTCCGGTCGCGGCCCGACCAAACTCATATCGCCAAGCAGCACGTTAATCAACTGCGGGATTTCGTCCCAATTGGTCTTACGCATGATTTTCCCCAGTCGGGTCACACGCGGGTCGTTTGCGACCGTCCAACCCGGCCCGCTGGCTTCGGCGTCGGCGCGCATGGTGCGGAATTTGATCATCTGGAAGGGGCGTTCGTCCAGTCCTGTGCGTTCTTGGATGAGGAAGATCGGCCCTTCGGTTTCCCAGCGAATCAAGGCGGCTGTTAGCAGCAGCAAGGGCGACAAAAAGACTAGCCCGATCACCGAGACGATGATGTCCATCAAGCGCTTGAGGCTGAGTTTCCAACCGCGCATGGCGATGTCGCGGACGGTGAGCAGTGGGGTGCCGCCAAGATCATCGACGCTTAAGTCGCGCGCCATGTAGGCGAACATATCTGGATAAATCTTGATGTCTACCCGCCCGCGTCGGCAGAGCGCGATCAATTCGACCAATTCGCTGCGCTGTGCATCCGGCAGGGCGATGATCACCTGCTCTACGCTAAACATATCGATCAGGTAGGGCAAGTCGTGGTAATCGCCGATGACGGGGACGCCGAAGACGCTGCTCTTACGCTGCGGGCGCACGTTGACCACACCGACGATGTGATAGCCGAGTTCGGGGCTGTTCTGAATTTTGCGGGAAATATCGCGCGCAATTCTGCCCATGCCGACGATGACCAGATTGGCGCGTTCGATGCCATAGCGTCGCAGGATTTGGCGCAGGATGCGGTTGACCTCACGCCCGATCAAGACCAGAATGACGCTGAAGACCCAGACGTAAAAGAATAAGCTGCGCGGGTAATCGACAGGACCGAGCGCGGTCGTCTTGAAGATTAATTCCTGTATACCGTAAACCAATAGCGCACCGACGGTGATGTCACCAATGATGTTACGCCCATGATCGATGCGGCTGAGGGCGCGGCGCTGGTGGTACATCTGCGAAAGGTAGAAGATAGTAATGATGATGCCGGTGTGCAGCACCATTGTCACCCAATAGCGCTGGAAAGGTGGCTGCGCTAAGGGTGGGCTAAACAGGGGAATCGTTTCACGGGCGATGTAGCCGAGCATGAACGCCACGCAGAGCGCGGCAATATCGGTCAGCACGAGCAAGATGCCAAGCAACTTGGTGACAGTTTCGGTTCGTCGCGCGCTCGAACGCAGCGGCAGGCGTGGGAGCTTTAGGGTGTCGTCTGTCGAACCTCGCCCCACAGCGGTCGCCCGCCCTTGACCAGCAAGCCCATCATGATCAGGCTGTGCAGCCACAAAGGCGTGGTCGTTCGGTAATGCTTTCGGTAGAAGATGAGCATGGCGCGCCAAAACTCGAATTGAGCGCGCTGGCTTTGACTGCTTGCGGCGCGCTTGACGTGCTTTACGACGACTTGCGGGTGATATGCGACGATCCACCCCGCGTTTTTGATTCGATACGCCCAATCCAAATCCTCTCCGTACATGAAAAAGGCTTCGTCAAGTAAGCCAACGGATTCGATGGCTTCCCGACGGACTTGCATGTACGCACCCACCACTGAATCGACTTCGGCTTCTTCGTCAGCGGGCAGATAGGTCATATTATAGCGCGCAAAGCGCGGACTTTTCGGGAACAGTTTGCTCAACCCCGCGAACTGATAAAGCGAGATCAGCGGCGTGGGAAAGCTCCGGCGACAAGCACGGTCGAGACTGCCATCGAGCAGCACGAGTTTGGGACCTGCCGCGCCAATTTCGGAGCGGCTGTCCATGAAAGCGACCATGTCGGCTAAGCCTGTTGGCGGCACTTCGGTATCTGGATTGAGCAGCAGGGCGTAGCGCGGTGCGTCCGGCGCTGCCTTGCCGCGATCCCGAAAGCCGAGCGCACGCAACCCAAGATTATTGCCGTAGGGATAGCCGCCATTGACGGGGCTGACGATCAGGGTCGCCTGTGGGAAGTATTCGCGCACCATCGCCACACTGTCGTCGGGCGAATCGTTATCGACGACGATAACGTGATAGCTGAAATCGCCCTGACTGGCGTACACCGTTTCAAGGCAGCGCTTGAGCAGGTCGCGGGTCTTCCAATTCAAAATTACGATGCCGAGATCAACCATGCGCTACTCCATCCCGTCGCGTCCGATTCTACCACAGACGCCGACGTCCGCTGCCGACGCCTACCTGATGGCTTCGCAGCTTGCCGCTGTCACGCAGTAGACAGCCAGCGCTGGATTATGCCATATTCTCGCTGTGAAGGTCAGCCAGTTGTCGCCGAGCAGCGTAGGGCGGTCGATGCGGGCGACCTGCGGCAGCGTCTCGAAGAGGGCGATGTAATCCGCAACCTGATCGACGTAACCAGGCGCGGCGATTTCGCCGGATTGCTCGACGTCGTGATAAAAGGCATCGGAAACGACGATATAGGCGACGCCCTGTGCTTTCAAGTCGTCCAGCGAGACGAAATCGCTGCCAAAGTTCTGCGTTACCTCAAAGTACGATGGGTCGAGCGGCACGTTATATGGGCCGTTGAGGTGAATCTTCGCGCCGCGCGGCAGGTGATCGTCAATCCAGTCCGTCATCAAGTAACGGGTGTCCGTGCGCGTGAACTGGCGCACCAACTGCACGGAGAGCGCTAGCGGGATGATCACGAGAGCGACGACCAGCAGCGGCGCGAACCAGCGACGATTGATGAGCCGGATGATCCAATCTGCGCCGACTGCGGCAATGAGCGCGAAGGCGGGAATCACGGGCGCAAGGAGCTGATCGCTGTGGGCAGGGCGAGCAGTCGTCAAGACGACGAGGCTGTAGGGGACGACGTAGAGCGCTGTGATCAGCGTTGCTAGCAGTGCCGAATTCGCGCGCCGCCAGCGGCGTGGACGTGTCTGCCACGCTGCCAACAGTCCAACGACACTCGCGAGCGCTGCCGGAACGCCAATAGCGAAGATGATCAGGTAGCGGTATTCGTAGAACAGTCCGTAGGCGGTCGTCATGTTGGTGACGCCCACGCCTTGCATATACTGCGCCGTGATGTAGCGGAAATCTGCCAGTACCTGCTCCGGCGCGAAGAAGATGTGCGGCGTCGTCAGCGCGAAGCTGATCGGGAACAGCGCCCAACCGAGCAGCACCCAACGCCAGCGCCGCTGATCCCGCGTGATCAGGATCAACCCGACGGCGAAAACAACCAATGATACTGCCGCCGCATTGTAGCGACTGCCCGCCGCCAACCCCGCAGCGATGCCGCCAACGGCGAACAGCAGCCAGCGCGGGCGATAGAGACTGGTGATCGCTGCCCAGAGCGCGACCGCCGCGAAGCCGCTGGCGAGGCGGGTGGGGGTGGTGTAGTGGGCATGCTGCACCAGCGTCAGCGACGCCGCGACGATCAAGCCCGCGCTGACGGCGGCGTAGCGTCCAGCGACCCGGCGTGCCAGCGCGTAGAGCGCCGCGACTGCCAGCAGCCCACCAAGCGCCGAGTACATCCGCCCGATGACGTAGAAGCGGAAAGGGGCGTGTTCGCGCTCGTCGATACCCTGCCAACTCTCGTAGGTGACGCCGCGTCCTTCGCCCGTCAGCAGGTAGGTGAAGAAGTTCAGATTGATGAGGAAGGATGGGTTCTCGAAATACTGCGGGTTCAACTGGCGGGTGACCAACATGCGGTAGGGGCGTGCCACGAATAGGAATTCGTCGGGCTGGACGGC
>JBBSNT010000293.1:0-5714 GCA_038260485.1 Aggregatilineales bacterium | reverse complement strand
GTTGAAGCGCGTCACCATAATGCCGTTGATCAAGCCAACCAGTATGGCGATGCCGAAAACCCACAAGAATGCTTCGCCAACGCGGTTGGGATCGTTGTTAATGACTTTTGAAGCGATAGCCGCGCAAACCGTAATCAACGAGCCGACCGAGAGGTCGAGTTCGCCGCTGACGAGCACGAACATCTGCCCGACAGCGACCACGATCAACGGGGCTGCGCCACGAATGAACGCGACCAGCGGGCCGCCCTGAAAAAAGGTCGGCGTCCGCAGGTAGATGATGAACATCACCAGCACAAAAACGTAATAAATCAACGGGATTTGGCTAAGAATACGAGTGAATCGCCGTCGAGTTGCGATTGACTGCCCTGCGCTCTTGACGGTGCCTTCCATATAGCTTATTCCCTCACAGTCCTGCTATTTCTAACGAGAGGAGCGGTATGAATAAATTGCAACGGCGACGATCAGCACGATGCCGCGCAGCACGTCTTGCGCGAACGCGCCCACGTTCAAGAAGTTGAAAACGTTCGCTAAAATCGAGACGATCAAGACACCGGCAACCGTGCCCCAAACGCCGCCTTTACCCCCGGCTAACGGCGCGCCGCCGACCACGACCGCAGAAATCGAGTCAAGGTCGTAGCCTGCACCGACTAACGGCCCGCCCGCGCGCAACCGAGCGATCAAGACCACCGCCGCCAGCGCCGCACCCAAGCCCGTCAAGATGTGGGCGATGATGACGACGCGATCTGTACGGACGCCGGATAAGCGCGAAACGTCGCTATTGCCACCAACGGCGTAGAGGTGATAGCCAAATTTGGTGAAGCGCAGGATCAAGAAGGCGATTAGCGCTGTCGCTAGAAACAGATAGACGCCCAGCGGGATGCCCGCGATTTCACCATAGGCGAGTGTTTGAAAAACCTCAGGCACTTTGCCCGCGTAGTTGTCGAAGCCGGAAAACAGGACGCCCTGCAAGACCAACGACGTTCCTAACGTGGCGATGAAGGCGTTAATTTTGAGCTTAGTGATTATCAGCCCGTTGACCAAGCCGACGATAATGCCGATGGCAAGCGCAATCAGTACCGCCGGAACGATGTTCTCGGTTCGGTTGTTCATGGCGATAGCGGTCACCACTGAAATGGTACTGATGCTGTAACCCACCGAGAGATCGAGCGAGCCGCAAATGATGGCGAACGTCTGCCCGATGGAGACTAAGCCAAGCGTCACCGAGCGCTGAAAGACGTTGACGATGTTCTCTGGCGTGGCGAAACCGGGAACGAATAGACTCGATGCCACAACCAACAAGGCGAGGATTGGGAAAATCCCCATCCTGCGCAGGTAGCCTGAAACTTGTCCCGCCGTCCAGCGTGATTCAACTTGCGGTGCTGCTTCCATCAAACCGCCCCCTGCGGCTCGGACTGGCTGACGCCAGTCGCCATTTTCATAATGGAGGTTTCGGTCGCGTCTTCGCCTCTAAATTCGCCTACGATCTCGCCTTGACGCATCACCAGCAGGCGATCACTCATGCCAAGCACTTCCGGCAGTTCCGAGGAGATCATAATGACGCCGACTCCCTCCGCCGCCATTTGGCGCATCAACTGATGGATGCTGGCTTTCGCGCCGACGTCGATACCGCGCGTCGGCTCATCGAAGATCAGCAGTTTGGCTCTGGTCGCTAGCCATTTGGCGAGGACAACCTTCTGCTGATTGCCACCGCTGAGATTTTGGACTTCGGTGTCTTCAGTCGCGTGCAGTTCCAGCGATTTGGACAAATCCTCGACGAGTGTGCTTTCTTTGCGGAATTGAATAAAACCGAGCGCCTGTCGAATGTCGAGGCTCGGCAGCATCATGTTTTTGCGAATGGACATGATCAGCGCTAACCCTTCGCGTTTGCGATCTTCGGTGATGAAGCCGATGCCGGCTTGAATAGCGTCGTAAGGGTTCTTGAAGCGCTGCCGCTGTCCGTTGAGGTAAATCTCGCCATGCGTGATTTTTTCCGCGCCGAACAATGTCCGCGCCAGAAACGTCCGTCCCGACCCTTCCAAGCCGGATATACCGAGGATTTCGCCCCTTTTGACTTGAAACGAGACATCGCGCAGCCAGTTGTTGACGTTCAGACCGCGCACTTCGAGGATGGGAGCGCCGATGTCTGCCGGTTTGGCACGCGGTGGGTAGTAGCTCGATATTTCACGACCGACCATCATGCCGACAAGCTCGGTCTGGGTCACTTCTGCGGTCGGTCGAGTAGCGATCCAGTGCCCGTCTTTGAGCACGGTCACGCGGTCGGCGATACGAAACACTTCTTCGAGACGGTGCGAGATGTAGACAATCGTGATGCCACGCTCGCGCAACCGCTGAACCAATTGGAGTAAATTATCGACTTCGTACAGCGAAAGCGCCGCCGTTGGCTCATCCATCAAGACAACGTCGGCATTCAGCGAGAGTGCCTTAGCGATTTCGACCACCTGCTGCTGCGCCATGCGTAAGCTGTTGACCTGCGTGCGGGGATCAATATCAACGCCGAGATCATCGAGCAACGCGCGCGTTTCGTCGATCATCGCGCGGGCGTCAACGCGCCAGCCGCGCATAGGTTCGCGCCCCAAAAAGATGTTCTGAGCGACCGTGCGTTCTGCGAGCAGGTTGAATTCCTGATAGATGATGCTGATGCCGTACTTCTGCGCGTCGTGCGGATGACGTAGATGCACTTCGCGCCCACCGATAGCGAGGTGCCCACCGTCGGGGCGGTACGCGCCTGAGAGTATCTTGAGGAGGGTTGACTTCCCCGCGCCGTTTTCGCCAACCAGCGCGTGAACTTCGCCGCGCAAGCAGTCGAAATTGACGTCCGTGAGCGCTTTGACGCCGGGAAAAACTTTCGTAATGTTACGCAGTTCGAGGATCGGCTGACGCTGCATGAGCGGTTCGTCAGAAGATTGAGTAGGGTTCAAACGACCATTTGAACTCGTCATAGCTGCTCGCTGCTCCACGTTAACTGATTGAGCTTGTGAGCGAGAAACGATTATTGAGACAAGCGCGAACTCTTAAAGGATGAAAAAAACAGCTTGTAGAAGATGCCTTTACCATTAATATCCTTAACGAACGCTCTATTTTATGAAGGTGAATTTACGAACGCTATAAGAGGGTAACGGTGCCACGAATCACGGATAATTGCAAACCCGCTCCAAAAATTCCGTTATCCTGTCATCCTATAATTACCGACTTGTGGTTATTATAGGGGGAAATGGCTGGCGCTGTCAACGTGACCTATTTTTAAAGGCAGAAGCGGCAATGCCGACGAATCGAGTGGATGTTTGCTTTCGGCACGGTGAATTGGACTTAAGTCGGGCTGATGGGGAAATAAAAACGCCCCGAAATTTCGGGGCGTTTTTATTGTGTGCCTGGAGGGATTCGAACCCCCGACTTTCTGCTCCGTAGGCAGACGCTCTATCCGCTGAGCTACAGGCACGTGTTACTAAATATGTTAGCACACGCCCATAAAAGGGTCAAGACTCAGTTGCCATCGACTGCGGATGAGCGCGCGTGCCACGTTCCGTCCTGATTAGGCGGGAAATCGAGGGCGCGAATCACGGCATCGAGGTCCAGCGCGCCATAGAGGTGCGGGAAGCGTTCGCTGCTCTGCGGTTCGCCATCGGGCGGTTCGTAGCGCAGATCGGCAGTCAGTTTCGCTGGATCGACCACCAGCAGCACGAGATCACGCTGATGGCTGTAGAAGCGGTTCGCCGTAGCGACGACTTGATCGCGGGAGGAGAGGTGAATGAAGCCCTGCGCGTTGAGCGAGGGCGCGGTGTAGACGCCGTCTTGCTGCGCCTGTTCCCATGCTGCGCGCGCGGTGATGTGAAAAATCGGCGTCACGATAGCTCCTTAATTTCGACGGTCGATGTGTCGAGCCACAGGATGGTATTGCCGAGCTTTGCCTGCGCCCATACGCCCCAATCCGGGTCAATCATGAGATAACCGGAAGTCGCTTGACTGACCGTTTGCACTGGTTCATTGTTACGCAGCGTCGGGATGTTGCGCAGGGCGAAACTGCTGATCAAGGGGGTGATACTCACGTACAGCCAGCGCGGATCGTTGGACGCGGCGAATACCGGGAAGTTACTGCCAGAACTCTGGTAGGCGCGCGCCGAACTGAGCAGCACGTCTAGCTGCGTGTAGGGAAGGCGGAAGGCGCGGCAGGGATGATAGCCGTAATGCTGCCCGCGCGCGTTGGTATAGGGCGTGATAATTTGGAAAGCGTAGACGTAGACGACTTCTGGCGTCGATGGGCTTTGCGATACTTGAATCCAGCGTTCCTTGCCGTTTGCCGTATGGAAGCGGAAACGCCAGCGGTCGCGGGCGTCGGCGGGTTGGTCGAAGACTTCTGCGAATTGATAGCCGCGCCAAATGTTGTCGCTGGCATCCCAGTTGAGCGGCATCTGCGCGACCATCGCGTTCGAGAGGCTGACGGTTGACCAATCCTGCCAGTCAAATAGGTCGATGGACGTGGGCGTGCCGAAGTCGGCGCAGTAGCTCGAAAGCAGCGTATTCGCGCCTGACGCACCGTCCGGTTCGGTCAGCGCCGAACTCGACGCGCTGACCACAAGAACATCACCCGACGGATTCTCGATGATGGGCAGCGGCGTCGTGCCGAGTGGAACGGTTGTCCCGACCTGACGCGCGACATTGGGCATGAAGGTTGAAAAAGGCTGGGTTGGGAGTCCGTAGTACGCCGCCGCTGATTGGAGATCGTCAAGCTGACCCTGCGCATGAATGACCGATCCGACGGCGATCACGAGCACGATGCTCAAGGCGACGAGCGCCGTTAGGATGCCGCTGATCAGCAGCAAGGGCGTTTTGCGGGATGAGATGCCTCCGCTTGGCAGGGATGCGGGCAGCGAGCTGGAACGCTGGCGGCGCGTGAAACGTGCCTTCGGCGCACTGCGTTGCGAGGCAACCCGCCGTTGATCTTTCGGCGCAGGTTTCCATTTGGCTTTGGTATTTCGCATGGCTGAGGCGAACCCGCTGACCAGACACAGATAAGGGCTTTACATCTAACGCCCCTAGGCAAACCCATCCATGAGCAACTGAACGCCGCTTTTCCTCTACTTCTCGTAAGGTACGCCGTCGGCTTTGGGCGCAACCGCCTTGCCGACCAAGCCTGCCAAGACGACAATCGTAATCAGATAGGGGAACATTTGCAAGAACTGTGGGGGAATCTGCACGCCGAGGAACTGAAAGCGCTGACCGAGCGCGTCCGAGAAGCCGAACAGCAGCCCGCCCCCTAACGCGCCGAGCGGCGTCCACTTGCCGAAGATCATCGCTGCCAGCGCGATAAATCCCTGCCCGTTGGTCATCAGATCATCAAAGCGGAATGTCGCCTCCAGCGCAAACCAGGCCCCGGCCAGACCCGCCAGGCCGCCGCCCAGCACCACATTCCAGAAGCGCATGCGGTTGACCTTGATCCCCACCGTCGCCGCCGCCTTGGGATGCTCGCCGATGGCCCGCGTCCGCAGCCCCCAGACGGTGCGAAACAGCAGCACATGAAACACCACCACCAGGATCAGCATCAGGTAGGTGATGGGCTTGTGGTCAAACAGCACCGGCCCCAGCAGCGGGATGTTCGCCAGCGTCGGGATCGGCGCATCTGGCAGCGGCTGGCGCACCGGGCTGGCGTAGCCGATCAGGAAGTTCGAGCGAATGTAGCCCGTGATCCCAACGGCCAT
>JBBSNT010000292.1:0-5766 GCA_038260485.1 Aggregatilineales bacterium | reverse complement strand
GGCGACGGCGCGGGCATGATCGTGGTCGGGGATCAAGCCGCGGAAACGGAGCAGCGCTATCCGGTGCTGGTCGATGCCGAGACGTACTGCGACTATCAGACGCTTGATCACATGTCGTTCACGGTGACTGATCAGGGTTTTAGGATGTATCTTTCGAGCTACGTGCCGGACGTGCTGGCGGCGAACGTTGGCGCGTTCATGGCGCGGCTGCTGGAACGCAACGGACTGGAAGTAGGTGACGTGAAGTTCTGGGCGATTCACCCCGGTAGCAAAAAGATCGTCGAGTACATACAGGCGCAGCTCGACTTAAGCGACGAGCAGGTGCGCTACTCGCTGGCAACGCTGCGGGACTACGGCAACATGTCGTCGGCGACGGTGCTGTTCGTACTCGATCACATGATTGAAACGGGGTCGCCCGCGACGGGAGATTACGGCGTGATGATGGCGTTTGGACCGGGATTGACGATGGAAGCTATTCTGCTGCGCTGGTAAGGACACGATTGAAGCCGTATGGCGGACGAATGGTGCTGAGCGTATTTTATACGGCTGACTGGTAGGACGATTCATCGCAACGATGGCGGGGCGGCAGGCATGTCGCCCCGTTGCGATTCCCCTTCTGCTCCGTGATTTTTGTGATCTCTTCATAAACTTTGGCGATAAAGCTTTACCCAACTACCCATATTTCTTAACAATCTGAGGCGAAACTAGTCCTTGTAAGGGTGCCCTGACTGAATTTGAAATTTATCTTCCTGCTTGATTGATGGAGAACAGAATGCAAAAGCGTGTGCTCGTGATCTTCGGCGTGATCTGCGCCCTCGTGCTTAGCCTCAACGTGGCGTTCGCTCAGGATGCTACGCCGGAAGCAGTTCCCGGCTCAGGCATGGTAACTGGAGCTATGGAAGGTGAGGCACAGAGCCTAACCGGAGCAGGTGCAACGTTCCCGCAGGTCCTCTACACCACATGGTTCAGCGATTACGCGGCTTTGACGGGTGTCGAAATCAACTATCAGGGAATTGGCTCTGGCGGCGGCATCAAGGCAGTCACCGATCAGACGGCTGACTTTGGCGCTTCCGATGGGCTTATGTCTGACGATCAACTGGCTGCGGCACAGGCGACTTGTGGTGCGGACATTCTGCACATTGCAACGGCGCTCGGTGGTGTGGTTGTGACCTACAACATCCCTGAACTTCAGGATGCCGGTGAAGTGCTCAAGTTCACGCCTGAGACGCTGTCGGCGATTTTCCTTGGCACCATCACCAACTGGAGCGACGCTGCATTGGTCGCTGAAAACCCACAGCTTGAGGGCATTGACCAACCGATTGCGGTTGTGCATCGCTCGGATGGCTCTGGCACGACGAACATTTTCACCAGCTACCTGAAGGCTGTTAGCGAGACGTGGGCGACTGAAGTTGGCGCTGGCACCTCGGTGAACTGGCCGACGGGCATTGGTCAAAAGGGCAACGCTGGTATCGCCGGTGCGATTGCTGGTGTGCCTTATGCACTCGGTTACGTTGAACTGGCTTATGCCGAGCAAATTGGTTTGTCTGAATCGTTGATTGAGAACCGTTCGGGCAACTTCATCGGCGCGGCGGCTGAGACCGTGACCGAAGCGGCGGCTGGTGTCGAAATTCCCGAAGACGAGCGCATCATGATCGTCAACGGCGCGGGCGATAACACGTACCCGATTGCGGGCTTCACATGGATGCTGGTTTGCCCGAACCAGACGGACGCCGAAAAGGCAACCGCTTTGACCCGTATGCTGTGGTGGGCGACGCATGATGGTCAGGCGTACAACGCTGAACTCGGTTACTCGCCACTGCCGCAAGCCGCAGTCGAGGCTGACGAAGCGCAGATTATGAAGATCGTGATCGACGGCGCGCCGGCACTGCCTGCCGACATTACTTCCGAAGCGGGTATGTAACTTGCGGGGTCGGGTTCGCTTGACCCTGATAGTCAGGGGGATGCTCACCGGGAGCATCCCCCCTTTGCTGTTAAAGATGCTGAGGATGCGTTTCATGGCGGTTAGCGCAACGGAAGTGAGTTCGCGGCGCGGCGAGTCACTGTTTAAGAACAGCGTTCGAATCACAGCGATCAGCATGATTGTCCTGCTGGGCGGTGTGATTCTGCTGTTATTTCTAGACTCACGCGAGGCGATTGCGCAGTTCGGGTTTAGCTTCCTGTACACGTCGGAATGGGACCCTGTGTTCCAGACTTTCGGGGCTGCGCCTTACATTTTCGGCACGATTGTGACGTCGGTGCTGGCACTAATTTTGGCAACGCCTTTCGCAGTGGGCGGCGCTCTGTTCATTTCAGAATATGCGCCGAAAACGATTGGCAGCATCCTATCTTTCATCATCGAGCTACTGGTCGCTATTCCAAGCGTCGGTTTTGGCTTGTGGGGCTTGTTCGTGCTGGCGCCCTTCATGCGCGGGACGGTCGATCCGTTTTTACGGAATACCATCGGTCCAATTCCGGTTATTGGCGAACTTTTCAAAGGCGCGACGATTGGTCAAGACCTGCTGACCGCCAGTGTTATTCTGGCGATCATGATTTTGCCGACGATCCTCGCGCTTTCGCGGGAAATCATCTCGCAAGTGCCGCGTCTACAAAAAGAGGGCATGTTGGCGCTCGGCGCAACCGACTGGGAAATGCTGCGTAAAGCGGTGCTGCCGTATGCGTGGGCGGGAATCATTGGCGGGGCGATGCTGGGCTTGGCGCGCGCGATTGGCGAGACGATGGCGGTCACGATGGTGATCGGCAACAGTTCGCAGAAGATTTCCGCCTCGCTGTTCACGCCCGGTTATACGATTGCCAGCGCGATTGCCAACCAATTCGCGGAAGCCGATTCGGCGATGTATTTCAGCGCAATTGTCGAACTCGGACTGGTTCTTCTGCTGATTTCAGCCATGTTCAATATTTTCGCTCGCCTGATGGTGCGACGGATGAATCGCTTGCCCGGTGGCGCTCAGGCTCAGTAGCTTCATTATGCAGATAAAGAGGATGTCGTGGAACAATCACGGGTAGACATTTCGCGCGGTGTGCTGACTGTTGGCGAGCGCCGCCGTGCTTTTCTGAGTGTAGAGGATGCGCTTTATCTTCGACGGCGCGCGATGCGAGTTTTCATGGCGGGGCTGTTGGGTTCGCTAACGCTGATTTCGGTGACGATCCTGTTTCTGATCGTCGGCTACATTACGATACAGGGGATCGGCGGGATTAATCTCGCCTTCTTCACGGACATTCCGAAACCGATGGGGCAGGATGGCGGCGGCATCGCCCAAGCGATTCTGGGAACGCTGGAAATGCTGGCGGTTGGCGCATTGATCGCTGTGCCGCTGGGCGTGGGTACGGGCATTTACATGGCGGAGTACGGCGGCGGTAAGCTGAACAGCATGATCCGCTTTTCGCTGGAAATCCTCGCGTCCCTGCCGTCGATTGTGATCGGCGTTTTCGTCTGGGCGCTGGTCGTGCGTTCGCTGGGCAGTTTTTCGGGACTCGCGGGGGCATTCGCGCTGTCGATTGTGATGGTGCCGATTATCGGGGGCAGCGTTGACGAGATTTTGCGACTGGTGCCGAATTCGCTGCGTGAAGCAGGGTTGGCGCTGGGCGTTCCGCGTTGGCGGGTGATCCTTCAAGTTGTGATCCCGACAGTGCTGCCGGGTATTTTCACAGGCGTCGTGCTGGGGGTGGCGCGTGCGGCGGGTGAAACCGCGCCGCTGCTGCTGACCGCGTTGGGCAACGAATTCATCAATACCGATTTACTGAAACCGATGGGCGCGATGCCGCTCCAGATTTACAACTATGCGCTCTCGCCTTATCCCGAATGGCATCAAAAGGCATGGGCGGCGACGCTGGTGCTCGTACTGGTGATTGCTCTGTTCAGTGCTGGTGTTCGTATCACGACGAGGAAATTCCGTTATGTCCGCTAATCTCATGACCGCGCTGCAACAGGGAAGTGCGCTTGAAGCGCGTGATCTCGACGTTTACTATGGCAAAGCGCACGCCGTCTCTGGCGTGAGCATTCGCTTCAAGCCGAACACGATCACGGCGATTATTGGTCCTTCGGGCTGCGGAAAATCGACCGTTTTGCGCTGCCTGAACCGGATGCACGAAGTCGTCAAAGACGCTTACGTGACGGGCGAAGTGCTGCTGAATAACGAGAACATCTATATGCCGCAGATTGACCCGGTGCGGATTCGCCGCCGGATCGGGATGGTGTTCCAGAAGCCGAACCCGTTCCCGATGATGTCGGTGTATGAGAACGTGATCGCTGGATTCAAGCTGAATCGCGGTACGCCGAAGCATGTGAATTTCGACGAAGTGGTCGAGCGGTCGCTGCGTTCTGCTGCTTTGTGGGACGAAGTGAAGGACAAGCTAAACGTGTCCGGTGCAGCGCTTTCGGGTGGGCAGCAGCAGCGCTTGTGTATCGCGCGGGCGATTGCCGTCGAGCCGGAAGTGTTGTTGATGGACGAGCCGTGTTCGGCGCTCGACCCGATTTCGACGCGCAAGATTGAGGACTTGATGCAAGAACTGGTCAAGCACTACACGATTGTGCTGGTGACGCACAACATGCAGCAGGCGATGCGCGCGTCCGAGATGACGGCGTTCATGCTGGCAGATGAGCGACGGATCGGGCAGTTGGTTGAGTACGCGCCGACGCAGCAGTTGTTCAAGAATCCGAGTGACCCGCGCACCGAGGATTACGTCAGCGGACGGATTGGCTGAACGCTGAGGGTATTCGCCTTTTCTCTCGTAAGGATCGACGCTTAGCGATCTTTGTGAAACGGCGAGATGTAAAAAGGGCGTTACATTTAACGCCCCTACACCTTCTGAGCGCTGCTCCGCTGTGTGTATAGTTCCCCGTTTCGTGTTGCGTATCCGCTTGGCTGCGGCATCATTTTGTCCGTTAAGGGCATGACTCCTGTAGCGGAAGCGGCGCATCAGGATGTAAAATATCCCTGTTCAGGAGGACATGATGCGTCAACGCTTAAAGAAAACGCTGCCACGACTACTGCTTTTGTTCACCGTCAGTGGATGCAGCCAACTACGCACTATCTTCACCGCCGTTCGTCCGGTTGAGCGGCTCGTGCCGCAGGTCATTTCGGTGCGTCCGCATGATCCTAGTGCTTTCACCGAAGGCTTGATCTACGAAGGCGGGAAGCTGTACGAGAGTACCGGACGGAATGGTCAATCGACGCTGCGCGAGGTCGATCCCGAAAGCGGCGCGGTGCTGCGGAACACTGATTTATCGCCGGACGTGTTCGGCGAAGGCTTGGCGATGGTCGGTGACGACTTGATCCAACTGACGTGGAAGTCGGGAGTCGGTTATCGCTACAGCCTCGACACATTCGAGCAAATATCGACGTTCCCCTACGAGGCTGAAGGGTGGGGCATCTGTTATGACGGTAGCCACCTCTATACGAGCGATGGCAGCCCGTTTATTACGCAGCGCGACACTGAAACGCTGACGGCGATTCAGCAAATAGAAGTCATTTACAACGATCAGCCTATCCCCCAGATCAATGAGCTGGAGTGTGTTGGCGATTCGATTTACGCGAACGTGTGGCATACGGACTTTATTCTGCGCATTGATAAGGCGAGCGGGCGCGTCACCGCGATCATCAACGCTTCGGGGCTGATCACGCCGGAGCAGCGCGCTTCGATGGAAGGTGAAGCTGTGCTCAATGGTATCGCCTACGTGCCGGAGAGCGACAGCTTTTTGGTGACGGGCAAGCTGTGGTCGTGGATGTTCGAGGTCAAGTTTGTGCC
>JBBSNT010000291.1:0-5862 GCA_038260485.1 Aggregatilineales bacterium | reverse complement strand
CGGGAATGTCGAACACGGCACGCGGCTGTGCTTGATTCTCGCGCGCTGCCAGTGCCGCAATCGGCGCGGGGACAACGCCGGAGATCGTCGGCATTCCCCACCAGACCTGATACTCGAACGGGATCGCCAGTAGGAGGATCAGTGCGGCGAGCCAGCGGCTGTGCCGATCGGGGAGTCGCGTCCAGACGACCGCTGATCCGTAGCCAACCAGCACGGCGACGGCGAAGCCGACCGCGAAATTGAAGCGCGCGGGCGTCCGCGCGCTGTTGATCAGCGGCAAGTTCTGGAACAGCGTCCAAGGCAGCGTGACATTGCTGACGTAGCCATCGACGCGCAGCGTGATCGGCGTATCGACCAGCTTGAGCAGCGGACCCAACGACAGCACCCACGCTACCAGCGCCATGATCAGCCAAGCACGCGCCGCGCGTACTTTCCAGATGGCGACGAGCGCCAGCGCCGCCGCGATGATGCCGACGTAGCTCGTCCACTCGAACGGATCAAGTCCCAGCGCTTGACGGTTGTAACCGAGATCAGCGAACAGCGGGTGATAAAACGAGGGCGAAACGACGCTGAGCAGCGACGCGCTGTAGCGTACCGCGCCGTCCTCAGGCGCTGCTTTGAGCGTATCCAGCGCCAGTGGCACGACGAACGGCAGCGCGAACACCAGTCCGAGTGCGACGGTTGCCAGTGTGCGACGCAGTGCTTGCCAGTCACGCGCGCGGATCAGCAGGGCAAAGACCAGCAGCGTGATCGGCGCGAGGAGGTAGATCAGCAGCAGGATGCTGCCCCACAAGCTGACCATGAATAGCAGTGCCCCGCCCAGAATCCACCAACGCGCGCGCGTCACATCGCGCAGGCGCAGCAGCATGTAGAGAAACAGCGGAGTCGGATACAGCGTCAATAAGCCAACGTGAGCAGCACCTATCTGCCCCTGAAACGCCGGATAGATCATAAACACCAGTCCGGCGATCAAGGCGGGAATCACGGACGTAAGCGCCGGGAAAGATTTAGGCGTTAAAGTCAGTAGATACTGCACTAGGAAGCACATCGCCCAGCCGTTGAGCGCCAGTGTCAGCAGGGCGGCGAGGTTGAAGGCGGCGGGCAGCGGCAGCACAAAGGCGAACAGCCACGCCGGAAACGACTGAAGCGGCAGACTCCAGAGCAGGATCGCATTCGCGCCGTCGGGATAGACGATGTTGGGCATGAAAAACGGGTTTTGCCCGCTTTGCAGCGCCGTCTTGATCCACCAGACGTGATGAACGTACTCGTAGGCATCACCGACAGGATGCCCGATTAGTCGCGTGCTGAATACCGTGATCAGCGGAAATGTGATCACCAGCGTTACGGCGAGGTAGAACAGAAAGATCAAGATCTGCTGGCGTAGGCGCATGGGAACTCGGCTTTGAGCGACAGCGTCATTCTACCCGCGCAAAGATGAACAATAAAATAGACCATGTTGATAAAAATTCAGATTTCAACTAGAATCGAATCATGATAGTTAAGGAAAACCTCGTGCCGACTACAGAACAGAAGCGCGCCGCCGTTGATCGCTTTGGGCGCATGATCAACTACCTGCGTATCTCACTGACCGATAAATGCAATCTGCGCTGCGTCTACTGTATGCCGGAAGACATGATCTTCCGCCCCAAGCACGAATTGATGCAAGATGACGAACTGCGGACATTCGTCCGCGTCTTTGCCGACCTCGGCTTCAAGAAGTTCCGGCTGACGGGCGGCGAGCCGACCGTGCGCCAGAACGTCGTCGAAATTTGCGATTACATCGCCCACACGCCGGGCGTACAAAGCCTGTCGATGACCACCAACGGTATTCTGCTCAAAAACCTCGCGCAGCCGCTGGCGCAAGCCGGTTTGCAGCGCGTCAACATTAGCATTGATACGCTCGACCCTGTGCGCTTCAAGAAGATCACCCGTTGGGGGACGCTCGATCAGGTCTGGGAAGGTATCGAAGCCGCCGAGCGCGCGGGTTTGACGCCCGTCAAGCTGAACGCGGTCGTCGTCAAGGGCTTCAATGATCACGACGTGACCGATCTCGCCAAGCTGACCCTTGACCACGATTGGCAGGTGCGTTTCATTGAGATGATGCCCTTCGGTGACGTAGCAACCTTTGCTCAAGAACAGATTATCACCGACGCGCAGATTCGCGAGCGCATCGCTGAGGAATACATGCCGCTCGAACTGAGTGACGGTGGCAAGCTCGATGGCGAAGCGCGCATTTATCAATTCCCCGGCGCCAAAGGCTCGGTCGGTTTTATCAGCACTGTGAGCGCGCCCTTCTGTGCCTCGTGCAACCGCGCTCGACTCACTGCTGATGGGCTGCTGCGTCTCTGTCTGCTGCGCGATAAAGAAGTTAACCTGCTCGAACCGCTGCGTGCGGGCGCGAGCGAAGCTGATCTGCAACAGATCATTCTCGAAGGCATCTGGTGGAAGCCATGGGGTCATGGACTCGCTGAGGACGAAATTCCGGTCAAGCGGGTCATGAGTCAAATCGGCGGTTGAACGGTTGAGAACGCGCCAATAGAACGAAAAGCAGTTCAAGCGCTCTGGCGGCGCATACATTCCAGTTTCCACTGACATGGGAAATTTGTAGCGAATTTTGCAGACATTGGGATTCCCTAGTCGCATCGCTGCTGTAGAGAACAGTCCCCGTTAGATGTTTGTCCCACATAATTAAAGTTGAATTCAGGTGAGGAGATTATCCTCCATTAAATAATTAAGAAAACGTGAATTGAATGTAGGTCTAGTTCTCACGTACAATAGTATCAATCCTATTTGTCGCGGAGAACGCAGAGCATGGCGCACCAAATTAACTGGTATATGGGTCATCGTATTGTCTACGCCGCCCTCGACAGCAGTTCATTGACGCTCCAAGCCATGCAGGAACTCGACGAACTGCTGATCCCCTTCATCAGCGCCGGTGATCCATTGGGCACTCACGTCATCATTGATGCCAGTCGGGTGAAAACGCTGAGCGCGGACATCGCCTCCATCCGCGCGGGTTTCGACTTTGCTACCTTGCCACAGGTCGGGTGGAATCTCTTGATTTCGGAAGACCCAACAGTCCGCTATCTTCGCGCGTTGATCTCGCGCGTGACGAAAATTCAAATTCGCAGCTTCGAGGCGCTGGAAGAGGCGCTTTTCTTCTTGCAGGACGAGGATGCGACGCTCAAAATGCCCTTCTGGTGCGCTTACGAGCCTGCCGCGTCGTTCTGATCGTCGGGTTCGTTCTCTCTGAAGGGACTGCGCGGGCGTGTCGGTTCTTGGCTGGTGAGGAACTGCGAAAGATCGACACTGTAGCCGCCTTTCGACATCGGAAATGGATCGACTGGCTTATTGCTCGCGCCTAACATGCGCTGAATAGCGACCATTTCGTCGATGGTGATCGTGCTCATCACGCCAGAGTCGTTATCGTGTTCAGCTTTGCCAAAGGCACGATGAAAAGCGATCCGTTGGAACTGTACCGTCGCCATGTCGTGGACGAGCAGCGTGTTTGGGTTGAAGCCGCGCGGCAGTAGGTCGGTCGAGCGGATCAAGAGCATACTGCCGACCAAAATACCGACCCCGACGACCTGAATCGTCGTCAAACGATCCCCTAGCACAAAGAATGCCAACGTCAACGCCACGCCAATTTCACCAACGGCGATGATCGCTGTCCGCAAACTGCCGAAGACCGAGACGCTGGCGAACATCGCCAAGCGCGAGAGCGCCGTCGTCACGCCGAGGATCAGAATGGGCTGGAAGGCGGCTTCGAGCACCGCACCGCTCAGCGAATTGCCGACCGCCGCCCACGCCATGACGACAATCACGCCCATCGTCGTCAGAATGTAGAGCGTCGCCGTCGTCGGTGGCATTTCGTAGAGGACGTGCTGGCTGAGGATCACCGTGCCAGCGAACATCAAGGCGCTGCCGAGCATTAAGCCGACGCCAAGCCAGTTGATCGGGTCATGCCCGAAGCCCGTCAGCATCAGCAGCGCCAGCGATGCCAGCGCCACGCGCAGACCAATGCGACGGTCGATCTTCTCGCCGCCAATCCGCGAGAGCAGGACGGCGAACACCAGATACGTCCCGTTGAGTAGCTGCACTAATGAGGCGTTGAGCAAACCTAACCCGCTGTAGTAGAACAGCGAGCCGATACCGTTGACAACGCCGACCACCACACAGCCGAGCAGCCCTGCCGGATAGATGAAGATCGATTTGCGTAGGAAAATGCCGTAAAAAACCCAGAGCAGCACCACCGCGATCACCGTGCGAGCAGCGGCGACCGTGAACGGATCAGCGCCCTGTGCAATCGCTTGCTTGCCGAAGATCGGCGCGACGCCAAGCAGCAGCGGCGTCAAAAAGGCAGCGGCGACGCCCTGCGCGTGTTCCGATGGCTGTACGAACTTCATCGCTGAGTACTCGCCTGCCGTTCGGTGATCAGCGGAAGGATGACAATGAATTCGCTGCCGGGCAGTTTATAAGGGTCGTAGCCAGCGCTTTGGCAGATGATCATGCCGCCATGCGCCTCGATAATGCCTTTGCACACCGCCAGCCCTAAGCCGATTCCACCACCCCGAAAGGCGGTTTTGCTGGTGCTGTGCAGTTGAACGTCACTATCGGTATGGAAGCGCTCGAACAGCGTCTTTTGCGTGTCTCTAGCGATACCGATGCCTGTGTCACGGATGCTCAGCCGAACCCGATCCGTGTCCACCGAGGCGTGGATGAAGATTTCGCCGCCGTCTGGCGTGTACTTAATCGCGTTGCTGACGAGGTTGCGCAGCGCCAGTTCAAGCAGTTCCCAATCGGCGCGCATTCGTTCGGGGAATTCCGACTTGTTGAAACGAATCGTGATCTTGCGGTCGCGGCAGGCGTCGGCATACAGTTTGATCGCCTTGCCGACAATGTCCCCTAGATCGGTTGGACCGATGGCGAGGTCGATGCGGTTGGTCATGATGCGGCTGACGAGCAGAATTTCGTTGACAATGTTCTGCATCCGCACAATCGAGCCGGACATCCCTTCGAGCAGCATCCGCAGGTTATTGTCGTACTGCATGATGCCTTTTAGTTCAGGGTTGTCTTCAAGCAAGCGGCTGTAGCCGTAGACCAGCGTCAGCGGTGTGCGCAGTTCGTGCGCCGTCAGTTGGATGAAGGTGTCCTTCATCTTGTCGAGGTGACGCAGCGACTTGTTGACCGTCTCCAAGTCGCGGACGCGCTCCTCAAGCCGCGCCACCAATTCCTGCTGGTAGCGCGACTGTGCGGCGGACAGCGCCTGCGGCTCAAGGACTTCGCGCCGCCCTTGCAGGTACTTTTCGACCTGTTCGAGCAGACTTTCGATGTCTACGGGCTTGGTCAGGTAGCCGCTAACCCCCGCCGCGAGCGCCATCTCGCGCTGGTTGTTCATGATCTGCGCCGTCAGCGCGACAATCGGCGTCGTGCTGAAACGCGGGTCGCCGCGCAGCGTCGTCGTGACCTCGCGCCCTGACATATCCGGCAGATTGATGTCAGTCAAGATCAAGTCCGGGATTTCGCTGCGCGCGAGGTCGATACCATCCAATCCGCATTCGGCGATCAAGACGCGATAGCCTCCATAACGAAGCGTGCGCTCGACGAGAGAACGGCTTGCCGGGTCATCTTCGATATAGAGGATCGTTTTCTGCATGGCGCTTGCGCCTTTAATCGAGCTTATGGACGAGATTTTCGATCACTTCGTCGTCGATAGACGATCCTTTTTTCAGCAGCAGATCAACCTGATCGTTCAAACGGACGCGCTCCTTTGCGGTGAGTTCTTTCGCCGTGATCACCACGATAGGGATGTGCTGGAGTTCCGGGTCGGCTTTCATGGTGTCAATCACCTCGAAGCCATCG
>JBBSNT010000290.1:0-5879 GCA_038260485.1 Aggregatilineales bacterium | reverse complement strand
TACGGCAACGAACTGCGCTCGATGACGGGCGGGCGCGGCAGCTACACGATGGCTTTCAGCCACTACGATCAAGTGCCGTTCCAGATCGCCCAAACCATCATCGCCCAGCACAAAGCAGAAGCCGAAGCCGCGCACTCGTAATCCGCAAAGATGTTCTCGTAGGGGCGCACACATCGGTGCGCCCGCCTTTCTCCCCCTCTCTACGCAGTGGAGAGGGGGACGGGGGGTGAGGTTGTATTGAAAAGCTCCGCTGTGACAGGCGGGGCTTTTTGCTTTATGCTGTGTGTTCATCAACGGCGATCAAGGATGTTATCAATGGCGAACGAAGAACAGCTAGCGATACTAAAGCAAGGCGTTGAAGTTTGGAATAAATGGATGCCGAAGGACTCCCAAGTAAAGGTTGATTTGAGCAATGCAGATTTGCACGGCGTGGATCTGCGAGGTGCAAAGCTTTATGGAGTGGACTTGAGTGAAGCAAATCTTGACAATGCTCTTCTTAGTTATGCTCATCTCTTAAATGCCGATCTTTTTCAAGCGAACCTTACAAGCGCATTTCTCATAGGTACGAATCTACAAAATGCAGACCTTAGAGAAGCTAATCTGAGTAAGTCGCAGCTGAATAATGCCAATCTTGTCAATGCAAATCTCACCGATGCAGATTTAAGCGACGTATTACTTTCAAGGGCTGACCTAAGTTACGGCACCTTTGAGAATGCTTCATTCAGGCGCAGTTACTTGGTTGGCGCTGTTTTTCGTGGATGCAATTTATATAAAACCGATTTTACAAGTGCTGTATGTGGAGATACGACTTTTGCTGATTTGGACTTGTCGGAGGCTATTGGACTTGAGCGGATTAGTTATAGCGGACCAAGTACTATCGGGATTGACACGTTGTTCCGTACAAAGCAGCGGCTGCCGGAGGTGTTTTTGCGCGGCTGTGGTGTACCGGAAGTATTTATTGAGAATTTACCCTATGTTATTCCAACTGACGCGATTGACTTCTTTCACTGCTTTATCAGCTATAGCCATGAAGATGAGGTGTTTGCCAGTCGAGTATTTGATCGGTTGCAAAGTGAGGGTATTCGTTGCTGGTTCGATAAAAAGCAGATGAATGTTGGCGATGACATTTACGAGGAAATTCATCGCGGTATCCGTTATTGGGATAAGGTGCTGCTGTGCTGCTCGAAAAGTGCGCTCAGCGAGAAGTGGTGGGTCGATCACGAAATCGACAAGGCGTTCCAGAAAGAGCGCGAGTTGATGAAAGAGCGGGGCGAAAAAGTGCTGGCGCTGATCCCGTTGAACTTGGATGGTCATTTGTTCAGTGATGAGTACGACAGCGGCAAAGCGCAGCAAATCCGCTCGCGGATCGCGGCGGACTTCACGGGCTGGGAGCATGACAACGCGATCTTCGAGCGCGAAATCGAGCGGGTGATCAAGGCGCTGCGAACCGACGGCGGTCACGAGCCGCCGCCCAAGCCGAAACTGTGAGCGGTTGATCGCCGTATTTCCGGGCAATGGGTTTAACCCTGTCGCGGTGTTGCCCCACACATCAACCCCGTTCCTGTGGTTTGTAAGGTATACTGTAAGTTAACGTTGCTTATAAACTAAAGGAATCGCTGCCATGCCTGACAAAGATCCTCGCAATATTGACAAGCTCAAAGAGCAGGCAGAAGAGAAACACGAAGAAAAAGAGGAGTGGAAGCACGAAACCCCTGCCGAGAAGCAGGTCATCCACGAGCAGGAAGAAGCCGAAACGCCTGCTGAATCAGACGACGAAGCCTAGCTGCACAAACAAAAAGAGCGACGCCATGCGCCGCTCTTTCGATTCATGCTGTATCTGCGTTTAGTCCGCTGAGCCTTCTTCGGTGGCAATCGGCGGGGTGATGATCACGTCCTCAGGCGACTCCTTCTCCGGCACGCCCGCGATCTCGAAGACGCGGTCGCGGTCAACCGACTCGTTTTCGAGCAGTTCTTGCGCCAGCGCTTCGAGTTTGTCGCGGTTGTTGCGCAGAATGTTCAGCGATTTCTGGTGCGCCTCACCGACGATCCGCCGGACTTCGGCGTCGATCTCCGAGGCGGTTTCCTCGCTGTAGCTGCGTCCCTGCGACAGCGAGTAGCCGAGGAACGGCTGGTTCTCCTCATCGCCGAAGTTGAGCAAGCCGAAGCTGTCGCTCATGCCCAACTGCGCGACCATTCGCCGCGCCAGCGAGGTGACCATCCGTAGGTCGCTCGACGCGCCGCTGCTGATCGAGCCGATCGCGACTTCTTCAGCCGCGCGCCCGCCCAAGCCGACGACCATCCGCCCCATCAGGTATTCTTTTGAATACAACCGGCGGTCATCATCCGGCTGGAAGACGGTCACGCCTGCCGCCTGTCCACGCGGGATAATCGTCACCTTGTAAGTCGGGTCTGCACCCGGCGTCAGCGCCGCCGTCAGCGCGTGACCCGCTTCGTGATAGGCGGTGATGCGGCGTTCATGCTCGTTCGAGAGCGGCGGGGCTTGCGTCCCCAGCACGATCCGCTCGAAGGCTTCCGAGAAGTCGTCGTTGACGATCTTCTTGCGCGATTTGCGGGCTGCGGTCAGTGCCGCTTCGTTCGCAAGGTTGGCAATGTCCGCGCCGGAGAAGCCGACCGTGACCTTCGCCACCGCTTCCAAGTCTACGCCTTCCGCGATTGGCTTGCCGCGCACGTGAACCTTGAGCACGTCCAGCCGACCGACGCGGTCGGGCAGGGCAACGGTCACCTGACGGTCGAAACGACCGGGACGCAGCAGCGCCGGGTCGAGCACGTCGGGGCGGTTGGTCGCCGCCATCACGATCACGCTCTCATTCTGGTCGAAGCCGTCCATCTCCGCGAGCATCTGGTTGAGCGTCTGTTCGCGCTCGTCGTTGCCGCCGCCGAGTCCCGCGCCACGCTGACGACCGACGGCGTCGACCTCGTCAATGAAGACAATCGCGGGCGAGGCAGCTTTCGCCTTATTGAACAGGTCGCGCACGCGGCTTGCACCAACGCCGACGAACATCTCGACGAACTCCGAGGCGGCGATGCTGAAGAACGGTACATTCGCCTCACCAGCGACCGCGCGCGCCAGCAGCGTCTTGCCCGTACCGGGAGGACCGACCAGCAGCACGCCGCGCGGGATGCGCGCACCGAGTGCGATGTATTTATCGGGCTCTTTCAGGAAGTCCACAATCTCGACCAATTCGGCTTTGGCGGCGTTCTGCCCTGCCACGTCGAGGAAGGTGATCTTCGGCTTTTCGGAGTCGTATTCACGCGCTTGCGAACGCCCGAAACCAAAGACGCCGCCCATCTGTTTCTGCGCCCGTCGCGTTGACCAGAGCAGAAAACCGACAAACAGCAAAATCGGTCCCCAGTTGAGCAGGAAGACGAGGATCGCGTTTGGCTCGGAAATCTGGCTGACGACGGTGACGTTGTGGTCGCGCAGGGTTTGCGCCAATTGCGGGTCATCAATCGGCAGCAGAGTCGTCTCGAAAGTCGTCGAGGTCTGCGACTGAACGCCCTGCGTAAGCAGCGGCGATCCAGAAGGCGGCCATGTCACCGCGTTCTTGAACACCCCTTGCGCCCCTGCCGTATCTTGCAGCACGACTTGGCTGACGTTATCGTTGGTCACTTGCTGGTAAAAGACTGAATAAGGAATCTGGATCGGCTGAGCGGGCGAAACGCTGCTCATCATATCCGGCAGGCGCAGCAGCGACCAGAGCAGCAGCACGCCTAGAAAGATCAACCATGACCAGCGCGGAAACTGAAACTGCGGTGGCTGCGGTCGCTTGTTGTTATTGTTGTTCGAACCCTCCGGCTTTTTATCGTCCGGTGGATTTTTTCGATTGTTAGGGGGAACAAACATAGGCTTGCCTTAGGCTAATGAATCTGCCGTAATGTTACCGTGTTCCCATTAGATTTGCATAAATGTTTGCTTTAATGCGCGCTAGAACGGCGGATAAATCGTAGCAATACTTGGTGTGAATTTATCTCAACGGGTTTGTTTAGTCTATAATATTGTTCAAACATATTTACTACTGGAAGGTTGTTCCCTATGAAAGGCTGTTTAATCCTTATAATTTTGGGGCTTTGCGTGATTACCCTAGCGATCTCAAACGGATCACATTCAGCAACACCAGCCGCATCCATACCCACGCTGGCAGTACTTCCAATGAACGCAGATGTGTCTCCGAAACCGTCAGAGAGGGTAGCAGCAGTTGATCAACCAGCGCAGATAGCAACCTCTGTGCCTACTGAGGCAGTATCCACGAGTGAGCCTGCACGAATGATGAATGGTGTGCTGCTCGTCCCTGTTACACCGCGTTATGACCTGATGACCCAAAACGTCGCGTTGGCAACTGAGATGCAGATCACGCGCGATGCCTACGCTAATCCGCCAACGGTTACACCGCTACCGCCCTCTACGGCAACTCCGCCACTTGCGTCTGTCAGTGCTCAGTCAATGACTGTATATGCACAGGGCAGCGTCAATTTACGCGAATGTCCTCGACGTGATTGTACGTTTGTCGGCGCTTTATTAGATGGACAATCCATCACGGTAACCGGAGAAACTACAGGCGATACTGTGATGGCAGGTAATAATCGTTGGTATCGCGTGCAGTTCGGTGGGAGAGACGCTTACGTCTACAGCGAGATTGTCACAAATCGACCCCCAACCAGTATTCCCGCGAGCCGACCTATTTACTCAACGAGTGTTCCTGTTCAGCCTCTCCAGCCAGCATCCTCTCGCTACACATGTAATCAGATTGACGATCTGAACTGTGGTGATTTCAGTAGCCAAGCTGAGGCTCAGGCACATCTAAACATGTGTGGCAACGAGGATCGCCTAGATGGTAACGGTAACGATGAAGCATGTGAGGATAATAATTGGCGCTGACATATTGATAGAATCTAGGGGCGCACCAATGTGCGCCCCTACAGTGGTTGGCTATAACTGACCGAAGGTTTCCTTGAGCGCGGGATAGAGTGCGCGATAGTTCCGGTAGGCTTGGGCGTAGGCGTCGGTATTCTGGGGTTCGGTCGCTGCGCTGGTGCGGATCGCCGTCTTGCAGGCGGTCGCCACGTCGGGGAACACGCCCGCGCCGACGGCTGCTAGCAGCGCAGCGCCATACCCCGCGCCTTCGGTGCTGTTGGTCGTCACCAAGGGCTGACCGATTACGTCGGCGATGATCTGCCGCCAGAGCGCGCTTTTCACGCCGCCGCCGCTGACGCGCACTTGCAGTTGATCGGGGATATTCGCGTTCGCCATCAAGCCGAAGCAGTCGCGCAGGCTGAAAGCGACGCCTTCGAGGACGGCGCGGGTCATGTGTGCCTGTGTGTGACGGGTCGTTAAGCCGACGAACGCCCCGCGCGCCAGCGGGTCGGGGTGGGGCGTCCGTTCGCCGCTGAGGTAGGGCAGAAACAGCAAGCCATCGCTGCCCGCTGGAATAGCGGCGGCAGGGGCGGTCAGGTCGTCGAAGCTGACGTTCGGCGCGAGTGTGTCGCGATACCACTGCAAGCTGCCCGCTGCGCTGAGCGTCACGCCCATGAAGTGCCACATCCCCGGCACGGCGTGGCAGAAGGCGTGCAGGCGACCGTCCGGTTCGAAGGCGTAGCTCGCCAGCGGCGCAAAGACGACGCCCGACGTGCCGACGACCACCGAAATGATGTGCGGCTCGACAGCGCCGACGCCGACCGCTCCTGCCGCTTGATCGCCACCGCCCCCGACGACCGGCGTTCCCGCTTTTAATCCGGTGATTTCGGCGGCTTCGGCACTGATTTGCCCCGTGATTTCGGGTCCTTCGGCGAGGCGCGGCATCCAGCTTGCGGGGATGTCGAGCGCGGCGAGCACTTCGCTCGACCAGCGGCGGTTCGCCACG
>JBBSNT010000289.1:0-5881 GCA_038260485.1 Aggregatilineales bacterium | reverse complement strand
TAGACCCGTCGCTACTGCTGTAACTACATTCGTCGGCGGTACGGGCGATGGGATATCGATAACTTCCGCCGTAATTTCCGGCTGAGCAAGAGGCGGTGCAGCACACGAGGTTAGGAGTAACGCTGCAAGCGCCATGATCGCCGGATAAATTTTCAAACGCATAAACAAACACTCCCTTGAGCAAGGTTGGAGAGAATTATACACGATGCGCGTTTGCGGCAAATTCCCTATCGAGATGTTATGCTTAGCGAACGACATTATCGGTTTGAGGCAAGGTAGGGGAATGGCAATTCACATTGAGCTTTTCGAGCATATCAATCATCCCGCCGAAGCAGTTTACACGTTGCTAACCGATATCAATCGTCAGCCTGAATGGATGGAGGAAATGCAAGCGATCAAGCAGTCGCCCGAACTCCCGCTACGAGTCGGCTCCAGCTACGAACACACGGCAAAATATAACGGACGGGTCGTTACGATTACGCTGGAAATTGTCGCCATCGAACCGAACCGGATGATCCGTTTCAACAGCACCGGGACGATGCCAACCGTGACAACGTGGCAGCTCACGCCGGAAAATGGCGGGACTCAGTTGCAATTCACGTTCGAGGGGCAGCCCGGCGAGCTTTACGACATGATCTCGCAAGGGCTAGAAGGTTCAATCAAGCGCGGCTTTGAAGCGCAAATCAGCAAGTTGAAGGCGCTGCTCGACGCCTCGTAAGTCCGCTGCCAATGATCGAGCGGAGGAGCGCCACTGTGCGCTCCAGTTATCCCCAACCCTCAGTCAAAAGAGCGCGCGTCTCCCGCACAGCAATATCCCAGATAGCGAACATTTCTTCGTTCGGTCGTTGGTAGCGTCCGGCATAATTCCCGTCACCGATCAGGTCGCGAGCGGCACGCGAGGAGAGTGATCGCAGTAGGGCGAGATCAACCGGCGCTTTCTGCGCGTCTGGCATCTCCACATCGGGCAAGCGCGTCCACGGAAAATTCTCCATCCACGAGGCATGTGACGCCGTAGGATCAAACGACATCACCTTCGCCCACGTCTGCGGCGCATTCCACCAGTTATGAAACTTGACTCTACAATCTGGATGAGCAGCCAGCCACTCGCCGACATAGATCTGGGCGGGTGTGTTACCGCCGTGCCCATTGACGATCAAAATGCGATGAAAGCCCTGCTCTGCTAAGCTGTCAAGGATGTCCCCAACAATTTTGAGGTAGGTGCTAATACGCAAGCTGATGCTGCCGGGATAGGCTTTAAAATAGGGGGTGATGCCATAATTCACGACCGGAAAGACGGGGATGCCGAACGGTTCGGCAGCGTCAATAGCAACGCGCTCCGCGAGGATATTGTCGGTGCACAGGCTGAGATAGGCGTGCTGTTCAGTGCTGCCCAATGGCAGAACACAACGATCATCTCGCTTAAGATACGCTTCGACCTGCATCCAGTTCATCGTGTTGATTTGCATAATGCGCCCCTTTTACGCCGATTTCACACGTTGGCGCGGAGAATACCGCTCACTTCGATTACCTGTCATCTTCATTCTCAGCGGGTAGGCTTGCAAGAAGGGATTCTGTCGCGGTGCGCAACATCTGAAGTTTTTGCACCGCCTCCCACACACGTCGAGAGCTAATCTCAGCGTAGCGATGGAGTAGAACATCTCGGAAACCCTTGACATCACGCCATTCAGCTTCCGGCTGAGTTGCAAGGAGTGACTCTGGCAAACGTTTTGCAATTTCACCAATACGAGCATACGCCATCATCACAGCATATTGAGTACGCTCATCCGCATAAAATGCCTGTTCACCTTCCGCTGTAAATGATTCCAAAAGGTGTATTTCGGTCAATAAGTCTTGCAGATAGTCTCTGAAATAGGTCATAGAGTGACAATATCTCTCGAAATCCGTCGCATGAAACGCTCACTACGTTGATGATGATCGTCAATAACCAAATCTATGCTGCGCCCCAAAAAATCCTGTAAGTCTTGCCACAAACCTGAAATATCGTAGATGCTCGCATCCTCCCGAAAGCTGACCAGCAAGTCAATATCACTATCCGGTGAAGCCTTGCCGCGTGCGACGCTGCCAAAGACACGCACGTTGTAGGCACCGTAGCGTTCTACAAGCGCAAAAATCTCTTCACGCTGAGCGCGTAAATCCTCTAGGGTTGGAGAAAAAGAGAATACTGTGCTACTCATTACAGATCTCCACCGAATTTACTCTGACGATACGATTATAACTTCAGCGAAGCACATTACATGTCGCTTTATTTTACGAGCCTAGCTATGTTCAATCCAAACGCCTTCTGGCAGCTTTTCACCTGCACGGATCGCCACGACTAAGCGGTTCTCCGCCGGAGTTACCGGGCAATTCCAACCATCTCCATAAGCGCAAAAAGGATTATAGGCGAGATTGAAGTCGACGTGAAAACGTCCGTCGCTCAGTTCATCTGGCTCAAGATAACGCCCCGCCGCATACGTTTCGCTGCCGACATTGGCATCAGCGAATGGTAAAAAGTAGCCATGCGGCGCTTGATAAATAGTCAGCTCCGCTTCCTGCCCATCAACCGTAAAGGTAAAACGCCCGTAGCGCGTATAACGACGTGTATCACCAGTGGTCGTCTCGACGACGATCTCGTTGTCCTCGACGGGTACACGCTCGACCGCAACCACCAAATCGAGCGCAGGATTAGGCGGATAGTAGCTTAAACCGTTGAACGCATCCTGCTGATCGTCCGATAAAGGTGACTGCGGGTGCGCTTTAAAATACTGATCTTTCTCACGCCGCTGCGCGATCAATTCCTCTGGACTCACGGTACACTCCTCATCAATCAGATATGCAACGCCGACGAGTTCCGGCACAGCGATCTTACGGCAAAGCGTCGCTCAGGTCGAACATGGTGCTATACGCGCTCAATGAGATCCACTACCGCGGATCATAGCTGGACGACAAGGAGATAACACGATGATTGACCTCTCGCCGGAAGCATTTCGCACGCTCGGCTACCAAGCTATCGACCTAATTGCCAAACGATTGGCAGCGCTGGCGGATACGCCGGCGACTCAACCCGATCAGTTGACGAGCGATAAAACGGACGAGGCTACTTCGACCTAGAGCTACTGGTTGGTTTGCCTGAGTTGGGCATTATGTTCAAAGCCGCTTTACGCGCAGCTTTTTAGGTTTATGATTAAGAAAAGAGGTTTTGGAGGTATTTATTATGTTGCAAAGACTTCTGCATCCCCACTTTTCTTTTTCATTTCTGCATCGGCATCATGGCGTCCGCACGGTCAAGAAAAAAGTCATGCGCCGCGCCTCGCGGCGTGCGCTGCGCCGTCACTAAACGGTTCTAAGCTCGAAAACAAAAGCGACGCGCAGAGTATACTGCGCGCCGCACTGTCACGGAGAGGGCGGGATTCGAACCCGCGGTAGCCTCACGACTACACTCGTTTTCGAGACGAGCCCATTCAACCGCTCTGGCACCTCTCCCTAAAACGTCGCAGTATTATACATGAGCAGACGTTCCAGATAAATCCCGAATTTAGCGTAAGCCTAGCGTAAGCCGCGAAAAAAGCGCTGAAGTTGCTCGGCGGCTTCATCTGCCAGCAGCCCACCAGAGACGTCAACGCGGTGATTGAGCTTATCATGGCGCAGCACATCCATGATGCTGCCCGCCGCCCCCGTTTTCGGCTCAATCGCAGCGTAGACGAGACGCGGCAGTCGCGCCAGCACCATCGCCCCGGCGCACATCGTACACGGCTCAAGCGTGCAGTAGAGCGTCACACCGTCGAGCCGCCACTGTCCTAAATACATCGCCGCCTCACGGATCGCCAGCATTTCGGCGTGCGCCGTCGGGTCGTGATCAGCTTCGCAGCGGTTGTTCCCTCTGCCGATCACCTCGCCTTGATACACTGCCACCGCACCAATCGGCACGTCACCAGAAACGAAGGCTTTTTCAGCTTCAGCGAAAGCGAGGCGCATGTAGTCGTAATCATTCATGGGCAAAGGTTCAAGGCGCAAATAAGGGGGGATTTCAAATCCGCCCCTACACGACACCTACTAGAACATGCTCAACTGCGTCACGTCGGGATCATCGTCCGGCGTTTCATCGTCGGCAGCGTCCTCGGCTTCAGCATCGGACTCTTGGGGCATATCCGCGACCACGTTGTCCTCGTCAACCAAATCTTTGACGACCTCGACCGGAATTTCGGCATCGACCGCCATCTCACTGGCGACGTCTTCCGGCGTTTCGCCCGTCACCTCAGCGAAGGTTTCGGGCACAGCGACCGACGCGATGCTAAACGAGCCGGGTTCGGCGTTCAGCACGTCCATATCCGGCACGAAATCTGCCCCGACGTCATCGACGTGCGCGGTGGCTTGCACGTAAATCTGCTTGATTTCGTTTTCACTGAAGCTCGCTTCGAGCATGACGCCGTGCAGCGACTTCTCCGTATTACGATCCTCGTTGCGGATGATCTGCGTATAGTGCGCGCGCAGACAATCGCGCCATTCCTCGGCAAAAACGCTCTGGTTGGGCATCGCTAGACCTCAACCTGATCTTTCCATGCGGGCACGTCAACCTGCATGTCAAATTGCGCCTTGAGCGAATCCGCAAGGGCAAACTGCGCTTTCGGCTCGCCATGAACGAGGAACGTCCGCGCGGGCTTCTTATCCATCGCGCCGACCCACGCCAGCAGTTCGTCACGGTCAGCGTGACCGCTAAACCCGTTCAGCACTTCGACCTGTGCGCGATTCTGGTAGGTTTCGCCAAAAATGCGGACTTCCTTGACGTGGTCAACCAGCCGCCGACCAAGCGTGTTTTCCGCCTGCCAGCCGACGACCAGCACGGTCGTGCGCGGGTCTTCGATGTGGTTACGCAAGTGATGCAAAATACGCCCCGCTTCCATCATGCCGCTGGCAGAGATGATAATCGCGGGGTCGCGCAGGAAGTTGAGCTTCTTACTCGCCTCAACGCTGCGCGTGTAGGTCAAGTCGCTAAAGCCAAACGGATCGATGCGCGTGTTCGAGTCAGTCATGAATGCCTGAATTTCAGCATCGTAGCATTCGGGATGCAGCCGATAAGCGGCGGTCACGTCGATGGCAAGCGGGCTGTCCACGAAAATCGGAATGTGCGGAATGTCACCGCTGCGCGCCAGTTGGTGCAGCATATACACTAACTGCTGCGTGCGCCCGACCGCAAACGCCGGAATGATCACCGTCCCGCCGCGCTTATAGGTTTCAATGATGATCCGCTCCATCCGCTTCGAGTCGTCCTCGTAAGCGGGATGCAGACGGTCGCCATAAGTGCTTTCCATAATCAGATAATCTGCGCCGTCGAGCGTCTGCGGGTCACGGATAATCGGGATGCCCTTGCGACCAAGATCGCCGCTAAAGACAAGGCGATAATCGCGCTTCTCGTCCGCGTCTTCAATATCGAGCATCACTATCGCGCTGCCGAGCATGTGACCTGCATCCTTGTAGGTCAGCGTCACGCCGGGGGCAATTGTGCGCGGACGCTCGTAACCCTGCGTCATGAAATAATGCAGGCTGTTTTGCGCATCCTGCTGCGTATAGATCGGTTCGACGTCAGCTTCGCCGTGCTTGTGGCGCTTGTTGACGAAATAGGCATCCTGCTCCTGAATGTGTCCGCTGTCGAGCAGCATCGAGGCGCACAGGTCACGGGTGGCGAAGGTCGAGATGATGTCGCCGCGATAGCCGCTCTTGACCAGATTAGGGATGTTGCCGCTGTGGTCAATATGCGCGTGCGAGAGCACCATCACGTCAACCGACGCTGCCTCGAAGGGCAGATTGCGGTTACGTGTGTTTGCTTCAGAACGCTTGCCCTGATACAACCCGCAGTCAAGCAAAATGCGCTTGCCGTTGACCT
>JBBSNT010000288.1:0-5909 GCA_038260485.1 Aggregatilineales bacterium | reverse complement strand
TTCGCGCAGAATGTCGAGCGAGAGCCACGCGCTCGGCTGCTCCGGCGCGAGATAAGTGGTGTGTTCAAAACCCGCCTGCCGATACAAATGATCCGCGTGCGGGATGGGCAGGCTGGCGAAAACGAGTTTCAGATCGCCCACCCAGACGATAGCGCGGTCGCCTCGATACTGTTCGCCTTTGATCAGATGTTCGGCGTTTTCGGCATGGCTGAGAAACGTGTAGAACGTCTCCGATATGTTGCAAATGACGACGACGGGTATAGTGTGATCGATATGCAATTTGCTTCGTCTACCTTGTGTACGGTTACTCGATTAATCCGCTTCTTCTTCCTCGCGGCGACGCGAGCGCATTTCAAATGCTTTCGTCTGGAGCGACTGGAAGAAGTCGTTGTCAACGATTTCCTTAACCTGTTCGTCACGCTTGGAATGGTCGATCTGAATCTGCAAATCGGCAACTTGCTGCTTGAGTTTCTCCTCACGTTTCGCGACTTTGCCGATCATTATCTGGAAAACGTCCGCCAACGTGTCGATCTCGTCGGGAATAGGGCGATTTTGGAGCGATGAGAAATCGTGTTCGTAGTCGCCTTCACCGATTCGTTCAGCGATGCGCGTCAGCCGTGTGATCGGTCGCGACAAGATTTGCGAGGTGGCATAGACTAGACCGAACATGATGACGTAGGTGATGATGAACGCCGGAATCGCGAGGTCGCGGATGGCGTGGTCAATGTTGACGAGATATTGGGCGAGGTAGTCGATGCCCAATCCGGCGACGACATTTCCCTGTGAGTCCATGATCGGCGTATAGCCGGAAACCCACCATCGATCTTCCCACTCGTAGGGTTGATCGAGGAAGACGGCGGTGTGATCCAGCCCGACGAACAGTTCACCGGTGATCGCAGTATCGTGTTCTTTAAAGTTGACGGTGTAATTGGGCAGCGGGTCAGCGAGCGACATGCCATCAACGATGTAGTAAAAGCCGTCAGGATCGGTTTGCTGGTCGGCGCGGACGAAGACCCACGGGATCGCGTTGGGGTCAATTGTGCGCAGCGTCCACAGCCACGTTGCGATGTCCCAATAGTTCGGGTCGTCTGTATAGTAGACGTCGTTATCGGGGTCGTCATCGCCTCGGTCGCTGTACAGGGTAGGCTCGGCATTGTTGTAGAGTTCGACGACTTCGTCGCCGCTGATGCGAGACGCACCGGCGACCAGCGCGTGTTGAAGGCTGTCGTTGATCTGCGTCTTGGCGACGCCGATGGCGTAGTTGTAGAACCAGATGAATGATCCGGCGAAGACGATGCTGAAGATTAACGTAAAGACAATCGCCAACTTCAATTGGATTTTGACGTAAAACCTGCGCTTGGGCGTCTGTTGTGTCGACATGGATTAACCCTCTTACTGATTGACCGCACGACCAGCGTCCGGTTTCGTGACAAGAATACAGGCTAAGCTCAAGGACTGTGAGAAATACGGCATCGGTGTGTGAGCTTGACCTGCTTTGACCAGCCCTAAATGCTCAGCTTGTCAATGATACTCGCGGTACGCTGACGCCGCTTGAGCCGCCAGTTGAACAAACTACTTTCGTAAACCGTGCGCATTCTCAGTATCCACCACAATGCGACAAGCGCTAGGATACTGCCGATGATGAGATAGATTATGTCGGGAGCAATGGACGGGATGTGTGGACTGATGAGCAGCACAAGTCCGATAATTACCGCCCCTAAGATCACGCCTGACGCGAATAGATAGCTGTCCATGAACATGCTGACACGCCCGCGTCTTTCTTCTGGCACTAAGGATTGTAAGGTCTTGCGGGCAATATCGTCAACACTGTTCAGCGACAGCTTAGCAACCAGATAGCTGCCCGCAGCGCTGCCGATACCGGGAAAGCCCAACGCCCAGCCAATACAGCCAACCGCAAACAAGGGCATGACGACGAAAGTGTTCTTCAAGCCGAAGCGGTCGATAAGACGCCCGGTGACGAACGCTTGCAGCCCAATCGCGACAATCGTCTGCGCGAGGAAGATCAGGCTGTAGAACGTCTGGAAATTGTCCATACTACTATAGACAGCCTCCGTCGCGGCGAGGAAATGGTACTCGATGATGGTCATGACGACCGCAATCGCAATCATCGAGAGCATCAAGTAGCGGAAGGAAGGCACTTCTTCCACAAACTTAATGCCTTCTGTCAGCGAGTCACGGACAGTCGTGGATTGCGCATTGGATTGTCGAGTATGCGTGCGCTTGAGCAAGAAGGATAGCAGAAACGGACATAGAAACGCGGCGATAATCAGATAGATGAGCACGCTGGAATTGAGGTGCAGGAAGTTTAAAATGGTTGGCGCGGCTGCACTGATGCCCAAGCCTACGACATCGCCAATCACGCCGAAGCTGGCGATGACAGGAAACAGCCGCTTCGCCTGACTCATGTCGGTCATGTCGTTGGCGAGAATCCAGTAGATGGCAGGGAAGAAGTACAACTGCTGATCGACAAACAGGCACAGAAGCGAATAATTCAGCCAGCTTGGAAGCCCAATTGCAAACATGATCGCCAGAATCACGTAGAGGCTGACGAAAACGAGGCTCATCCAGCGTAGCAGCGTGAGACGGTTAAAGCGATCTACGATCAACGACTGTGCCGCCGTCGATACGATGATCAGCAGCATCTCGATAATCCAGAGCACGAGGATGTTGTTGATGCTGACTTCGCTGAGGAAGCCGCTGATTGAGACGATATTCGAGACTTGCAGAGCGATAGAGTTGAAAAAGAGGATAAACCCCATCACAAGGACAAGTCTCATTTCTTCGGGGCGCACCCTGAGGAATGTGTGTAACCAGCGAGTCACCCTCAACATCAGACTCCAGAATTACGTTTGAGCAAAGCGGTGATCACTTTCGACGGAATAGTCGCGTAGCGCCCCTCGTTGTCGTTCTCCCAGATCAAGCCGGGATATTCTCGCAGCATCATGAGCATGTCTTCGCTTGCGACGAGTTCCTGCATGTATGCCTCATAGTCGGCAAAATCGTCGTCGCTGACCTCTTGGAGCGCGAGACAGGCATCGCCCGTGAAGTGTGCAAGCTGAATTTCGCCGGTTTCTCGAATCCTGACCACGATAAAGGGCCAGATGCGGCAGTCAAACGGGCGCACATCGTAGATTAAACATTGATAGTTTTCTTCGTCGAGAAAGGGGCAGACCAGCGGATAAACTGGATCGGCAACTTCTGCTTGTTTAAGTCGGATTTGCAGGATATTTGGGGTCGCTTTAAAAGGCGTAAATTCCGGCATAGACCCGCGAACAGCACGGATGGTTTCGACTTCTTCCGTCGTGAAAATGGGCGCAAAGTCTTCGCGGTTCGCGCGAAAGCGGCAGCACTCGCGGCAGCGCCGGCACTGCTCATGGTGAACGATCTGTTTCATAATGCTCGCTAAAACTTGGATTAACGAATAGGTGAGCGGTTCGACATTTAGGATTATTACAATTATACTCTAACCCGACTTGAACCCCTACTCTATTCAGGATTTATGAAATTTTACTAACCTCGCGTGCGCTAGTAGGGCATTGCGGTTTTGATTTTGGCAAACCAAGGGTTAACGCAAACGCTATGGAACTTCGAATCATCAGCACACATCTTGGCGAAATCAAGGTGATCGGTCACGAAGCTTTTGAGGATCATCGCGGCTATTTCATGGAAGTCTACCATCGTGATCACTACCGGGATGCTGGACTGCCAAGTGAATTTGTTCAGTTGAACCAAGCGGGTTCGGTGAAAGACGTCGTGCGCGGGTTACATTTCCAGTGGGAACCGCCGATGGGCAAATTGATGCGCGTCATTCGCGGCGCGGCGTTCATTGTCGCGGTGGACATTCGCAAGGGGTCGCCGACGGTGGGGCAGTGGTACGGCGAAATTCTCTCTGCCGAGAATCGCTTGCAAATGTGGGCACCCGCGAGTTTCGCACGCGGCTATGCGGTGCTTTCGGATTATGCCGAGATTCAATACCTGTGTACCGGAAACTACAACGGTGCTGCCGAGTCCGGCGTTTTGTGGAACGACCCGGAAATCGGGATCGAATGGCCCGTGAGCCACCCGATCCTCTCGAACCGCGACAATACCGCTCAGACGCTGGCACAGTGGTTGGCATCGCCTGAAGCCGAGCACTTCAGCTACGCGCGCTAATGGGTATCGCTGGCGTAGCCATTCGGGTGTGAGCGATGCCAATCCCACGCCGTCTGGATGATTTGCCCTAAGTTGGCGAATTCGGGACTCCAGCCGAGTTCCGCTTGAATCTGGGTACTGTCGGCGATCAATACGGCGAGATCACCTTCACGGCGCGTTCCGATCTTGACGGGAATCGGCTGCCCCGTGATCTGGCGGGCGACTTCGATGATCTCTTTGACCGAATACCCTTTGCCATTGCCGAGATTGTATTTCCGGCTCTGTCCATCAGCGAGCGCTTCGAAGGCGAGGATATGCGCCGTCGCAAGGTCGAGGATGTGAATGTAGTCGCGGATCGGCGTGCCGTCCGGTGTGTCGTAGTCTTCGCCGTAAATCGTCACTGACTCACGTTGACCGAGCGCGACTTGCAGCACGATTGGAATCAGGTGCGACTCCGGTTGATGATCCTCGCCGATCCGTCCATTCGGGTGTGCGCCTGCCGCGTTGAAATAGCGCAGGCAGCAGGAACGCATCCCATAGATTTTGTCCATCCAGTAGAGCAGGCGCTCGATCATTGCCTTGCTTTCGCCGTAGGGGCTGCCGGGAACGACTCTTTCGTCGGCGGGAATCGGGATGGTTTCCGGGTCGTCGAATAGGGCGGCAGTTGACGAGAGGATGAAACGTTTGACGCCGTGATCGGCGGCGGCTTCGAGCAGGTTGGCGGCGGCGAGGTAGTTATCGCGCAGGTATTTGAACGGCTTCTGCATACTCTCTGGCACGATGATGTACGAGGCAAAGTGAAAAATGCCGTCGAACTGGTGGCTGTCGAACAACCGCGCGACTACCTCACGGTCGAGCAGGTCGCCGATCACGAGTTCCGCATCCTCATGGATGGCTTCTCGATGCCCCGTGACTAAACTGTCAAACACGACCACGTCGTAGCCTTCGCTGATCAGTAGATCGACCATATGGCTGCCGATATAGCCCGCGCCACCTGTGACAAGTACCTTCATAATCGAATTCCTTCATGTGCGCCGTTCACAAGTTTCGAAGCATACCTATAATATTCGTGACCGGACAGGGTCGCCCAATGGGTTCTCATCACCGCTGAACCGTGCCAATGATGTGGGTCGCCTCTAGCAGCGCCACCAGTTCATCTGGCGAGGTGATCACGGCGTCACCGTGTTGGCTGAGCGCCAGCGCTGCCAGCGTCACGCCGCAGCGCAGCCCGAAGGCGAACTCGCCCATCAGCCAGCCGTGCAAGACGCCGACCGCTAGTGCATCACCCGCGCCCATCCGGTCGATGACGCGGACGGGCAGGGCGGTTTCCTGATAATATGTCGAGCCATCCCAGCCGATGACGCCCGCCTCGCCTAACGTGACGGCGACCGCTCGCGCGCCGCTGAGTTCCGCCAGCGCATCGACAATCGCTTCCGGCGTGCCGTCGATGCCGAACAGGCGCTTGGCGTCCCCTTGCCCGCACAAGAACAGATCGACGTCGTGAACGCTGCGCTTGATCCAGTCGGCGGCTTCGCCTAGCGACCAGAGCTTGGCGCGGTAATTCACGTCAAAGCTGATCGGTACGCCTGCCGCTTTGGCACGTTCGAGGATCGCTTCGGTCGTTGCACGACATTCGGCTGAGAGCGCGGGCGTAATGCCGGTCATGTGAACCAGCCGCGTGTCGAGCAGCACATCCCAGTTGATTTGATCCGGCGTGACCTGCGTGACACATGAATCGGCGCGGTCGTAGATCACCT
>JBBSNT010000287.1:0-5954 GCA_038260485.1 Aggregatilineales bacterium | reverse complement strand
TGGTCACGCTGTGCGCGCACCGGTGTACGATAGTCCGGCGCACTGATACGGATACGGTGGATGATCGTGTCGTCGAGCAGGCGGCTGCGAATACGCGGATCGAGCGTTTCAAGGTCGGCGTTGGTCGTGATTACAGTCGGCAGCGAACGACTGTAGCGGTGGTTGAGCAGTTGGAACAGCTTTTCCTGCGCCCATTGACTGGGATTTTCGACGCCGAGGTCGTCGAGGATCAGCAGCGGAGCGTTACGCAGGCGGTCGAACATCTGGTCGTAGCCGATTTCGGAGGTTGGTCCATAAGTGTTACGCAGATGGTCGAGCAGATCAGGCGTAGTGATGAACAGCACGGCATCTTCGTACTGCAGGCGAGCGTTGCCCACTGCCGCCGCAAGGTGTGTTTTGCCGCAGCCATAGGTGCCCTCAAGCAGCAGCCAGCCCTCAGGATTGGCGGCGTAGTTGACGGCGGCGGTATGCGCTGCTTGCAACGATTGCTGCTGCGTCGGCGTCATGCCGGGCAGATCAACACGAAAGCTCTCGAAGTTTTTATCGCCGAAGGCGTCGAGATTGCCGAGCTTGCGCAAGCGGTTGACGCGCTGCGGATCGGACGGGCTGTTCGGGCAGCGGAACAACTGCCCGAACTGTGGATGATCGACAGGTAGGTCGTAGCGAACGTAGCCCATGCCGCCGCAGATCGCGTCAAGTCCGCAGAGCAGGCAAACCTGCTCGTCGTTGAAATCGGCGCTAGTGTTCGATGAAGTCGGCATATTTTCCGGTGATGAAGCGTCGCCCATCCTGTTCATCAGGTCTTTCATGGACTTCATTGTGCTTTCCTTCCCTCTGCCAGCGATCCAGCACCGCGCGGATAAAGCGCCAACTGCGGGCGTTGCTCTCGACGGCGATGCGCATGGCATCCTCGATCCAGCCCGCCGGATAATCTCGTTCGGCGTCCTTGAGCGAATCGGCGATCAGCGGCGTCAGCGGACCGATGTTCATTTCGTACAAGCGGTAAATGTTCGGGCGCTCTGGCATGATCTCAACCGGATCGTCGCCCAAACCGGGCAGCCACGCGCCCGCGCGGATTTGCTCGACTGCCGCGCGTCCGAGTTCAGTATTGATGAAGTAGAGCGGCTCGATTTCGCCCGCTAACGTCACCTCGGCGCAGAGCAGTGTGCCCCGATCACAGGCGCGCTTGAGCGCCGCGTCGAGCGTCGCTCTCGGCGAGAAATCCATCCCTGCTAAGCCCGCCATGAAATCGCCATCGCGCAGAAAATCTTGGTGGCGGAGATAGCGCGTGCGCCCTTCGCGCTGCTGGACTGCCCACATGAAATAGAGCGTCACTTTGAGTTCGGCGAGGTCGTCGATCAGCGGCAGTAGTTCGCTGATGAAGGCGCTGTAGATCGTGAACAGGGGCTGCTTGCCCGGTAAGAAGCCGTTGAATTGATCGTTCATAAGTTGCTCAGGTCGATGGTTTGCGTGTGCGCGTCGGTGAACTTGGTCAGCGACTTCTCGAAGTGGAGCGAGATCATGCCTGTGGGTCCATTGCGGTGCTTGGCGATGATCAGGTCGGCGCGGTTCGGGAACTCGGTCGCCTCGTTGTAGACCACATCGCGGTAGAGAAAGACGACGATGTCGGCGTCCTGCTCTATCGAACCACTTTCTCTCAAATCCGAGAGCTGCGGATGTTTGTCTTGGCGCTGCTCGACCGCGCGCGAGAGCTGCGCCGCTGAGAACAGCGGCACGTTGAGTTCGCGGGCGAGTTCCTTAAGACTGCGGCTGATGTAGCTGATCTCCTGCACACGGTTGGTTTCGTAGCCACTGCCAGCATTCATCAACTGCATGTAGTCCACGATCACGAGGTCGAGTCCGTACTCGTGAGCGATGCGGCGGCACTTCGTCCGTATCTGGAGCGGCGTCATAGCGGGTGTATCATCGATGAAGATATTCAGGTTGCCGAGCCGTCCACTCGCTGCGACAAAGCGCTCCCACTCCTGCTGGGTCAAATTGCCGAGTCGCAGCTTTTGGGTATTGATGCCCGTTTCCATTGACATAAAACGCTGCACCAACTGCTCATGACCCATTTCCATTGTGAAGATCAGGATACGCGCGCCGATTCTTGCTGCGTTCAGCGCCACCGAGAGCAGAAAGCTACTTTTTCCCATGCCGGGTCTTCCGGCGAAGATTAAGAGGTCGCTGCGCTGAAGTCCGCCGAGCAGTTCGTCAAAATCGTGGAAACCCGTTGGCAAGCCGAGCTTATTGTCTTCGGGGTGCTGGATGAGATGCTCAATGCGCTCGAAATAGGTGTTGATGGCGTCGCGCATGGGGATTAGTTCGCGGCGCAGGTTGCGCTCGGTGACGCGGAACAGCCGCGACTCCGAATCGCTGGTGACTTTCTCGATGGTCAACTGTTCATCGAGCGCTAGCGCTTTGATCTCGTCGGCGGCGAGTAGCAGACGACGGCGTACAGCGGCACGTTCGACGAGATGCCCGTAGACTTCGGCATGGATCGAGGTGGGCGTGCTGTTGACCAAATGGAGCAGGTAAGCGGGTCCGCCGACGTCGTTGAGGCGGTTCATCGCCCGCAGTTCGTCTTGCAGCGTCACGAAGTCGATCTGGTCGTTGCGCTCGCTGATATGCATCAGCGCATCCCAGATGTAGCTATGACGGAGGATATAGAAATCCTCGGTCGTTAGGAACGACGCAACGCCAAGAAAGGCATCCGGATTGACCATCACCGCGCCGAGAACGGCTTCTTCGGCTTCTTGGCTGTAGGGCGCAAACTGCCCGCTGATGGGTGAGGCTTGATTCGACATTAGGTTTCCGGTCAGCAAGAAACAAAACGGCGTGCTGAAATTGATCGCAGCGCCGTAGAGAAAAGGTTTCCTCCGCTGGGGATGAAAACCGGTTTATTCAGATTTGACCTACCTGTGACGCGCCGACGCTGGTTACTCTTCTTCGTCGTCCAAGTCATCAAGGTCGAGGGTGTTGACGAAGTCTTTGAAGGCGCTCAAGCGGTCTTCGTCGAGTTCTTCCCTCGTCGCTTCGCCCAACGCGCGTTCGACATCTTCTTCGGGTTCGATGGCGTGACGCTCCATGACGGCTTCGGCAACGAAGATCGGCGCTTTGGTACGCACCGCTAAGGCGACGGCATCACTCGGACGCGAATCGACCTCGATTTGCTTACCGCCGACATCAACGACGATGCGAGCGTAGTAAACGTCGTGACGCAAGTCGTTGATCAGAATGTGAACGACTCTGCCGCCCAACTCACGGATCATCGACTTGAGTAAATCATGCGTGAGCGGGCGCTGTGGCGGCATCTCTTGCAGTTCAATTGTGATGGCGTCTGCCTCACACGGACCAATCCAGATGGGAAGATAGCGGTCTGTATTCGTGTCTTTGAGGATAACGATACGGTACTGGGACATCAGGCTGACACGAATGCTGTCTATCATGACTTCTATCATAATTGTTTGTCTATGCTCTTGCTCTGTCTAACGTCCAACGGCTTGACCTACAGCTTGGATTATACACTGAAGCGCCGAGACAGCAACCGGAATCAAGTGAAGTTAGAGACTTTCTCATGCGTTCGCGCCGTGCCTCAACGTAGAAATTAGGCGGGATCAGGCTTATCATCACGCCCATGCGAAGGAGATGGAATTGGTAAAGGATTTATTGTTCGCGTTCGTATTGCTGGTCGCTGTGGGCTGCTCGGTACAGCCGACCGAGCGTTTTGCACTGGGTGATGAGATTATGCACGTCGGTTTTGATTCATCGATTGCGTGGGAGCAATACATCAACGCCGATCAACACGTCGATTTTCAAATCGTCGATGGCGAGTATCGGGCGCAGGCGTGGGATGGTGGTTTTATGTGGACGACTCGGCTGCCGGAAACGAGCGACAGCGTGATCGAAGTTGAGACGACTCAGCTTTCGGAATACCGCAATAATGCCTACGGTGTCATGTGTCGCGCCGCACCGACCGATAACAGCAACGGCTACTATTTCTTGATCAGCGGAGACGGGAATTATACCATCCGGCGCGGGGCTGTGGACGAGGTTCACGCGCTGATTCCATTCACCTATTCGAGTGCGATTCGTCAGGATAAGGGGATTAATCGGATTCGGGCGGTGTGCATCGGGGATTATTTGGCGCTCTACGTCAACGACATGTTTGTCGCGGAAACGCACGATAATTATTTTCATCGCGGGTATACGGGGCTGACCGCTGCGGTCGTCGCAGACGGTGAGGTTGACATTGCCTTCGATGATTTAACAGTTTGGGAAGCGACGGCGCTGCCGTGATTGTGGCAGCGCCGCTCCTGAAAATGGTTAATTTGCTTTTTCCGGAATGATCAACTCTTGACCGATGCTGAGGACGTCGGGGTTATTCATGTCGTTAGCGCGCATGATGGCGTTGACTGTGACGCCGAAGCGCGAGGCAATCGAGCCAAGCACGTCTCCGGACTGGACGACGTAGATTTGCGCACCAGGCGGTAGTGCCGTTGTCGCTTCGTCGGTGGTTGCCACTGCAGAGGTGGCACGTGGCGTACCCGCCGCACAGTCGGGCAGGTTGAGCACGTCGCCAATCTGTAGGATGGGCGGGTCGCCTTCGAGGTCGGGGTTGGCGTCTTGCATATTGGCGACGGTCGTGTCGTTGTTGATGGCGATCTGGTACAGACTATCGCCCGGTTGAACCGTGTAGGTACATTCGCCGCCGCTGTCGATGCTGGCGAAGGGCGAGGCGTCGGTTTCGTCCGCCGTGAATACGCCACCGATGGGTGTTGGTGTGCGCGAAGGCAGCGGCGTCGGCGTATCCGGCGTGACTAAGCCGAGCGAAATCCCCGGTGTGATGATCTGCAAGGTTGCGGTCGTGTCATTGGGCTGGATCGGCGTAGGTGTGATCGTCGCCGCTTCAAGCGTAATTTGGGTGAGGGCGATACCCCCCTGCGCCTCGGTTGCTTCGTTCGTTTCGGGTGACAGCATCGTGATCGCCGGAATTTCGGGCGTGACGCTCACGTCGGCGTTTTCGAGCGGAGCGGCGGTGAAATCAGAGGTCGGCTCAATTGAATCGCCTGCTGGACGGAAACATCCCGAAAGCAGCAGTGCCGCCAGCAGCAGTAATCGACTCGATTGCGTCAGCAGTTTGCTCAAAGCCATGACCTCCTTATTACAGCCGCCCTTCAGGATACACCGTTCTGAGGTAAAGCGCCACCTAAACGTAATACAAACCTTTCCCGTTTTCAGCGAGGCTGATTGCGTCTCAAGCGGCGAGAAATCGCAGGTGCAGTTCGCCACGCCTGAAAGACCGAATCGCGCGCGCTGATTGGCGCAAGATTAAACTTTCGACGGTTGTGCTGTGCCTTAAGAGTCTTTTCGTCATATCTGCTTGATGCCGTGTAAAATAGTACTATGTTGGGTACACTCTGCGAGGCAAGAGAAAGGCGCTCCTCTGTGGCATCGAGTAAAAAAAGAGTTCTCGTCGTTGATGATGATCCCGAACTGCTGCAATTGGTTCGCGTATTGCTGGAGCGGATTAATGTCGAAGCGATTCTCGCTGAAAATGCGACCGTTGCGGCGCAGCTCTTACGTAGTGAAGCCTTACCTGATCTCCTCATTCTCGATATGATGCTGCCCGACATTAGCGGGATCGAATTTTTGCGCCAGATGCGCGCAAAAACGAACTATGATCCGCTGCCGGTGCTGATCCTCTCCGCGTTGATCGACCCGGAGAAGATTCGATCCGCGCTCGATTCTGGTGCGGATCGCTATCTCACCAAACCCTATATTGCGAACAATTTGCTGACGGTCGTGCAAGAGATGCTGCGAAACGGGCGTCAACACAACTAAGGATGGCTTGACGCTGTGTCTGGAACTGCACTGAATGACGTCGAACTGACGATTTTGAGTCTCGTCGCGGAAACACCTCGCTACGAGTCGGAAATTCAGCAGGTGATCGA
>JBBSNT010000286.1:0-5957 GCA_038260485.1 Aggregatilineales bacterium | reverse complement strand
TTATAAATAAAAAGTTTTCCAGTGACGTATTTGGTCCAACTGGAAAACTTTTTTTCTTTTATAATTACCTGTTCAAGAATTTTCTGAAAGATGTTCTGAACTAATTTTGGTGGATCGGCCGGGGATCGAACCCGGGACCTCTCGCTCCCAAAGCGAGCGCGCTACCGCTGCGCTACACCCCGCACTGATTTACCACTGCGCTTTGATCAAATCCATCCACGCTTGCAAGCGCGCCCGCAAATAGGTATCGCCAACGCGGACGGAGAGTAATCCATACTCTGAGCGAAACTGCCGTCGCTCCAACTGACCACTATTGGATTTACGCAGCACCGTTATTATATCAGGTTCGATACCCAGAATTCCAGCCCAGTAGTGCTTCAGTACCTCAAGTTCGTGATCTACATGGAACTGGATGCGATAAGACGGGTTTTTCTCGCTTAAGGTGATGATCCAGCGATGCGCCAGTTTGACCAAGCGCGCGTCCGAATTGACGAACTCAACAGCATTACGGTTGCGTTTGCTGCCTTCCGCCATGTAGAGCACCACAAAATCGCGGAAAGTCGGGTCGGTCAGCAATTGCGGAGCTTCAGCGATGCCCTGCTGATAGGCGCTGTCGCGCAGCGCGGCATACTTCGCCTGCATCGCTTCCGTACCCTTTCGCTGACCGAGATGCTGCTGCTTCGGTGGCAGCGGGATCGGAATGTCCTTGATCCAGTGATAGATCGTGGTCTTGGGCAGGCTCAGCCGTTCCATGATCGCGTCGAGCGAAAGCTGCCGCTCACGGCGAAGCCAGATTGCCTTTTCGCGCAGGTGATCGTAGCGATGTGCCATGTCGCGCCTGATAAGAGATAAGTCTCAGTGGAATTAAAGCATAACATGGAAAGCCGCTTCAGGAAAACAGGCAGGCTACTCGTCTTGATCGTCGCCGTTGAACAATTTCAGCCATGCCTCGACCTCGGCGGGCGAGACGTAGACGTCAGGCGCTTCGCCATCCTGCTTGCGCTTGGCTTTGCGCAGCGCGCTCGTCTGCTTCAACTGCGCCGCGAACGCAGCGCTGGTGAGGGTCGCTATCTTGCGCTCGTGCGCAGCGGCGAGCACTTCGCGGTCGTTCGAGACGACGATCCACTGCCCCGCGTCACGGGTGCGCTTGATGCGTTCCTTCATGACCGTATCGGCAGTGCTGCGCGCGGTGGCAAAGATCACTTCGACCTTGCCGGTTGTCATCCGCGACTTGCCGCCGGGGAGTCCGCCGTCAAAGACAACGATGATCCGCTTTTGCGTGCGCGCCGTAAAGCCAAGCAGTTTTTGCACCAGCTTGGCTTCATCGTCCGGGTCGGTCAGTGAAATATCGGGCAGCTGCCCGATCAGGTTATGTCCGTCGATCAGGTACGCCATGAGTGCCGCCTGCTAGCTCGTAAACTCCCATTGTAAAACGCAACCGTCACGGCGTCGATAACGGGATACGTCTATGCTTCTAGACAGGACGTCACGTTACACTAGGCATGTTACGAACGTGTAGGGGCGAGTTTAAAACTCGCCCCTACAAACCGCCTCAATTGGAGCCGCTATGCCTGCAAAATCGACCGCGAATCTACTCGCCCGCGCCCTGCTGATCTTCGTCGGCTTATTCGCCCTGCTGATCGGCTACTACTGGGTACACAAGCCCTTTGACGTCAGCTCTGCCCTCTTGATCGGCGGCGCGCTGCTCGACGTTGCGACAGTCGCTGCGCTGTTCGTGATCGCAGGCGGAATCGGGCGAACGCTGTTGAGCCGGATTGACCTCACCGGACTGTCGCGGGCGGAGCGACTCGCCCTCGAAGGCGGCATCGGCTTGGGCGTGGTCGCGTTGGCAGCACTGATCTTCGGCTTGATCGGCTTGTTTCGTCCGCTGATCCTGTGGGCGCTGCTGATCATCGCTGCGCTGCTGCTGCGTCGCGCCGTCATAGACGGGCTGCGCGATTTGATCGCCGTCGTCCGTTCCGCGCTGCGCGTCGAGTCGGTCGGGCAGGGTTTGGTAGTCGGCTACTGCGCACTGATGCTGGCGCTGGCATTGGTGATTGCCCTCGCGCCGCCCGCGCATTGGGACTCGCTCACCTATCACCTCATCGCCCCGACGCGCTACCTCACGGCAGGCGCGATCACGCCGCAGCCGGATAACTTCTATCTCGGCTTATCGCAGAACGTCGAAATGCTGTACGGGATTACCATCGGCATCTTCGGGCGCGACACCGCCGCCGCGCCCGTCCATTTTGGCATCGGCGTGCTGGCGCTGCTGGCAACCGCCGGACTCGTCCGCCGCTTCGCCGGAAAGTCGGCGGGCGGGTGGGCGGCGCTTCTGCTCTTGAGCGCCTATAACCTCTGGGCGCTGTTCGGCTGGGCATACGTCGATCTAGCGACCATGCTCTACGGCGCGTTGATGCTCACCGCGCTGACGACGTGGCGCGAACGCCGTGACATGCTCTCGGCGCGCGGCTGGCTGATCGTGATCGGCGTGATGGTTGGGCTGGCGGTTGGCGTCAAGTACGCGGCGGGCATGATCGGCGTCGCGGCGGGGCTGTTCATCCTGATTCACCAGCCGCGCCGCGTCATCGGGAACGGGCTGATCGTCGCTGCCGCCGCGCTGCTAATCTTCGCGCCTTGGGCGGTCAAAGGAGTTGCACTCTACGGCAACCCACTCTACCCCTTCGCCTTCGGCGGCGTGAACTGGAATCCCGACCGGATGCGCGCCTTCCAGTATTCCGCCTATGATCTCGTCGGACGCGGCGAAGCGTGGCAGCTTCCGATTTTGCCAATTTCGGCAGCGATCTTCGGGCAGGATAACGCCGACGGCTTCGGCTTCACGGCGGGCACGTGGCTGCTGACGTTGTTTTTGCTGCTGCCGCTGGTGTGGGCGTGGCTCGAGGCGCGGGCGCGAGTGTTGGCGCGCACCGTCCTGATCTTCGCTGCGCCACTGGTGCTTTACTGGGCAGTGATGGCGGCGGTCAACTCGGTCGGCATTCAAACGCGGCTGATGGTGATGGCGCTGCCCGCCTTCGCGGTCGCCGGATCAATCGGCTTGCACGGGTTGGCACAGTTCCCCAAGAAGCCGATTGACATCAACTTCATCGTCCGTGTTGCGCTGACGCTCACGCTCGTTCTGGGCGTGATTGACGCGCTGCAAACAACGCTCAGCGAAAAAGCCCCTCAATATCTGCTCGGTCAAACCTCGCTCGACGACTATATGTACGCCAACACGGGCGCGTACTACAACGCCATGACTCACCTGCCCGCCGAATCAAAGGTGCTGCTGATGTGGGAACCGCGCGGTTACGACTGCCCGCCGGACGTGACCTGCACCGCCGACGTGCTCTTTGATCACTGGAAGCTGCCGATCTTCACTGAGGGGCTGACGCCGCACGACGTCTTCGCACGCTATCGCGCTGACGGTTACGACTATTTGCTGCTGGCGCAGAGCATCTACGACGCCTACGTCCCGTTTTCGACCTATCCCCAGATTGATGCGACCTTCCCCGCCGAAATCGAGCAGCACATGACCCCCGTCTGGACGGACAGCGTGCGTTACACGCTCTATGGCTGGAAAAGCGATGGTTAGCCGGGTGGTCTGCGCGGCTGTTCGTGAGGTCGATCCATTTGCGCTAGAATTTAGTCTATCGTAGACAAGGGAGTCACGAGGGGGGCGAAGGTGATCGCAGCATGCCGGATCGCGATGTGGTCAGGCCCGCGCAATATCTCGACGGCGTTGATGCGCGCGTGGGAAAACCGCGCCGACAGCGCGGTCGTCGATGAGCCGTTTTACGCTTACTACCTGAAGCAAACCGGCATCGATCATCCCGGCGCGGACGAGATCATCGCCCACTATCCGACCGACTGGCGCACGGTCGCGGCGGCGCTGACGGGCGATATTCCCGACGGCAAGCCCATCTTCTACCAGAAGCACATGACTCATCACATGCTCGATGAAATCGACCTGACGTGGCTGCTCGACCTGACCAACTGCTTCCTGATCCGCGATCCGGCGCAGGTGATCGTCTCGCTGGCGAAAGTCCTGCCCGACCCCACCATCGACCAGACGGGCTTTCCCAAACAGGTCGAATTGTTCAACTTTGTCCGCGAACGAACTGGCATCACCCCGCCCGTGATCGACGCCCGCGATGTGTTGACCGATCCACGTGCGACCCTCAGCGCGCTCTGCGAAGGAGTCGGCGTACCGTTCAGCGATGCCATGCTACAGTGGCGACAGGGCGCGCGCGCTAGCGACGGCATTTGGGCGAAATACTGGTACGCCAGCGTCGAACAATCCACCGGCTTTATGCCCTACGAAGTGCGCGAAGAAGGCGTGCCCGCCCATTTACGCGGCATCTTGAGCGAATGCCAAGCGCTTTACCAGCAGATGGCAGCCTATCGTATGACTGACGATCCTTTAAGCAGAGAAGAAACCGCATGAAGCAAACTTACGACGAACGCAACAAAGAGCTTCAAGTCAGTATCAACGGCGTGGTCATGCATCGCGATGCCGCCGCGATCAGCCCGTTTGACTCGGCGGTGCAGAACGGCGACGCGGTCTGGGAAGGCTTGCGCCTCTACAACGGGCGCATCTTCAAGCTGACCGAACACCTCGACCGTCTGCGTTCGTCGGCGCTGGCGCTGGCGTATGCCGATATCCCAGCGCACGAGACGATCATCGACGCGCTGCGGCGCACGCTCGAAGCCAATCACATGGTAGACGGCGTCCACATCCGCCTTACGCTGACGCGCGGCGTCAAGTTCACCAGCGGCATGGATCCACGCCTCAACACGCAGGGATCAACGCTGATTATCTTGGCGGAGTTCAAGCCGCCGGTCTACGATAAAGGCGGCATCCGGCTGATCACGTCCGGCATTCGCCGCATCCCGCCCGACTGCCTCGACCAGAATATCCACTCCTGCAACATGCTCAACTCGATTCTGGCGAAGATTCAGGCGAACACGGCGGGCGTCGATGACGCGCTGATGCTCGACGTGCACGGCTTCGTCGCCGAAACCAACGCCACCCACGTCTTCATTGTCCACAAGGGCGTGGTCTACACCTCGCGCACGGTATCATGTCCTGAAGGCATTACGCGCGCGACGGTGCTGGAATTGTGCGCGGCGAACAGCATCCCGCATCAAGTCGGTGACATTTCGCTGACCGAAGTCTATCGCGCCGACGAGCTGTTCTGCACGGGGACGATGGGCGAACTCGTGCCGGTCGTCGAACTCGACGGACGCAAAATCGGCGGCGACGATCACCCGATGACGGCGCGGCTGTCGAGCTTGTACAAGGAACTCACGCAGCGCGAAGGCGTGCAGGTCGTAGAATATTCGGCATAAATTTACAGAGACGGTAGGGGCGGGTTTAAAACCCGCCCCTACGACGCACAGCCAAGAGCAATCTTCTATCGTTAGCACGTCAATGAAAGGACACAGCATCATGATTCAGCAAGCCGTTTTTGGACGTAGCGGACACATGAGCACGCGCACCCTGTTTGGGGCTGCCGCTTTGAGCAACGTTACGCAGGCGGAAGCCGACCGCACGCTCGACGTGCTGCTGGACTACGGCGTCAACCACATTGACACCGCCGCCAGCTATGGCGATGCCGAACTGCGGATCGGCCCATGGATGCAGCGCTATCGCAAGCAGTTTTTTCTCGCCACCAAGACGGGCGAGCGCACCTACCAGAAAGCGCGCGACCAGTTCCACAAGTCGCTGGAACGGCTGCGCGTCTCGTCGGTTGACCTGATTCAGCTTCACTATCTGGTCGGTGAGGACGAGTGGCAGGTGGCGATGGGACCCGGCGGCGCGCTCGAGGCGTTGATCGAGGCGCGCGATCAGGGCTTGGTCAAGTACATCGGCGTGACGGGACACGACGTCGCCATCACCGGAATGCACCAGCGCAGCCTTGAGCGTTTCGACTTCGACTCGGTGCTGCTGCCCTACA
>JBBSNT010000285.1:0-5959 GCA_038260485.1 Aggregatilineales bacterium | reverse complement strand
GCGTGCGCTACGATCCAAATTCGATCCACAGCGGGCAAACGATAACGCTCGATGATGGAGAGCGCATCACGCTTAAGGCGTGGGATGGTACGTCACGGCTCAACCTGCTGCTGCTCGGCATCGACCGCCGCCCCGGTGAAACGGGACTCGCCTTTCGCACAGACACGATCATGCTCGTCAGCCTCGACCCGGTGATGCACTCGCTCGGCATTCTCAGCATCCCGCGTGACCTGTACGTCCAACTGCCCGGCTACAGTTCCAAACAGCGGATCAATACCGCGCTGGCGCTCGGCGAGCTTCAGCGCGCGGGTTATGGACCGACGCTGGCGATGCAGACTGTCCAGTCAAATATCGGTATGCCGATCAACGACTACGTGATTGCCGATTTCAACGCGCTGATCAAGCTGGTCGATACGATTGGCGGAATTGATGTGGACGTCCCCACGCCGATTGCCGACTACGATTTCCCTGACATGGGCTACGGCTACGATCCGCTGATTCTGAGCGCAGGACTCCAGCACCTCGACGGCTATACCGCGCAGAAGTACGCCCGCACGCGGCACGGCGATAGTGATTTCGACCGCGCCCGCCGTCAACAGCAGGTTTTGTTCGCCATCCGTGACCGCGTGCTGAATCTAGGCGCGCTGCCGCAGTTGATCCTGCAAGCGCCAAGCCTGTATGGGTCGGTGAGCCAAAATGTCAGTACCGGATTGACGCTCGACCAGATGATCCAGCTTGCGCTATGGCTCAAAGAACTCCCCGCCGAGAACATCACCACCGGCGTGATCGATCAGCGTTACGTCACTGACTACACCACTGACGATGGCGCGGAGGTACTCGTCCCCTACTCCGGTGCGCTGCCGAACCTGCTGCTTCAGGTCTTCGGAAACGACTACGCGCAGCAGTAATTCGCAGCTAAAGCCTATCCCTAAATCAAGACTTAGCACAAACAAAAAGTGCTGAGCAAATTTGCTCAGCACGAATCTCTTAAAAAGTCCTGCTATGCCGTGTGTGCGATGTTTTGAACCTGCTTTCGCAGGTGGGAGTCCTTCTGGCTGTGGGGTCTTGGCTCGAGCCTATCACCTTGCTGCCAAATCCGAACTCCCCTCAAAGGGTGTTGGCTCAAAACCCGGCGCGACATCACGCGCACAGCAGGTTGCGACTGTTATACCAGTGAGAATCAGACGTGTAAAGGGTCAGCGAGATAATTTGTGTCATTTTTAACAACGTGAATACACTCTTAAACTCGTGTCATATTCGGCAAAGCACTGACGCCCCAAAGCATCACTACATTTGTGATGAACTGCACACGAAAAACATATTAAACAATCCTAGCTGTTAAGATTTTCCCCAAAAGCATACGGTGGGTTATAATCCTCGCTAGCGATTTTACGTGAGGATTTTCGACAAATGAACAATGCCTTACTTCGTGCAAGTATCGCTGAGTTTTTAGGGACGTTCACGCTGGTCTTCGTTGGCGCGGCAGCCGTCGCGTCTGGTCAGGGCGTTGTTACTGCTGCGTTGGCGCATGGTTTGGTGCTCTGCGGCATCATTTTCGCCTACGGCTACATATCGGGCGCGCACGTCAACCCGGCAGTGACCGCAGGCTTGCTCGTTGGCAGGCAAATCACCATCGAGCGCGCGATCTACTACTGGATTGCTCAATTGCTTGGCGGGCTGCTCGCGGGCGTAGTCGTCAACGTCGTCATCGTTGACGGGGCAGCGCTCGGTCAAACCGTCGGTAGCCTAACCGCCGACTCGGTCTGGACAGCCGCGTTATTCGAAGCGATCCTCACGTTCTTCCTCGTCAGCGCTGTCTACCAAGCCGCCATCTTCGGCAAAATCGGTCATCTCGCAGCGCTGGCAATCGGCTTAACGCTCGCCGGATGTATCCTTGCAGGCGGGACGTACACGGGCGCATCATTGAACCCGATGCGAACCCTCGGCCCTGCCATTGTTGCCGGCGATTTCAGCTACGTTGTCCCTTACTTGATCGGCATCTTCGGCGGCGGCATCGTCGCCGGGCTGCTCCACGTTGCCATCTTCCGCCCCACTGCCGAAGCTGAACCGACCGTCTAACTCAGCAAGAAGGGCGCATGTGTGCGCCCTTCTTTTCTAGTTCAGTCGAAATAAAGCGCATTCCACCTCTGAGGCGTCGTCGGTCAACTGCGCGACCGCCAACGGTCGAGAACGCAGGAACATTGGCAAAACTGGACCTCGCTGCCCAGCCGTTATCGTATTCTGATTGTCGCTTACCGGTGACCCTGACGCGGTCGTCAGAGTCTTATTCGTTTGATCGATCATACGGATTTCTCCTCAGATTTAAACTACCAGTGGTCATCAAGGGATGAGTTTTTCACTCCGACATGGATAGATCAATTTATTAGCTTAGCAAAACAATTGGCATAAATATCCTTAGAGCCAACTACATTCACGGCGTCATTGCAGGCGCAGTAAACGGCAAGCCAGATTGATCTGAATCTCGGTCAGCGGCGTTAGCGACAGCCCTTCATTGCCACAATAGGCGTAGTAGACCGCCCCGTCGAAGTCGTTCACAAGGGCGTCAACATCGGCGGGCGGAATAGACCACCCGATGCGCCGTTCCGCGTAGAATTCGATGCCAAAGCCCACAGTCGGCACGTTGCTCAGGATCAGGTCTTGCGGCGTGGTTTGCTGGCGCACTACTTCAGCAAAGCTGCTTGGGGTTGGATCATCACTGCCAGCGTAAAGCTCGCGCAGATAAATGAGCGTTACGGGCAGCGTCACTACGATCAGCGCGGCGATGAGCGGACGCAGCCAACGCGAACTCCGGCGCGGCAGCAGTGACGGCGCTGCCCCTGCCAGCATCGCCATTGAGGGAGCTGTGTACATGAGATAGTAATCGTGAATATACGAAGCATTGCGAAAGATCAGCGCGTAGCCAAAACCCGCCACCACCAACGCAACCACGACACCGAGCGTCAATCCGGATCGGCGCAGCAGCAGCCAACCGCCGATCAGCACCAGCACGCAAATCGTCGGCGTATAGAGCGTGATCAGGCGCGCAGCCTCGCGCAAAGCGTAATCGCCCCACGTAAACTCCGCCGTACCCAGTTCTAACGAACTGGTGCTGGTACGCCAGACGAAGGCGTTGATCAGGTCGCTGAGGGCATCATGGAAGAAATAGAGATAGTAGCCGAGCACAGCGATAACTGCTCCCAGCGCCACGACGCCAAGCATAATCACGGCGAGGCGTTTACGGGTGTAGAACAACGCCATCACACTGAGCACGACGACGACGATCAGCGCGCCCCACGCTGTCCAGACCGCCACAATCGTCAGCACCACCAGCGCCCACCAGCGCCCGCGCGTCGAGTGCTGCAACCAGCGAACCAGTGCTAGCGCGAACAGCAAACCGAACATGATCGCCGGTGCTTCGTGATCCGGCATTCGCCCAAAGTAAGCCAGCATCGGTGTCAGCGCGTAAGCTGCCGCGCTCCACAGCGCGAAGGAACGCCCCGCCAGCCGCCGTGCCAGCGCATATAACGCTGCGATGCCGATCAAGGTGCAGGATGCCATGACGAAGCGCAGGAGTGTCTCGTTGTAACCAACGATCAAGGCGGGGAAAGCAGCAAGCCAGACTGCAATTGGCGGATGATGGGTATAGGGTTCAACTGAACCAAGTAGATCGGGGTTGGTGTCGATGATGCCGCCAAGCTGAAAAAAGCCGTGCAACTGCCAGTTGCGCGTGGCGACGCTGAACCATGCGCCGTTCGCTTCCTGATGACCGAACCACTGTGCCCCGATACGAATAGTCAGCAGCGCCCAAGCTAGCAGCAGCACAATCAAGACGGGTGTAAGCGAGAATTTGCGGGGCATACCCATCTCCTAAAATGCGCCAGCGCGGTCAACCACAGGGCGCTTTCGGAGTCCTATGCGACCCTACGCGCTCTGTGGTTGACGTTGATTATTTCCGATCGTCCACATCAACGACCCGGATGTGTAAGTCTCTAAGCTGCTTCGGATCGGGTGCGGACGGCGCATGTGCCATGATGTCCGCGCCTTGCTGCGTCTTGGGGAAGGCGATCACCTCGCGGATGTTCGTCTCGCCACTGAAGACCATCACCAGACGGTCAATCCCCGACGCGATTCCGCCGTGCGGCGGCGCGCCATATTCGAAGGCTTCGAGCATATGTCCGAACTGCTCTTTTGCCTGCTCGAACGACTGTCCGATCAACGGGAAAATCTTCTCTTGAATGGCGCGGTCGTGGATACGGATGCTGCCGCCCGCGACTTCTTGTCCGTTACAGACTAGGTCATACTGCGATCCACGCGCTTTACCGGGATCCGTGTCGAGCAGATGCAGGTCTTCCGGCAGCGGCATGGTGAACATGTGCTGCGATGGATCCCAGCGCTTTTCTTCCTCATTCCAGTAGAACTCAGGGAAGTCGATCACCCACAGGAAGCTGAGCACGTCCGGATCGATCAGCTTTAGTTCCTGCGCGATGTGTTGGCGCAGCGCATCGGTAGCGAGGTAGACAATATCACGGTGATCGGACATAAACAGGAGCAAATCGCCCGGTTCCGCACCGATGCGCTCGAACAGTTCAACCTGCTGCTCGACGGTGAAATATTTGCCAATCGGTCCCTTGACTTCAGCTTCAGGGTCTTCGGGCAGCGCGATCCATGCCAAGCCCTTCGCGCCGACCGATTTGGCAATATCTTCGAGTTCGGCGGTCAGCTTACGCAGTGCCGTGCCGCTGACGAGTGCCATCTTCGGGGCGCGCATGACCTTGACAGGCTTACCCGCTTCGACGTTGCTGACGAAGATCGGGAAAGCGCTCTTTCCAGCAATATCGCTGACATCCACCGCTTCGAGGTTGTAGCGCAGGTCAGGTTTATCCGAGCCGTATTTTTCCATCGCATCGGTATAAGTGATGCGCGTGAAGGGTGTGAACATCGGCTCGCGCTTGCCGATTTCGCGCGTCAGGCTGAGCATCAGCCCCTCAATTAACTGCATGACATCCTCGCGCTCGACAAAGCTCATTTCGAGGTCAAGCTGCGTGAATTCGGGCTGGCGATTGCCGCGCAAGTCTTCGTCGCGGAAGCAGCGGGCAATCTGAAAATAGCGCTCAAAGCCCGCGACCATCAATAACTGCTTCAACTGCTGCGGGCTTTGCGGCAGCGCGTAGAAACTGCCCGGTTGCAAACGGCTAGGCACCAGAAAGTCGCGCGCGCCTTCGGGCGTGGTCTTGAACAGGATCGGCGTCTCAATTTCGAGAAAACCGCGATCATCGAGGTAATCACGGATGAACTTGACGATCTTGTGGCGCAGGATCAGCTTTTCCTGAACACCGGGACGACGCAGATAGAGATAGCGATAGCGCATCCGCGCTTCTTCATCGATGAATTCGTCGCGGTTGATCAGGAACGGCGGCGTTTTCGCAGTATTCAAAATCGTAATTTCGGTCGGGAACACTTCGATGTCGCCGGTCGCAATTTGCGGGTTAGTCGTTCCTTCGGGGCGCAGCATCACCGCCCCGCGTACCTGAACCACGTACTCGCTGCGGAGATCGCTGGCAACACTATGCGCTTCGGGCTGGTTTTCCGCGTCAATACGAATCTGTACCAGTCCAGAGCGGTCACGCAGATCGATAAAGATCAGCCCGCCCTGATCACGGCGGCGATGCACCCACCCCGCCAGCGTGACTTCCTGCCCGGCATTCGCCGCGCGCAAATCGCCGCAGTTTTGCGTCTTTAACATGACTTGCTCCTGCGAGTTGGGAATAAATTTCGTTGATTTAACGTCGCAAAGCATAGCATGTTGACGGGTGGAAATAAAGCGCAAGAATCAAAATGCGGCGGGGATGCCGTGCCAGTTCGCTCATCGGGGCATTCAGTTGAACGCCCCGACATCGATCCGAAATTATACTGTGTGCAGATATGCTCCCGCGAGTTGGCGATCCACCCAATTCGCGAT
>JBBSNT010000284.1:0-5979 GCA_038260485.1 Aggregatilineales bacterium | reverse complement strand
TCATCTCGCTTTTGCGCTCATTAACCTACGTCATTTGTTCGCACAGAAAGTTTGAATCAGTTCATTCTCTAATGGGGTCAATACGTCGGATCGAGCCAGTCGCGCAGCCCCTCACTGAGGAGGTTGCAGGCGAGGATGGCGAAGAGAATTGCCAGACCGGGGAACGTCGCCATCCACCAATCGTAGAATTTGGTGCGCCCCATGGAAATCATCGCGCCCCATTCTGGTGTCGGCGGGCGCACGCCTAAGCCGAGGAAACTCAAAGCCGAAAGCAGCAAGATCACCCCGCCGATGTCGAGCGCAGCCTTGATGATAAGGGGCGTCCAGCAGAGCGGCAGGACGTGCCGAGAGAGGATGCCGATCTCGGTCGCGCCAATCGACCGCGCCGCCAGCACGTGCTCCTGAGCCCGGATTACCAGCACTTGCGAGCGCATCAGCCGGGCGTATTCGGGCCAAATCACGAAGCACGACGCTATCGCCGCATTGACTAGGCTGGGTCCAAGCAGCGCCGAGATTGCCAGCGCTAGCACAATCGCTGGAAAGGCGAGCGTGACGTCCGCCACACGCATGATCAGGTCATCGAGCACGCCACCGAAGAACCCGGCTAGCGCACCGAGAAAACTGCCGCCAACTAGCGAGATTACCACAACGATCAACGCCATCGGCAGCGAAATTTGCGCGCCGTAGACGGTACGACTGAAGATGTCACGCCCCAATTCGTCCGTACCGAAAAGATGTGTCACCGAAGGCGCACTCAGACGGTTGGGCATATCTTGCGCCAGTGGTTCATAGGGGGCGATCAACGGTGCCGCTTCGATCAGCAGCAGGAAGACCATCAGAATCAGCAGACCCGCCCAGAGCGCCGGGTACTTGCGAAGATGGCGCAAGACTCTCGTGCCGAGGCGGTCAGTCCTGCTGGTCTTGAGGATGGGTTGACCGACGACGTTAGTGCTCATAACGAACTCGCGGATCTAGAAAGCCATAGAGCACGTCAACGACCAGATTCATCAGAATGTAGATGATCGCAATCAGCAGGGTTCCGCCCTGAATCGCCGGATAGTCGAGCGCACTAGCGGCTTTGACGAGATAGGTACCGATGCCGGGCCAATCAAAGATAGTCTCGGTCATGACCGCGCCACTGAGCAGTCCGGCGAATGCCAAACCGAGGATCGTCACCAACGGGATCAAGACGTTTCGCAGCGCGTGGCTAATCACAACTTTACGCTCACTCAAGCCCTTGCTGCGAGCAGTGCGGATGTATTCGTTATGCATCTCATCGATGATCGCAGCGCGAGTCACACGCATCACAATGGCGAGCGTAAAGCTGCCAAGAATGAAGGCGGGTAGGATCAAATGCCTCAGCGCACTCCAGAAAGTCGTCCAGTTGCCAACAATCAGGGAGTCCATCATGTAAAGTCCGGTCACGGTCGGTGGCGCGGTCATTCGGGGATCGAGCCGCCCCGGACCGGGGAGCAAGCCGAGATGATAGTAGAGGAAGAACAAGAGGATCAACCCTGTCCAGAATGGTGGCAGCGACGCATTGAGCAGCGACACCGCCCAGGCAACCCGGTCGAACAGACTGCCTCGTCGCACCCCCGCCAAGATTCCAGCCGGAACGCCGATCCCGATTGCGAATAGAAGCGCGACAACGCCGAGTTCAGCCGTCGCCGGGAGATAGAGCCGCAAATCGTCTATGACCGATCGATGCGTGAGGAATGACATGCCTAGATCGCCATGCAGGTAGTTGCCAATGTAGGTGAGATACTGCTCCCAAGCTGGGCGGTTCAATCCCCATTGTTCACGGGCGGCATCAACGATTTGTGGATTGTTGAGCTGGCGCTCGCCTACGATCATCACGATGGGATCAACCTGCGTCAGGTTATACAGGATGAACAGTACTAGCGTGATGCCAAACAACATCGGAATCGCCAGCAAGAGGCGGCGAAGAATGTAACGTGGAAGACCCATCAAATAGCCTCAAAAGCTGCGCCAGACCTCGCCACCGAATGGGGCGAGGTCTGGCGAAAGACGTTCTCCTTTGGCTGGAAAACGGTTGCTTACGACGATGTCTTATCCATCGCGTAGAAATCGAAGAAGTAGACCGGGTGAAAAACTAAATTCTGAATTTGGCTGCTGGCTGCCACAAGAATACGATTCTGACACAGCGGGACGAAGACCGCCGCGTCTTTCTGTGCCTGCTGGTATTGCTGGTAAAGCGCGGTGCGGGTCGATTGATCGGTTTCCGCGCCCGCCTGTTGTGCTAGCGTAGCGACTTCCGGGACGTCCATCATCATGCGATGCGCCGGACCGACGTCAATACTAGAGAAGTAGTCCGACCACATGGTCGCGTCGAGATAGTCCGGCGACCACGTGGAGAGCAGCATCGGTAGTTCCTGCGAGCGATACGCCGTCAGGAAGTTCGAGCTTTGCATGATGTCGATGGTCGCATTGATCCCGACTTCGGCGAGGTCGTTCTGAAGTTTCGCGCTGATGGTCTCCGACGGAATACCGCAGACACCGCCCTGACCGAGCGAAAGCGTCACGTCGAAGCCATCGGGCATCCCCGCTTCGGTAAGTAGTTGGCGTGACATATCCAGATCGCGTTCATAGCGAATCGACGGATCGGAACCCTGAATGCCAATCGGCAGCATCGCCGCCGGACGATCAGTGTAACCGAGCAGCAATCCGTCAGCAATGCCCTGATAATCAATCGCATAGGCAACTGCCTGCCGCGCTGCTTGGCTTGCCAGCGGACCACCGAGTGTTACGTTCGGCGACATGGCGAGGTAAGAAATATTCAGGCTTTTGCCCTGTTCAAGCTTGAGATTGGAGTCTGCCGTGACCTGATCGGTGAGGTCTTTTTCGAGATTGTCCACGATATCGAAGTCGCCGCGCTGAAGCTGTTGGAGCGCTGTCGTCGAATCGTTAACCTGCGCCAGCGTGACGCCAGAGATCTTTGCCGGGCCAGCCCAGTAGCTGTCGTTGCGTACCATTGTCGCTTCGGTATTCGGCGTCCAGCTGGTAAGGATGAACGGACCCGTCCCGGCGGAGTTCTGATCTAGATAATCTTGCGCGGCGTCGATGGTGTCGGCGTCGGCGGCATCGGTGCCACCATGCTCCTTGACAACCGCGCTGTCCGTCACGCTCATGGCGGGTACGGTGACGATACTGAGGAATGCCGGGGTTGGCGCGCTGAGGGTTACCTCAAGCGTGAGGTCGTCTACGACCGTGATGCTGTCAATGGCATCGGCGTAGAACGAAGGATTGCCTTTGATGTTCTTCAGCCGCATCCACGAGAAACGCACGTCCTCAGCAGTCATGGGATTACCAGAACTGAAGGTTGCGCCATCGCGCAAATGGAAAGTATAGGTGAGTCCATCGTCCGAGACATCCCAACTGGTCGCTAGTCCCGGATCTAACGCGGTGAGATCGTCCGCTGGCACGTTGATCAGCGTCTCGTAAACTGCATGGAAGACCGTCAGGTTGGTCACTTCGTAGGCACGGGCAGGATCAAGTGTAATGATGTCCTGCACGTCAGCCGCGACGATCACCGAATTGTCAGCCTGTGCGGACGCGATGCTAATACTCAGTAGTGCAATCAAGAGGAACAGAACCAAAACGAGCAGCAGATGCTTACCCAACAGAGGCTTACGCATAGCTTTTCTCCTTTTTGCCCCAATATTTCGATGAGATTTTTGCTAGTGTAACGCAAGTTGCAGTGCAAGGAAACAATTATGTTCAATTGTCAACTGCATCATACGGTGGGCTGGCTGAAATAGACATCCGCTGGTTGGATGCTCTAGCCTGTGCTGTCCTCATCAGGCAAATTGAATTGCGAACCGCCGCGCCTTTGGCGCTTATAACGCTACCGTAGTATGGCGGGCCGGCAGCTATAAGTATCACTTGCATAGTTACTAACTCATCATCAGTCGTTTAATGATTCCCGCTATTCACGATCTTGAAAATCCGCTGTGGTGATACGGTATCCCCTGACGCACTACTCTGCCTTTATCAACCCTTTTGCTTGAAGAGGCACGGTACCATCATCGTATGCCTGTGCTTCTAACTACACTTATTTCCCTGATGGACAGGCTATACAGGTCGCATAAGCTGTATCCCATCCTGATTAACCGCGTTTGCCTAGGATCATCGGTGAATCAGGAAGCAACGTTGTTATATTGAGCTGATAGCTTCTGCCACAACGTCATCCAAAGACAGCGGTTTGCCGCTTTCGAGCGCATGCTGATAGGCGTCACTGCCCAGCGCGGATGCAAGCAGACTACAGACCGGCTCGAAGAGATACGAATCGATTTCCATATCACCGTAGATGGCGCCAGCCCACACTGCCGCCTGCTCATTCCGACCCAGACGCTGAAAGCAAGCAACTGCGGCTGAAATACCCTCCACTTTTTCGGGACGCAAGCCCAGATTTTGAGCGAGGATCAGCGACTCGCGCAGGGCGCTGCGCGCCGCATCCAGATCGTCCGAAGCAAGATAAGTCATGGCCAGATTATACTGCAAACCACAAATTGATCGTGGTAGCGCGGAGTCGCGCTCCAAGCGCAATCCTTCGTGTAGACGCGCGAGCGCAGCAGGAAGATCTCCCATCCGGAGCAGGGCGTACCCGTAGGAGGAGAGTCCGCTCAAGATCTGGCGTACGATGCCAGCAGCACGAACCGCCTGTAGCCCTTCCTCAAAGTGGCGATCGACGCCATCAAGTCGATTCTGGTCAAGCGCCAGCGAGCCGAGATGTAGCAGGCTTATTCCAAGTAGTCGTTGAAAACCGAGTCCCCGAGCAAGGCTCACCGCACGCTGGAGATAGTGTTCGGCAGCGTCATACGCTTTGAGCCTAAATAACGTGAGTTATGGCTAAGGTGGGACACCTTTCGAGGAGGCATTATCCTCCACGTTACCCCTAACGTGAAAGGAATCCCACATGCCGAGTCTACTAGAATTGTTCTGCGCCGTCGATGATTTCTGGCAAGCGTTTGCCCCAGCGTGGCGACAAAAGCTGCTGACCAGCGGAGAACGACAACGGATACGAGCAAGGGACTTGAGTGAAAGCGAGATGATGACGATCGTGATCCATTTTCATCAAGCGCGGTATCGAGACTTCAAGACTTACTATACGGAATATGTGCAGGTCTATCTGCGCCGAGAGTTTCCTAAGCTCATCAGCTATGGGCGTTTCGTTCAACTGCTCCCTTCACTCCTCGAACCGCTCTGCGTGTTTCTCCAAACCTGCTTCGGTCACTGCACGGGGATTGCTTTTATCGACTCCAGCGCGCTCGCTGTCTGTGACAATCGCCGCATTCATAGCCACAAGGTCTTTGACGGATGGGCAGCACGCGGGAAAACCTCAATGGGCTGGTTCTTTGGCGTTAAGCTGCACCTCGTCATCAACGACCGAGGCGAACTCTTGGCGGTGCGGGTGACCCCGGGCAATGTCGATGACCGCAAGCCAGTACCTGCTTTAGTCAAACGGCTGTGGGGTAAGCTCTTTGGTGACAAGGGTTACATCTCCAAATCCTTGCGAGACCAACTCCGGGCGCAAAGCGTCGAACTCATCACCCGGCTCAAAGCCAATATGAAGAACCAGTTGATGCTGCTGAGCGACAAACTGCTGTTGCGGAAGCGTGCGCTTATCGAGTCGGTCATTGACCAACTCAAGAATATTTCTCAGATCGAACATACTCGTCACCGCAGTCCAGTTAGCTTCATGGTGCATTTCATCGCTGGGCTGCTCGCTTACTGCTTTCAACCCAAGAAACCTTCGCTTGGTCTGGACAAGGCACTTGTTCTTGCACCTGCTTACCCATAACTCACGTTAATTAAAACATGTCCCATCATCATCAAGGCATGGCAAATCAGACGTTGCTCCCCGCTCGTTTCTGCCAAATCAAGTTGGCGAATGAAATAAGAGTGCGCCTTCTGATAATCTCCCCGGAGGTCGGTAAGGGTACCCAGACCGTTGAGCGT
>JBBSNT010000283.1:0-6031 GCA_038260485.1 Aggregatilineales bacterium | reverse complement strand
TGCCCGTCGTGCCGCTGGTGTAGAGGATGAACAACGGATCTTCAGCATCCATGACCGTTGTCTCGCAAACGGGGCTGGCAATCGGCAAGCCCATCAAGTCGTGGAACCAGTAATCGCGCCCCTGCTCCATGTTGACTTCGTGTCCAGTGCGCTTGACCACGATGACTGATTCGACGACTGGAGAACGGCGCACCGCTTCATCAACCATGTCCTTCAAGCGAACGATGTTGCCGCGCAGCCACGCCCCATCGCAGGTGATCAACACCTTGCTCTGCGCGTCCTCGATCCGATCAGCGAGCGCTTGCTCGGAGAACCCGCCGTAGACGACGCTGTGTACCGCGCCGATCTTAGCGCAGGCGAGCATCGCCATCACTAGTTCGGGCACGCGCCCCATATAAATCGTGACGCGGTCGCCCTTCTTGACGCCGAGACTCTTGAGGATATTGGCGAATTTATTGACCTCGCGCCACAGCCGCCAATACGAGAACGTCCGATGCTCACCCGGCTCGCCTTCCCAGATCAGTGCAAGCTTATTGCGGCGACTGGTCGTGACGTGGCGGTCGTGCGCGTTGTAGGCGAGTTTGGTCTGCGCGCCGGTGAACCACTTGTAAAACGGCGCGTTGCTATCGTCGATTACCTTATCCCACTTCTTAAACCAGTGTAAATTCTCGGCTTGCTTCGCCCAAAATGCTTGGGGATCATCCTGAGCTTCTTTATAGACCGCTTCGTAATCGGGGATATGAGCATTTTGGACGATGTCGTCAGAGGGGTAGTACCACTCCGAAGTTGCCGGAGCAAATTCTTCCTGTGTCATAACATTATTCTCCTTAAAAAGTATCGTCTGAGCGAGATTATAGTTCACCGTGCCGATTGATCAAACTGCCCCGGCACGATTCTCCTGATACCAATTGCACACATCTTTGAGCGGACAGGGCGCGCAGCGCGGATTGCCCCAGATGCATAAACGCTGTCCATGTTTGAGCGCGGCAATGTGAAAGTTGAACAAGATGTATGGGTCGGGCGGGAACAGTGCCAATAGCTGCCGATGCGCGGCATCCGTGCTAACTTTCGGACCGATCAGCCCGACGCGCTGACTCACCCGATGCACATGGGTATCGACTGGCAGCACAGGCTTGGAGAAGCAGAACAGCAGCACCAGCGACGCGGTCTTGATGCCGACCCCGTGCAGCGAAGTCAGCCACGCTAAGCCTTCGTCAGCAGGCAAATCTGCGAGGAAATCAATGTTCGGCGTGCCGCGCTCCTCGATGATTCGTGTCAGCGTGCGCTGAATATAGGGTACTTTCACTTCCGCGAAGTTCGACGGCGCAATCGCTTCGGCGAGTTCGTCAGACGGCGCGTCGCGGATCGCTTCCCACGAGCCGAAACGCTGCCACATGCGGTCGTAGGCAACTGCCTCATTGTGCTGGGTCGTCCGGTGGCTGAGTATGGTCGAAATCAATTCGTGCATCGGCTGGCGGCGCGGCACGAGCGGCTGCGCGCCGTAAAGCTCCACCAGTAAATCGTATATCTGCCGCGCTTTTGCCTTCAGGTCGTCCGCCATCGTTATCTCATCCTTAATACAATCGCGCAAATTATACCGCAATCTTGTGACATGCGACCCTGCTCCGACGCTGAAAATCACTCGCGGCAAATTCGCCATCTGTTAAAGTAAGCGTCTGTCTGCGTCGGGGTAGAGTTTCGGGCTACAATCTGACCAGTAGCGTTAAGGAGGCGATATGAAACGAATAGCGGTACTCACCAGCGGCGGCGACGCCCCCGGCATGAACGCCGCCATCCGCGCCGTCGTGCGAATGGGGCTTGATCAGAAATGTGAAGTGTTTGGGGTCCGGCAGGGTTATCGCGGGCTGATTGACGATAACATGATGCCGCTTGGCGTGCGTGACGTAGGAGGCATTCTTCAGCAGGGAGGGACGTTTCTCGGCAGCGCGCGCTGCCCTGAATTCCAAACCGTCGAGGGGCGCGAGAAAGCAATTGCAAACCTGCGTGCGCGCGAAATCGACGGCTTAATCGTGATCGGCGGCAACGGTTCACAGACGGGCGCGAAAGCGCTTGACGACATGGGCTTTCCCGTTGTCGGTGTCGCCTCGACGATTGACAACGACCTCGTTGGCTCTGAGATCACGATAGGCGTCGACACGGCGCTCAACATCGCACTCGAAGCGATTGACCGCCTCAAGGTGACAGCATCGTCTCACCGCCGTGCTTTCGTCGTTGAAGTGATGGGGCGCGACTGCGGCTACCTCGCGCTGATGGCGGGAATCGCGGGCGGCGCAGAAGCAATTGTGATCCCAGAAGTAGAAACGAAACCGGAAGTCCTCGTCCATATTCTCAGCGAGGCGTATGCGCGCGGCAAAACCAACGGGATCGTCGTCGTCGCTGAAGGCGCAAAGTATGACGCCGAAGCGCTTCATGCCTATTTCAAAGCGCACAAAGACAGCATCGGCTATGACCTGCGCCTGACCATTCTCGGTCACGTCCAGCGCGGCGGCAATCCCGGTGCATTCGACCGCCTGTTAGCGTCACGTCTCGGCGCAGAAGCGACGCGCCAACTGTGCCGGGGCGTACATGGCATTCTGATCGGATGGATCCATGACACCCCGACACCAACGCCGTATGCGGAAATCGTCGGCAGACATAAACTGCTCGACCTACGCGAATTCGAACTTGCGGATGTACTCGCACGTTAGCGAGACGCACCTTAAAGCTGGCTTGCCGCCGCTTCGTCAACAATCCACAAAACGTCCCCTTGCGGCGGATCAATGATCTGGGCAGGGTACAAATAGGGCTGCTTATATTCGTTCAATACGTGTTTCAGCACAGGTGCTTTTTCCTCACCCGCGACCAGAAACAGCACTTTCGTGGCGGCGTTCAGCGCGACCGGCGTCAGCGTGACCCGCCACGACTCCAACTTCTCGACGTAAGTCGGCACAACCCAGCGCTCCTGTTCGTAGAGCGCGCTCGACCCCGGAAAGAGCGATGCCGTGTGCCCTTCTGACCCCATACCGAGCATCAGCAGGTCGAAACGCGGCTGATCTAACCCACGCGACCCGAAAAAACTCCGCAGCGTTTGTTCGTAATTATCGGCGGCGGCTTCCGGTGCTAAATCGGTTTGGATGCGGTGAATGTTGTTCACCGGAATTTGGACGTGATCAAGCAGCGCCTGCCGCGCCCCGTGCGCATTATTTTCGGAATCTTTCAGCGGCACACAGCGCTCGTCGCCCCAAAAAACCTGCGTCCGCGCCCAATCAATGGTTGTCGCATCTTCATCAACGAGGAGACGAAACATATCATGCGGCGTGCTGCCTCCCGAAAGCGCGACGGTGAAGCGCCCCTGCGTCGTGATCGCCCGTTCCGCTGCCGAAACGAACTGCGCCGCCGCCGCCCGCGCAACCGCATTACGCGACGGGTAGACTCGTATCTGCATCATCTAGTCCGACTCCGCACAGCCAAAGCGCCAGTCGCGCCCATCATTCGCCAACAGTTGAGCCGCCCCATTAGGACCCCAACTACCCGGTTTATAGGTTTCCAGCGGCGGCGCCTGCGGCGACTCCCACCCGTGCAGGATGTAGTCGATCAGCTTCCACGAGAGTTCGATCTCGTCTTCGCGTGTGAACAATGCCGCATCACCCTGAATCGCATCCAGTAGTAGACGCTCGTAGGCTTCTGGCAGCGGCGCGTCCTTGAACGAATCGCTGTACTGGAATTCCATATCGACCGACTGCACTTCGTTGTTCGTGCCGGGGATTTTCGTCTGGAACGACAGGTGAATCCCCTCGCCTGGTTGGATGCACAGGCAGAGCATATTCGGATCAAGCTGCTGTCCGCGCGGCAGGTTGAAGAATAAATGCGGCGGACGCCGGAATTGGATCACGATTTCGGACGTTTTCTGCTTGAGCGCCTTGCCCGACCTGATATAAAACGGTACATCCTGCCAGCGCCAATTGTCGATGTAGAGCTTGACCGCCGCGAATGTCGGCGTTTGCGACTCCGGCGCGACACCGGACGTTCCCATGTAGCCGTCGTACTGCGCCCGTACCGTATCGTTGATCGATACCGGACGGAGCGCGCTCAGCATTTTGACCTTTTCGTTTCGAAGCGCGTCAGCATTGCTGGCAGCGGGCGGTTCGATAGTGACCAGCGATAGCAGTTGCAGCAGGTGATTCTGGAACATATCACGCATGACACCCGCGTTATCATAGTAACCACCGCGATGCCCGACGTCTACTTCTTCCGCAACTGTGATCTGAACGTGATCGACGTAATTTCGATTCCAGATCGGCTCAAAGATGGCATTAGCAAAGCGGAAGAACAGGATGTTCTGCACCGTCTCTTTGCCGAGGTAGTGGTCAATGCGATAGACCTGCGGTTCGGTGAAGGCGGTGTGAATGGCGTGATTGAGCGCCTTTGCCGAACCGAGATCATAGCCAAACGGCTTTTCGATGACGACGCGCCGCCAACCATCCTCCTCGCTAGTCATGCCCATCTTGCATAGGTTCACAACGACAGGTTCATAGAAGTTGGGCGCAGTCGCCAAATAATAGAGGCGATTGGCATTCTTCTTCTCGACTTTATAGAGGAACTGGTGCAATTTGTCGTAGTCTTCGGGGACGTTGAGGTCGCCGCGCGAATACCACAACGTTTCGCAGAACTTGTCCCACGCTTCTTGATCGAAATCGCCTGCTTCTTGCACGGCTTCAAGCATCAGCTTGCGGAAATCATCATGTGTATAAGGACGGCGCGCGAAGCCGACAATCTGGAACGGCTCCGGCAGCTTCTTACGGCGATACAGGTTGAAGAGCGCCGGAACCAGCTTGCGGCTGGTCAAATCACCGGACGCCCCGAAAATGACAATCGTATTGGTTGCGCTATTTCCTAGCATTATTCTTCTCGTTTCACGGCGTGACCGCCGAATTGATTACGCAGCGCGGCGAGTAATTTCGCCGAGTAACTGTCGTCACGGCGGCTGACGAAACGCATCATCAGCGCCATATTTATCACAGGCGCGGGAATGTCGAGGTCAATCGCTTCCTGCACCGTCCAACGTCCTTCACCGCTGTCCGCCACCCACCCCTTGATCGTGCTCAGGTCAGGATCAGCTTCGAGCGCCAGCGCCGTCAGGTCGAGCAGCCACGAGCGCACGACACTGCCGTAGCGCCAAATCTCTGCCACCTCGTGAACGTCGATATTCATACCCGGCTTCGCCTTCATGATCTCGAAGCCTTCGGCGTAGGCTTCCATCATGCCGTACTCAATCCCGTTGTGCACCATCTTGACGAAGTGTCCTGCCCCGTTGGGGCCGACGTAACCCCAACCTTGATCGGCTGCGGGCGCGAGTGTCTCGAAGATCGGACGCAGCCGCTCGACGACATCTTTCTCGCCACCGATCATCATGCTGTAGCCCTCTTTCAGCCCCCACACACCGCCGCTCGTCCCGACATCGACGTAATGCACTCCGTATGCGCCGACCAATTCAGCGCGGCGCATCGTGTCCTTGTAGTTGCTGTTACCGCCGTCGATGATCGTGTCGCCCGCTTGCAGCGTCGTCGCCAACTCCTGTACGACGCTCTCGGTCGGGTCGCCCGACGGCACCATAATCCAGACGGCACGCGGTGCTTCCAGCTTTTGCACCAAACGCTGAACCGTTTCAGCGACAGTCGCACCCGCGTCAGCAGCCGCTTGCAGCGGTTCCGGCGTCAAATTGTAGACAACAGTGGCGTGCCCACCGCGCAAGAGACGCAGGTTCATATTGCCGCCCATCTTGCCTAGCCCAATTAAGCCTAGTTGCATCGCGCTCTCCTTCATAATTCAATTGGCTGCAAACGCTCATTGCCTATTATTGCGCGCGAATTCTTAAACGCCAATGAGCGCTGACCCTCGAAAAACAAGTGACAATTATCATTGTTATTATATGTTTACCGTGATTGCTAGTTGAAGTCGTTCATGTGGTACTTGTTAAAATGGGAGTTATCAGACAACCATTGAGCGAGAAACCGACATGAACGACACCTAT
>JBBSNT010000282.1:0-6048 GCA_038260485.1 Aggregatilineales bacterium | reverse complement strand
TACAGGCAACTTGCGTGCGAGTTACAGGCAACTTGCGTGCGAGTTACAGGCAACTTGCGTGCGAGTTGCAGGCAACTTGCGTGCGAGTTGCAGGCAACTTGCGTGCGAGTTGCAGGCAACTTGCGTGCGAGTTGCAAGGAAATACATATAGGGGCGACAAAGCAATCGAGGATTGCAGGTCGCCCCTACGGGAGTTTCATCAGTTAGTACGGGTTACGCTTCGGTAAATTCGGCGTCTACTACGTCTTCGCCGTCGTCACCCTGCGCTCCGGGTGCGTCCTGAGCGCCATCGTCCTGCGGCGCGCCTTCACCGGGCTGCTCGTAGAGCCGCCCGCCGAGCGTCTGAATGTGCTGGTTGAGCGCATCGACCGCTGGACGAACCTTGTCAGCGTCGCCGCCTTCTTCCGCCTTACGAACGGCGTCAACCAACTCCTGAGTCTGCTGCTTGGCATCTTCCGGCAGCTTATCGGCGTAATCACGCAGGAATTTCTCGGCGGTGAAGATCGCCGTCTCTGCCTGATTCTTGGTTTCGGCATCGGCTTTCCGCTTCTCATCTTCGGCGGCGTGGGCTTCAGCTTCCTTCACCATCTTGTCGATCTCACTGTCCGACAGACCACTGCTCGCCGTAATCGTGATCTTCTGTTCACGACCGCTCGCCTTATCGCGGGCGCTGACGTTGAGAATACCGTTAGCGTCGATGTCGAAGGTCACTTCGATCTGCGGGACGCCGCGCGGTGCAGGCGGAATGCCGTCGAGGATGAACTTACCGAGCGACTTGTTATCGCCAGCCATCGGGCGCTCACCCTGCACGACGTGGATTTCGACCTGCGTCTGCGTATCGGCAGCGGTTGAATAAACCTGTGACTTCTTGGTCGGAATCGTCGTGTTACGGTCAATCATCGGCGTCGCCACACCACCAAGCGTTTCGACACCCAATGTCAGCGGTGTCACGTCGAGCAGCAGAATGTCCTTAACGTCGCCGCGCAGGACACCCGCCTGAATGGCTGCGCCCAAACCGACGACTTCGTCGGGGTTGACGCCCTTGCTCGGCTCTTTGCCGAAGAAGCTCTTGACCGCTTCGACGACCGCAGGCATCCGGGTCATACCGCCGACGAGGATCACCGTGTCGATCTCATTGACGCTTAGTCCGGCATCCTTGATAGCGGCACGGCAGGGGTCAATCGAGCGCTGAACCAGAGTGGCGGTCATGCTTTCCAGCTTGGCGCGGCTGAGGTTGATGTTCAAGTGCTTCGGACCGCTGGCATCTGCCGTGATGAAGGGCAAGTTGATTTCCGTGTTGAGCGTGCTCGACAGTTCGATCTTGGCTTTCTCGGCGGCTTCCTTCAAACGCTGAAGCGCTTGGCGGTCGCTGCGGAGATCGATGCCGTTATCCTTCTTGAACTCGTCGGCGATCCAGTCAATGATCACTTGGTCGAAGTCGTCGCCACCGAGATATGTATCGCCGTTGGTGCTGCGGACTTCGAACACGCCGTCGCCCACTTCCAGCACGGAAATATCGAAGGTACCGCCGCCGAGGTCATAGACCGCGATGACGCCATTCTTCTTCTCACCCATGCCATAAGCAAGGCTCGAAGCGGTCGGTTCGTTGATGATACGCAGCACTTCCAAGCCCGCGATCTTGCCCGCGTCTTTGGTCGCGTTACGCTGCGCGTCATTAAAGTACGCCGGAACGGTAATGACCGCCTGATCAACGGTTTCGCCCAGATACGCTTCGGCGTCCACTTTGAGTTTCTGCAAAATCATCGCCGAAATTTCCGGCGGGCTGTACTCGCGCCCACCCATGTGAACGCGCACATCGCCGTTCGGGGCAGCGCTCACCTTGTACGGCACAAACTTCAGCGCACGCTGGACTTCCGGGTCTTCGAATTTGCGCCCCATAAAGCGCTTGACCGAGAAAACCGTATTTTCGGGGTTAATCACGCCCTGATTGCGCGCAACTTTCCCGACGAGACGTTCGTTCGTCTTGGGGTTAATGGCAACCACCGACGGAATTAAGCGTCCACCTTCGGACGAAGGAATAACGGTAGGTTCGCCGCCTTCCATAATCGCCACAACCGAGTTGGTTGTACCGAGGTCAATTCCGATAATTCTACCCATGAGTGTAAAGCTCCTATCGTCGAATACGAATTACTTAGCGACACGTACCAGTGCGGGGCGCAGCACACGCTCGCCAAGCACGTAACCTTTTTGCATTGTCACGGTGATATGACCGCTTTCTACGTCGTCCGAATCTTCCATACCAATCGCTTCGTGCTGATTCGGGTCAAACAGTTCACCGGTCGGGTCAACAATAGTGACGTTGTAGTTTTCGAGGATTTTGGTGAGCTTGCGCTGGATCATCGTGACGCCGCCGATCCATGAATTGCCCTGTAAATCTTCAGGCATGTTGTTCATCGCGCGCTCGAAATCGTCGATCACGGGAAGGATGTCTTTCAAAACCGTCCCGGCGGCGCTGCTGTGGCTGTCTTTCAGTTCGCGCTCAACGCGCTTCTTATAATTGGCAAACTCCGCGCGCGCCCGCTGCCATCCCTCAAGGTACTCTTGAGCCTGCGCTTGCGCAGCGTCATACTTTGCTTGGGTCACAACCTGTCCTTGCTCATTCCCTGTAGAGTCGGTGGCGTTTTCAGCGGCAGGTGTTTCCGAAACGGATGCAGTCGATGGCGACGCTTCAGCAGTTCCCGTCCCATTTTGCGTTTCCGCCTCGTCTACGGCGTGATCCTGCGGTTGATTATCGTCGTGAAACTGTGAACTCACTCTGTTCTCCTTCCAGTCAAAAACAACAAACGCCCCTTCACTCAACGATTTAGACGTTCAGTGTATCAGGGCAATGCTAGAATCACGTTAACATGCGCCAACAAACCAAAATCGTTTTGGCAGCGAAAGTTGCGCTACCATAAACAGGCGTGAGCATCATGCACTCATCCCCTTAAGGAGTTCCGCATGTGTAGACGTTGGTTGAAACGACTGTTCTTTGCGTTCGGCACGCTGTTCGTGCTCGGTATCGTACTCATCGTCCTATTCTACACAGCCCTAGTACGAACGAGCAATGCTGAAGACTTCGCCAGCCTTAACGATCTGCCCCTCAAGACGTGGGCGGAAATTCCGCTGAGCGACGACGTAAAATGCAGCGACGGATCAGACTATCACGCTTACACCCGTCGCGGCACGTCCGATAACCTGCTGATCCACTTTGCCGGAGGCGGTATGTGCTGGAACGGCGAGTCGTGTTCGCAGCCGATCAGGATCACGCACTTCGATGGCTTCTACTTCCCATTCATCTGGGAGATTTTCCGCGCGACCGCCGATGGCATCCTCAAGAGCGATAATGCTGACAACCCCTTCGCGGACTGGAACGTCGTTTATCTGCCCTACTGCACCGCCGATTTCCACACCGGCACGACAACCACCACTTTCCCCTATGACGACAGCAGCGTGACGATCCATTTCAGCGGACGCCAGAACGTCACCGAAGCGCTCGATTGGATTTACGCAAACTACACGCAGCCGCCCAAGCTGCTCGTTTCAGGCGAGAGCGCGGGCGCGTTCGGATCGATCCTGTGGACGCCGACCATCGCCAATCATTACACCAGCAGCGACGTCTATCAGCTTGCTGACGGTGCGTTCATCGAAACGCCGCTGTGGTCGCAAATCGTCAACGGCGTTTGGCAGGCAGATGCCGAAACGAACTTCGGCTTCACCGTCGGCGATGAACTCGCGGGCGACGCTTATCGCAGCTACGCGCAAACGTCGCCACCCAACCTGACTTACCTGCACATCAACACGCTCTACGATCAGGTCTTGATGTACTTCAACGCTGTGCTGAACGGCGTTACCGACGACGACGCTTATCATGCCGTATGGTCAAGCGAGATGCGCGCCTCGATGCAAGCAATTGCCAAGAGTGGACTCAATTACGAGTTCTATCTGACCGACTATGGGCAGAGCGAGGACGGCACGACCTCGCACACCAGCATCTCCGCGCCGCTGTTCTACGAGATCACGCAGGACGGGATCACCCTGCGCGACTGGCTCAAGCGCACCATCATCGACGGTGACCGCTTCTCAGTCGGATCGGGTTTTATGGATCAGTGAGTACGAGATAAACGTCAGGTAGGAGCGTTATCTATAACGCCCTTCTAACTATTCTTCTGCGGACTGATCGCCCGCAGGCAGCGTATCGACGTCGTATACATCGGTGAGCATGTCGGTCATCAAGCTGGAGACATAGCCGACCGCGCTGATCGCCCTGCCGTAATTGATGTGCATCGGACCGAGCACGCCGACCGCGCCGCTGACCTGCCCCGGTATGCCGTAACGACTGAGCACCATGCTCAAGCGGCTCAATTCTTCCCAGCGCCCGTTTCCGGCGATCACGACCTGCACGTTGTTGACCAGCGGCGTCAGCACATCGTTGAGGATCAAGTTCAGGAAGGCGCGCTCCTCAAAGACGCGTACGGCTTGCTGCGCGCCCTCGCTGTTCTGGAACATGCCGAGCACTTCGCTCAAGCCGTTGCGATAAATCAGCCGCACTTGATTGGTGTCGGCTTTATCCATCAAATCCGCGACTAGTTCGGCGCTTTCGCGCTCCAAAAGCTGCAACTGAGTCGTGCGAACGCGAACTTCTTTCGCGCTCATATCCATGCACAGCGTATTGATGCGTTCGGCTGTTTCGCTCAATTTAGGCTGCGGGAAAGAGTCAGCTAGTGTCAGCATCTGCTGGTGTACCGCGCCGCCTTCGAGCACCAGCACCATCAGCACCAAGCGCCCCTGTATGGCGATCAGTTCGAGGTGCTTAAAGCGGCTGGTATTGGCGACAGGCGGCGTCACTAGGGCGGCGGTATGCGCTGTCCGTGCCAGCATGGTCGCCACCACCAGCATCCACTGCTCCGACGCCAGCGGAATCGTCCGAAGGCGGTCTGAGATATGCGATTTTTCGATGCTGGTGATCTCGCCCTGCGTGATCAGCCGCTTGACGAAGTAGCGATAGCCGTTCTCGGTCGGCACGCGCCCCGCCGACGGATGCGGCGCGACAATGTAGCCAAGTTCTTCCAGCACCGCCATCTCATTACGGATGGTCGCAGAGCTGAAAGACAGGGTGAACGTATCGACAAGATATTTGGAGCTAACAGGTTCTGGAGATTCCGTGTATGCACGGACAATATAGGATAGAATTTCTTCTTGACGACGGGTAAGTTCTGGTAAGACTGTCTCGTCTGTATTCATATAGGCTAGATCACAATACAACTCTATCTACGCTATGGCTTCAACAAATGATAGCATAGCGGGAAATGAGCGTCAAAGCAGTAAGGGAGAGGTTATGGGTCACAAAACGTTTGAAGCCAATACGTCTAATTTCCAGTCGGAAGTGCTCCAGTCGGACACACCTGTGCTGATCGACTTTTGGGCGGAATGGTGTGGTCCTTGTAAGATGATCGCGCCTTTGGTTGACCAAATTGCTACCGAGTACGACGGGCAGATCAAGGTTGGCAAGCTCGACGCCGATGCGAATCAGGATGTGCTGATGCAGTACGGCGTGATGAGCATCCCCACACTGATCCTGTTCAAAGGTGGGCAACCGGTCGTGCGCATCACAGGTTTCCAGCCGAAAGACCGCATCACCAACCAGCTTAAGCCGCACCTAGCCTAAGACTGATTCGCTATAAACGACGACGCCCGTTCCATAACATATGGAACGGGCGTCGTTTTTGTTTACGTGCTGACGGTCTTAGTGTTCCAGTTCGCGCCGGATGCCTTCATCCGTCCAGAACAGGTAAATCCCCAGCGCGCTGATCAGGATCCAGATAATGCCACTAATGCCGTTGTTGAGTGTCAGCACCGAAAGCAAAATGCTGAAGCCAAGCGCGACGACTGCCCCCATCCGCGCCCACGAGGTGCGCCGGAACAGCCCAAACGCCCCAATCGCAAACACGGGTACGGAGATCAAATAGAAGATAGCGAGGATGACGCTCAAGCCGCCGACCGTCGTCAACGACGCCGATGCCGCTGTCAAATCCGCCTCGTTGACAC
>JBBSNT010000281.1:0-6084 GCA_038260485.1 Aggregatilineales bacterium | reverse complement strand
TGCAGGCGATCTGCGACCGGGTGGCGATTCTGCGCGGCGGCGTACTGCAAGCTGTGCAGCGCGTCGATGACCTGACGCACGCCGATTTCCGGCACGTCACGCTACGTTTCCGCGAGCCGGTGGCGGCTTCGGTGCTGGCGAACGTGCCCGGTGTGAGCGCGGTCAGCAGCGAGGGCAACGCGATCATGCTGCAACTGGCGGGCGATTTCGACCCGCTGCTGCGGGCGATCAGCGATCACTACGTCGCGGATATTGACGTGCAAGACCCATCGCTGGAAGAAGTCTTCCTGAAGTTCTACAGCGCCGACGGCAGCGCGCCGGAACTTGCTAACAGCCGTGCAGGAGGGAAGCTGTCATGACCGGGGTCATCTTCTGGAATACGCTGCGGCGCAGTTGGCGCGGCGGATTGTACTGGGGGATCGGGATTGCTCTGTTGGGGCTGTACGCGCTGATCGTGATCCCGAACGTGGATATGCTCAAGCAGTACGCTGACCTCGTGGCGAGTATGCCGCCAGCGCTGATGCAGTTGTTCGGGACGAGTGACGCCGCCTCGCTGGCGACTCCGGCGGGCTTTCTGGGCTTCGCATTCTTCAGCTATACGCTGCTGATTCTGTCGGCGTATGGCGTGATCGCCGGACTGAACATCACCGCCAACGAAGAAGATCGCGGCATTCTCGACGTGACTCTGAGCCTACCGATCCCGCGATGGCGGTTAGTCGCGGAGCGGCTGCTCGCCTACACGGTGATCGTAGTGCTGATGCTGATGCTGACATTCGTGGCGATGTGGATGGTTTTGCAGTCGAACCCGATGGAGATCGGCGCGGGGCGGTTGCTCGAAGGAGTCGTGAATATGCTGCCGAGTACGCTGCTGGTGCTGACGTTCACGGCGCTGGCGGGGACGGCGCTGCGCAGCCGAGGGATAGCGGCGGCGGTTGCTTCGGCATTCGTAATCGTGAGCTATTTCGTGGACTTTATCGGCAATGCTGCCAGCGACACGGCGGCATCGGCGGTGCGGGTGCTGTCGTATTTCAACTATTACAACGGCGGCACGATCATGAGCACGGGCTTGGTGTGGGGGAACGTCATTTTGCTGCTGGTATTCGCGGCGCTGTTCGCGGCGGCGGCATTATGGTTCTTCCAGCGCCGGGACATCGGGGTGTAAGTCTAGCGAATTATGGGGATCGGCGGATGTTGATCCCCACTCAAAAATTGAGAGGAGCACACCATGTCCGGTGTCGTATTTATAGAAACGCTGCGTCGCGGGTGGCGCGGGATGCTGTACTGGGGAATCGGGATCGGGCTATACGGGGCGCTGATTGTGCTGGCAGTGCCGGACATCAACGCCTTGAAGCAAGCCGCCGAATTAATGGCGTCGCTGCCCGCGTTCATCGTCAAGATGGCAGGGGGCGATGACGTCACGTTCATGACAACGCCGCAGGGCTATTTGGCGGCGAAGTACTTCCTGTTCGCGCCGCTGCTGTTTGGAATTTACGCGATCAATGCTGGGTTGAACGTTACCAGCAACGAGGAAGATCGCGGTATTCTCGACGTGACGCTAAGCTTGCCGATTCCGCGATGGCATGTAGTGATCGAGCGGCTGCTTGGCTCGGCGGTGCTGATGACCGGGATCGTCACGATCACGTTTCTGATGCTGTGGGGGGCTGTTACGGCAACGCCGTCGATGGATTTGAGTGTGGGGCGGTTGTTTCAGGTGACGTTCAATATTCTGCCGAGCGTGCTGTTGGTGATGGCGGTCACGGTGCTGGCGGGCGCTGCGCTGCGGAGTCGCGGGTTGGCTATCGCGCTGGCGGTGGTCTTTCTGGTGGGCAGCTACTTCATTGACGCGCTTGGCAGCCTCGCAACGGGGTCGCTGGCGGCGAGCCTGAAGATCATTTCGTTCTACAGCTACTACGACAGCAGCGGCGTCATGAAGAACGGAATCGCGGTCGCGAACGTGCTGCTTCTGCTGGCGTTGGCGGTCGTGTGCGGGCTGCTCGCGCCGTACTTTTTCCAACGGCGAGACATCGGCGTGTAAGCGCGATCAGGCTAGGGTGGATAGGAAAAGGGCGCGGCATGCCGCGCCCCTACGCATGGTTGCCGAGGAGTGGGGTGAGCGCTCACAGGCAAAAATGCGGCGTCATTGATCGAAACCGTGCAGTTTGTCGGGGTTGCGGACGATGTGGAAGGCGCGGATGAGTCCGTTGTTGGTTTCCATGGTTATGACGGCAAAGGGGATACCCTCTTCGTTCCACGTGATGACGGCGGCGCTACCGTTGATTTCGCGGACTTCGGAGCGGAAACCGGGCGGTGTGCGGCGAAGCAGACCTAACATGAAGCGAGCAACGTGATCCGCACCGAGCACCGGACGAATCGCGGCGCTGGCTTTGCCGCCGCCGTCCGACCAGAGTTCGGCATCCTGCGCGAGTAAGCTGGTTAACCCGTCTAAATCGCCCGCCAAGATCGCCTGCGTGAAGCGTTCGAGCAGGGCTTGATGTTCCTCTGGCGACGCCTGAAAACGGGGTCGATGGGCGCTGACGTGGACTTTGGCGCGGTGGAACAATTGGCGACAGGCAGCTTCCTCTTTGTCGACGATGCCCGCGATCTCGTCGTAGGGATAGTCAAAGACTTCGCGGAGTAGAAAGACGGCACGCTCGACCGGCGTGAGGCTCTCTAGCAGGACGAGGAACGCCAGCGAAATCGAGTCGGATTGGTTGTCGAAGGGCGTCGAGGGCGTGCTGACGGGTTCTGGCAGCCACGGACCAATGTAGGTTTCCCGCTGCGAGCGCGCTGACTTCAATTGATCAAGGCAGAGGCGCGTGACCACTGTCGAGAGGAAGGCTTTGGGCGCAGTGATCTCGCCTGCCGTCTGGCAGCGCAGGTAGGCTTCCTGAATGATGTCTTCGGCTTCCATCGCACTGCCGAGCATACGATAGGCGATGGCGAACATTAGCGGGCGGTAGGATTCAAAGGTTGCTGGATTCACGGCATTTATCTCAAAATGAACGAGCGTTGGGGAGCGCTTCGCTCCCCAACCTGTGGGCTCTATTATACGATCTGCGCGGGCTGCGGCGAGCGTATGACGGGTGTGACTGCGGCGGCTTGCGTCCAGCGAAAGGAACCCGGTATGCGTCGCTCGATGTAGAGCGACCAGACGGTGAAGCGGCAGATTGACTCTTTGAGAAGCGCACCGACCCGCCCGGTATAGATTTGCTCGCGCGGGGTGTCGTCGGCATCGACACGCTGGACAAGAGCATCATGCCGTCCGAGGCTGATACAGCGGACGATAAAGCTGAAGCGCATCGGCTGGAGCGACTCGCCTTTGATCAGCGCGGTGACATTATCCGCCGCGTGCGCACCGAGCGGCATGGCAGTCGCGCATGCCATACGGACGCCGGATGCGGCAGCATCACCGATAGCGAAAATATCAGGGTGCGAGACGGAACGCAAGTAAGGATCGACGATGATTTGCCCGCAGCGGTTGACCGCGAGTCCGGCGTCACGGGCGAGCGACGGCACGCCAAAACTGCCTGTCCAGACGGTCAGATCGGCGGGGATGCGGCGACCGTCGGCGGTGAGGACGGCATCGGCGGTGACTTGGGCGGCGGTGGTGTCCTCGTAGAGCGTAATATTGCGGCGTTCCAGCGCGTCTAAAGCATACCGATGCCCCTTCTCTGACAAATTGGGTCCGACTTTTTCGCCTGTCAAGAGCGTGGTGTTCGCGCGCGGGTAAGCGTCGGCGATTTCGGTCGAGAATTCGATGCCTGTCAGCCCGCCGCCGACAATCGCGATGCGCGCCGACGGATTTGCCGCCAGCTTATCGCGCAGGTGCTGCGATGTGGCAACACCGTTGAGGACGAGCGCGTGTTCGCTCGCGCCGGGGAGCGTGCTGGTATCGGCAAAGCTGCCGAGCGCGTCGATCAGGGTATCGTAGGCGTAGTCGCTGGGGTTGCCGTCCTTTTCGACGGTGACGCTGCCGCGCGAGGGATCAAGCGCAGTGACGCGCCCTTGTACGAAGGTGATGCGCGTACCGCGTAGCAGCGCTGGAATCGAATGGGTGCGGAGCGTTTGCCCCGCAGCAAGCTGATGCAGGCGAATGCGTTCGACGAACGTATCCGCCGCGTTGATCAAGGTGACGTCTGCTTGACGTGATTTCCCTGCCAGCCGCAGCGCGGCGAGCAGCCCAGCGTAACCTGCACCGATGACGACGATTTTCATGATTTGATCCTCACTCTTTTACGAACGTACACAATATAAGACGAGTGAGAAGCGGCATTTGTGACACTTGCTTTTTAGAACATAAGTGCTAAAATTTATTTATCGTAACACAGCACTTTTTGCGCTAAATCATACATCTTTCCTACAGCAAATTTTCCGAAGCTCGTAGTAAACTTAGAGAGTTATGGCTGTCCAAACCAAACCCTACCCTAAGTCAAAAACACGCGCGGCGGGCACGTCTCGCCGTGGACAACAGAATAAGCAGGCAAAATCCACGCCACTGAGCGAGGGATTTATACGCCTGCTGCCCGGATGGATTATTCTCGCTGTTGTGGTGGTGATCCTGCTGCCGAACGCGCTTTCAGCGACGTTGGGCGCGGCAGAGCGCACGATCACGCAGCTTCCTAAAGCCCTGAACATCGCGCCGACGTATACGAGCATTGCCTCGATGTTCACGCCGACGGTGGCGTTTTGGGACGCTTCGATCAAACGATGGGCGGAGCAGTACGACCTCGATCCGAACCTGTTGGCGACGATCATGCAGATCGAATCGTGCGGCGATTCAACTGTCAGCAGCGGCGCGGGCGCTCAAGGGCTGTTTCAGGTGATGCCATTCCATTTCGCGAGTGGCGAGAACCAGCTTGATCCTGATACAAACGCGATGCGCGGCGCGAATTTCCTGAACGAGTGCCTCGGCTGGTCAAATGGTGACGCCGGCTTGGCGATGGCGTGTTACAACGGTGGTCCGTCGGTCGTCAGCCGCCCGTATGCGTCGTGGTTGGCGGAGACGCAGCGTTACTATACATGGGGCACGACGATTTATGCCGATGCCAGCCAAGCCAAGTTGTCCAGCGAGTCGCTGGATCGCTGGTTGAACGCGGGTGGCAGCAACCTGTGCTTGCGCGCGGCGAATTCGCTGGGAATCGCAGGTTAACCGCAGCGTCTAATTGCATAAATAAAGCATCAGATTTCTAGGCTGTATCTGGACTTCACTGCTCGTGTGGGGGTATCATACAGGATGGAAGTCTCCTGTTAGTCCGCAATGCTTGGTGCGAGGTGATCGTATGCCCATATATACCTATCGTCGTGAGGATGGGTCAACCTTTGATTATCGTCAGAAATTCATGGATGATCCGCTGACGGTCGATCTCGAAACGGGACAGCACGTCGTGCGTGTCATTCAACCTGCCGGTGTCATTTTCAAGGGTTCCGGCTTCTACGTGAACGATAGCAAAAGCAAATCGCACGCGACGAGCGCACCTGCCAAGACCGACAAAGGCGAGAAAACCGAAGGCAAGTCCGAAAAGAGCGAAAGCAGCCCTGCCGCGAGTACCGAAGGCAGCAATAACAGCAATAGCAATAACAGTAACGGCAATAGCAACAGCAGCAGCAGTTCCAACAGCGCGTCAACCACGACTGCCAGCGCTGCCGCCGACTAAGGCTGTGGCTCAACTCATGAGCATCCATTAAGCAAACGAAAAAAGTGCCCCCATCGTCACAATGGGGGCGCTTTTGTTTTTTGGCGTTGTAGGCGGGTATGCCGTGCTACTACAAGCGAAAAGCTGCTGTGTTTTGGGCGATTACCACGCGAAGGCTTCGGGCGCTGCGCCGCCGGGACCGGGGAAGATTTCGTCGAGCGACTTCAACTGTTCTTCGGTCAGCTTGATGTCAATCGAGTGAACGTTGCTATCGAATTGTTCGAGCGTGCGCGGCCCGATGATCGGTGCGGTGACGGCGGATTGTGCCAGCAGCCATGCCAGCGCAACGTCGGCAGGATGTTCGCCGAGTTCTCCGCAGAAGGCTTCGTACTTCTCGATCTTGTCGCGGTTCTTGTCGATCTGCTTCTGCATATTTTCGCTGGCGCGGCGA
>JBBSNT010000280.1:0-6146 GCA_038260485.1 Aggregatilineales bacterium | reverse complement strand
GATCGTGTTGGTGAAGTCGACCGTCCGCCCCTGACCATCGGTCAAGCGACCGTCGTCAAAGACTTGCAGGAAGACGTTGAACACCTCAGGGTGCGCCTTCTCAACCTCGTCCAGCAGCACGACCGAATAGGGACGCCGCCGCACGCTCTCGGTCAGTTGACCGCCTTCCTCGTAGCCGACGTAACCGGGCGGCGCACCGATCAGCCGCGCCACGCTGTGCCGTTCGCCGTACTCGCTCATGTCAATCCGGATCATCGCCGCTTCGTCGTCGAACATGAACCCGGCTAGCGCCCGCGCCAGTTCGGTCTTGCCGACGCCCGTCGGACCCAAGAACAGGAACGTCCCAATCGGGCGATTCGGGTCTTGCAGACCCGCCCGACTCCGCCGCACCGCCGATGCCACCGACTTGACCGCCTCGTCCTGCCCGATCACCCGCTCGTGCAGCCGATCTTCCATCCGCAGCAGTTTATCGACTTCGCCTTCCAGCAGCCGCGCCACCGGCACGCCCGTCCACTTGCTGACCACTTCGGCGATCCCGTCGGCGTCCACTTCCTCGCGCAGCATCGTCGAGCCGTCGGCGTGCCGCTGATTGACCGCCGCGTCCTGCGCCACCAGCTGCTTTTCCAGTTCGGGCAGCGTGCCATAGCGCAGCCGCGCAGCCGCTTCGAGGTCAGCCCGGCGCTCAGCTTGCTCAAGCTGCACCTTCGCCTCGTCGATCTGCGACTTGGTCGAGCGGATGCCCTCGATCACGCCTTTTTCCTGCTGCCAACGGGCAGTCAAGGCGTTCAGTTCTTCGCGCAGGTTGCCGATCTCGTTCTCAATCGAGCTTAACCGCTCGCGCGATGCCTGATCGCGCTCCTTCTTCAGCGCCTCGCGCTCGATCTCCAATTGCATAATCTGGCGCTCGACTCGATCCAGCACTTGCGGCTTCGAATCGATTTCCATCTTGAGTCGCGCCGCCGCTTCATCGATCAGGTCAATCGCTTTGTCCGGCAGCTGCCGATCCGGCAAATAGCGGTCGCTCAGCGTCGCGGCAGCGATCACCGCCGAGTCCTGTATCCGTACGCCGTGATGCACCTCGTAGCGTTCCTTCAAACCACGCAAAATGCTGATCGTATCTTCAACCCTCGGCTCGTTCACGAACACCGGCTGGAAGCGTCGTTCTAGCGCCGCATCCTTCTCAATGTACTTGCGATACTCGTCTAGAGTGGTCGCGCCAATCGCCCGCAGTTCGCCCCGCGCCAGCATCGGTTTGAGCATATTGCTGGCATCGACCGCACCCTCAGCCGCGCCCGCCCCGACGATGGTGTGCAGTTCGTCCAAAAACAGGATGATCTTGCCCGCGCTGTCGGTCACTTCCTTCAGCACCGCCTTCAGCCGCTCCTCAAACTCACCGCGAAACTTCGCCCCCGCCAGCAAACTGCCCATATCCAGCGAAATTAACTGCTTGTCGCGTAAGCCTTCTGGCACATCGCCGTTCACAATCCGCTGCGCCAGCCCCTCGACAATCGCCGTCTTACCGACGCCCGCCTCACCGATCAGCACCGGATTGTTCTTCGTCCGTCGGCTGATCACCTGAATCACCCGGCGGATTTCATCCTCACGCCCAATCACGGGGTCGAGCTTCCCTTGACGCGCCATCGCCGTCAGGTCGCGCCCGTATTTTTCGAGGCTCTTATAGGTGTTTTCAGGGTCTTGCGAGGTCACGCGCTGTCCACCGCGAATCGCCGTCAGCGCCTGCAAAATCGCGTCGCGGGTGACGCCGCTGCGCTCCAGCAGCCCGCTAATCGAGCGCTCCTCAGCCAGCGCCAGCAGGATATGCTCGGTGCTGACGTAATCGTCGTGCATCTTGGCGGCTTCTTTTTCCGCTTTGCTCAATACGTCGGTCGAGGCGCGGCTCAGGCTCGCCTGCGCGTTGCTGCCGTAGGCGCGTGGGCGGTTATCGAGCGTCTGCTGAAGCTCCGCTAAAAGTGCCTGCGGACGCGCGCCAATCTTGGCGACGATCTCCGGCACAACGCCGTCCTGCTGCGACATCAAGCCGATCAGCACGTGCAGCGGCTCGACGTTACTGTGTCCATATTCATTGGCAAGCGCCTGCCCTTTGAGCAGCGCTTCTTGTGCTTTGTTGGTAAAACGATTCAAATCCATAGCATTACTCACTTTTACGGTTTTAATCTTGTAGTATTGTATGCTACCGTCATATGAATCGTATTAAAAAGCTGTACGAATCACCTCAAAGAGAAACGAGTATGATTGAGGATGTGCCGCTTCATAAGAAACGGTTAAGGACTTCAATCGCCTACCTACAATGCGACTGGACACGCCAAACAGAGCGAACCTATGCTGCGAAATCGACCCTACCTACTAGACCTGCTCGAAATTGCCGTGATCCTCGTCTTTCTGCTGGTGTTTACGCAGCAGACCCAGACCGAATTCGCGGCGGATACGATCCCGCCGGGCGCGGAATATCCCTACCTGATCAACTCCGGCGCGCTTGCCCACGAGACGTTTCAGCAGAACGGCGCGATCCCGCTCTGGAATCCGCTCATGGGAAATGGCGAACCCACCTTTGAGAGCCTATTCTCCTACTTGCTCAACCCGTTGATGACCTACCCGATCCTGTGGTGGGGCGTGGTCGAGGGCGGCAAGATCGCCATCATGCTCCACCTCGTGATCATGGCGTTGGGCGGTTGGGCGTTGGGGCGCGCGCTCAAGCTGCACGCCGGAGCGGTTTTGCTCGGTTTACTGCTCGGCGCAAGCGGTGGTTTCACAACGGCGCTGAATCGCGGCTTCTACCAGATCGGCTTAAGCCTCGCTTACATGGCGTGGGTCTACGCCGGCATCATTGGTCTGCTCTATCGAGAGCATACACGCCGCTGGTTGGGCATCCTCGTCGTCGCGCTGGTACTGATGCTGTTCGCCGGAACGTACTGGTATGTCGTTCCGGTGCTGATCGGCTGCACGGTGATCGCGCTGATTGCGATCATCAAGCCAGAGTCGCCCGAAATCCGCGCAATGCGCCTCAAACGGCTGCTACTGGCGGGCGCTTTCTTCACAGGCTTTGCTGCGCTCTCACTCATCCCGCGACTGAACAGCTATCTCGTCTTGCATCCAGCAGAGGGCTTGGGCGGCGAACCCTACGATCTCGGCGCGATTCTCGCCTCATTCTTGATCCCCGACAAACTGACAACCGCCGACTGGTGGTTCGCCTACCAATACCTGATGCCCGCATGGTTTGCGGCGGCGGTTGTGATCGTGCGGCTCGTCCTCGCTCGCTCGGGATCGCCGTTCGCACGCTGGCGCGTCCTGCTTCCGGCGGCGCTGCTGATCCTGTTCTTCTGCGTGTGGGCGCAGGATAACACACCGCTGTTTCACTTCATCTACGCCCACAGCTTCTTGATCCAGTGGCGCTGGCCCGCACGGATGGCAATGGCGGCAGCACCCTTTGTCGCGCTGGGAATCGCTGTGTGGTTCGACGAGATTGTACGGCTGCTGCTGCGGCGCAGCATCGTCCTCAAGATCGGCGCGGTCGCGGTGATGGGTATCGGCTTGTACGCCGCGTCGCAAGCCTACTGGAACTGGGATAATCTGTTCCACTTTGAGACTTACCCGCGCGATAGTGCTGAATATCTCTCGATAGTTGAGCTGCGCGCCGATTATCCGGGCGCATTCCTCTCGGTGACGACCGAAGGCTTGATCCCTCATGTCGCCGTCCACGACACGATGATTCGAAGCAGTTTAGGCAATCCAGACGTGTTTACCTTCGGGCTTCCTGCCGACCCCGGCTTGGAGGGCGCGATGAGATGGGACGCGCCGTTCGCAATTGCGATTCACGACGGTTATCGGGATAATCTGCGCTTTTTACATTACGTCCCCTACGCGGACGAGCCGGTTGACGAGGGCGGCAGCCCCGCGCTGATGTTCAAGCCGGACGCGCTGCCCTATGCCTTCCTCGTCCAACGCGAGGCGCTGGCGCGAATCGGCGGCACAGTCAGCGCTGAGATTGTTGACCCGGTAGAGAGCATGATGGATCATCTTGACCGGATCGAGTTCACCGTCAACGCCTCCAAGTTCAACTCGCTGCTGGTCGTGCAAGAAGCCAATTACCCCGGCTGGACAGTTCGTGTGGATGGAAAACCCGCTGAGATCGTATCGTTCGGGGGTGCGCTAGCGGTAGCGCTGCCGCTCGACGCGCAGCAGATCGTCTTTGAGTATCATGCGCCCTTGCTGGTCGTCGGCTTGATGGTCTATTTGATGACGCTAATCCCTTTTGTGATTTACCTGCTGCGGCTCGACCGCTTTATCGTCGGCACGCGCTTCGATCCTGTTTATCAATGGACACGGCGACGCCGTGTACGGGAGATCGCATGAAAAGCATCTTGATCGCCGCCTTCGTGCTAATCGGTGTGACGGTCATGCCGCCCACGATTGGCGACTGCCCGATTTTTCCGGCGGACAACGCTTGGAATACTGATATTTCCGATTATCCGGTTGATGCGCGCTCTGACGCCTATATTGCCAGCATCAACGCGGACGGCGACGAATATCTGCACGCGGACTTTGGCGCAGACCCCGACTATGGCATTCCCTACGTCGTAGTCGATGCGGATCAGCCGTTCGTGCCGATCCGGTTCACGGATTATGGCGACGAGAGCGATCCGGGTCCTTATCCGATCCCACTCGACGCGCCCATTGAAGCGGGTGGCGATGCGCACGTACTGGTCGTGGATACCGACAACTGCACGCTCTACGAACTCTACAACGCCGAACAGCATGGACGCGGTTGGGATGCCGCCTCAGGCGCGGTCTTCGATCTAAGCTCAAACGATCTGCGCCCTGAAGGTTGGACATCCGCCGACGCCGCCGGACTGCCGATCCTGCCCGGCTTGGTGCGCTACGACGAAGTCGAGGCGGGCGCGATCAATCATGCGCTCCGCTTCACAGTGAGCGAATCACAGCGCGCCTATCTGCATCCGGCGACACACTTCGCCTCAAGCGACGACGACCCCGAATTGCCGCCGATGGGCTTGCGCCTGCGTTTGCGCGCTGATTATGACCTCAGCGGCGTGACCGGGCAGGCACGTGTGATGCTCGAGGCGCTCAAGACCTACGGCATGATCGTCGCGGACAACGGGACAAGTTGGTTCATCACCGGCGCAACCGACTCGCGATGGGACGACGATGACCTCAATCAACTGAAATCCGTGCCGGGAAATGCCTTCGAAGTCGTTGACACGGGCGAATCACTAAATCAGTAGAACCAATTTTCTTGAACCCTCTTGACCTACTGAAAAGTGGTGCTATACTGTGAAAATCGAAGGTTTAGATAAAAGGAGGTGATCGCGTGGATAGTAGTCGCAGTCATAAGGGGGCTACCCCCTAAGACGCTCACCTTCTCTACGAGCGTCCCTAAGTAAGGATTAGCTCCCTGAGACCGCAATACCTGAACCGCCGTGACTCTACACGGCGGTTCACTTTTTTATATAGGGAAGTAGCGATTAGCTTTTAGCTAATCGCTAACTGCTTACAGATAATTCCGCTCTTTCGCCTTCGCCTGTTCGTAATGCTCGCGGGCGCTCTGTACCGCCGGATTCTCCGACACTTCCGCGACCGCCACATCCCACCACGACTCATAGCCACCGACCCGCTCGCGGCGATCCGTTTCGACAACGATGCACACGGTCTCGTCGCTCTGCTGCGCCCGCTGCATCGCATCCGCGAGTTCGTCGCGGTTAGCAACGCGAATCACGTTTGCGCCCAAGCTGGCGGCATTGGCGGCAAAGTCGAGCGGCAGCGTCTCGCCGTCTAGCTGACCCGATTCGGTACGGTAGCGGTATTTCGTGCCAAAGCCATCGCTGCCAAGCGATTTGGACAGCCCGCCGATGCTGGCATAGCCGTGATTGTCGAGGATCACGATCACCAGCTTGATCCGCTCCTGCACCGCTGTGACAATTTCGCTGTTCATCATCAGGTAGGAGGCGTCGCCGACCATCACATAGACTTCACGGTCGGGCGCTGCCAGCTTGATCCCTAAGCCGCCCGCGATCTCGTAGCCCATCGTCGAGTAGCCATATTCGAGGTGATAGCCTTTAGCGCTGCGCGTGCGCCACAGCTTATGCAAATCACCGGGCAGGCTGCCCGCCGCG
>JBBSNT010000279.1:0-6163 GCA_038260485.1 Aggregatilineales bacterium | reverse complement strand
TGCGGTTGAACTGCATGAAAACCATATTCCACAATTCGAGGAAACGGTCGTCTTCCGCCTGCATCAGCGGGATGATGCTCTCGATGCCGATCTCTGGCGTCTTATCCCAGTGGATTTCGCTGGTTGGTCCGCAGGGACCCGTCTCCGCCATCTGCCAGAAGTTGGTTTTCGTGCCCATGCGGGCGACACGGCGCGGATCAACGCCGATGTCGTTCACCCAGATATTGTATGCCTCGTCGTCATCCTCGAATACGGTGAAGGCGAGGCGGTCAGCAGGCATCCCGTAGACCTGCGTCAGCAGAGTGTAGGCGTAGCGGATAGCGTCGCGCTTGAAGTAGTCGCCGAAGCTGAAGTTGCCGAGCATCTCGAAGAAAGTGTGATGGCGCGGCGAGGGTCCAACGTTTTCGAGGTCGTTGTGTTTGCCGGAGACGCGCATCACCTTCTGCGAGGTGGTCGCGCGGCTGTAGGGACGTTTGTCCAAGCCGAGGAACACATCCTTGAACTGCACCATACCCGCGTTCGTGAACAGCAGGGTGGGGTCATTGCCGGGGACAAGCGACGACGAAGCGACTTGCTTGTGCCCCATTTCTTCGAAAAAGTCCAAAAATGCCGCGCGCGCTTCCGCGCTGGTCATCGGTTTCATTTTGTGAATCGTCCTGTGAAAAAGCTGAGCGTTTTGCGCTCATTATAGCCGCAGAAGACCAATTTTTGTAGGGGACTATCTGTTGTAGATTTTGTTGCGGAGCAGGAATAAATTACTGACCGCCTCACGATGAGGCGGTCAGGCTTAAGTCCGGGTGAGTAATTACATTCCGCCCATATCACCCATCGACTCCATGTCGGCGAGGATGTGAGCGGTCAGGAAGTGCTCCACATCCTCGCGCAGCGTCGTACAGAGTTCGGCTTCACCGGCGACATCGCCGGGCGGCAGCACCATCATTTCCATGTCGCTGGTCATATCGGTCATGCCCATCGTCATGTCGTAGTGGCTGAGCATATCGGTGGTGCTCATCGTCATCATGTCGTCGAGGCTGGCTTGCATGGCTTCCATCGCCGCTATTTGCTCGTCGGTCATGTCCATGCCCTGCATCATGGCAACGATGCCGTGGATCAGCGTACTATACTGACCGAGATCGACGTTCGGCATTGTCTGCATGTGCGAGAGGTAATCGTAATCGTGCTCAGCGACGAGCAGCAGTACCACCAGCGTTGAATCGCAAGTAACGGGCGACTCTTCGGTCATGTCTTGAGCGTAGCTGACGACGGGGCGAAAGCAAAAGGCAATAAACGCGAATACAGCAAAGCCGAGCGCAAGTTTTCCCAATGTACGCATTTTCATTCTCTCCATAATGGACGGATAATCTGAATAAAAGCGCCATAAGATTGCCAATTCCTTACGGCCGTGCGCTTGGGACGCTATACTTACCCTCACTATACGGTAAATTTAGCAAGGATTCTTGAGTGAATGTTCGGCAACGAGGTTCGTGAATTTTTGCAACAGTCGTTGATCGCCCGCCTGAGCACGATTGACGCGAAGGGTTATCCCCATACCGTTCCGCTGTGGTTCGACGTGGACGGCGATGACCTCGTGATCATCAGCGACCGCAACACCCGCAAGATCGGTCATATTGCGCACAATTCGAAAGGCGCACTGGAAATCGGCGGTGATTCCAATGACAGCGCGGGTTACCTATTTAAAGGGCAGTTGAGTGTCGAGGAAGACCCTGACTATCGCTGGCTCAAGCAGGTCACGTGGCGTTATGAAGCCGGTGCGCAAGCCGAAACCGATATTGAATTGTGGCGGACGACGCTCGACATGATCGTGATCCGGCTGAAGGTCGAGCGGGTAATCAAAGTCTACTAATGTCCGCCCGTTTTCTCAGTACTCGGTGCTTTTTTGCTATACTAGACCTATTCTACCCAGACATAGGAACGAATTTTATGACGACGGCAACTAAGACCATCGACGAACAACTCGAAGTGTTGATGTCGGGCGTGGCATATGGCGACCCGCAAACGAAACAGGCGATGTCGCGCGAACTGCGCGAACGCTTGATCGAGGCGGAAAAACAGGGGCGTCCGCTGCGCGTGTATGCGGGTTACGATCCGCGCACTGCTGATTTGCACCTCGGTCATACCATCACGATGCGCAAGCTGCGCCAATTTCAGGAATTCGGACATGATGTGACCTTCCTGATTGGCACGTTCACCAGTTTAATCGGCGATCCGTCGGATAAGGACAAAGCGCGCGAGCAGTTGACTCGCCAGCAGGTTGAGGAAAACGCTCATACTTATGCGGAGCAAGCGTTCAAAATTCTTGACCCTGAACTCACGCGCGTGCGCCGTAATGACGAATGGCTCTCGACGCTCGATTTTGCCGACATTATCCGGCTTGCGAGCAATTTCACGGTGCAGCAGTTTCTCGTGCGCGAGAACTTCGCTAAACGGATGGACGCGGGCGAACCGATCTACCTGCACGAGATGTTCTACGGCTTGATGCAGGGTTACGACGCCGTCGCGCAAGAAGCTGATGTTCAAATCGGCGGGCAGGATCAACTGTTCAACATTCTCGTGGCAGGGCGCAAACTGCAAGAAGGGCTGGGGCAGAAGCCGCAGATCGCCATCATCATGGGCGAGAGCCTTCCGGGAACGGACGGTGACATCAAGATGAGCAAGAGCCTCGGCAATCATATCCCGCTGCTGGCTTCTCCGCGCGATATGTTCGGCAAGGTGATGAGTGTGCCGGATAAGGCGATACCGATTTACCATAAGCTGATTCTCGGCTGGTCGCCCACGCAGATGCAGGAACTAGAGCAGGGCATTGCATCGGGCGCGCTGCACCCGAATGAGGTCAAGATGCGGCTGGCGCGCGAAATCGTCTCGATCTTCCACAGTCCCGAAGCAGCCGAAGAAGCACAGAAGAATTGGGACGAAGTCTTTCGTGGTGGCAGCGGTATCCCTGACGACATTCCTGAAGAAATGCTCTCGGCTGAAGAACGGATTGTCGATTTGCTGCGGCGGTTGGAAATGGTCAGCAGCGGTGCGGAAGCGAAGCGCTTGATCCAGCAGAGCGGTATCCGGCTCGATGGCGATGCTGTCACTGATATTCAGGCGAGCGTCACACCCGCGATGCTGCCGGTGGTGCTGCAAGTCGGCAAGCGCAAGTTTGTACGCCTCATCGCCGCAGAGTAATCCCGCACGAGGCAGCTTTTTGCTGAATCAAAAGGACAATCCTTCAAGGATCGTCCTTTTGATTTATTGCTGTGATTGGTGCGACGCTAATTTAGCCGTTTGCACCGGTCATGTCGCCATTCCAAGCGCCACCGAGCATGTGGATCACGCCGTTGGTCGCAGGGATGTTAACGTCGATCAGTTCAACGCCATTGACGAGAATTGCGTTATCGCTCGTCGTGATCGTCAGCGTTGTACCGTCGATGGCTGTTAGCGTACCCGCCGCGATCAGTTCTTGCGAGGTGTACTTGCCTTCAACGATGTAGCTGCTCAAGGTGTACGCCGACAGGTCGGGCATGTTGTCATCGGTTACGTAGTTGGCGGGTGCGAAAATTGTATAATGATCCATTCCGGTGAGCATGTCGTTCAAGCCAGCGTTGTTGAGCGCATCGGCAAAGCCGGTCAGGTTTTCGTTTGCATTGAGCGCATCGATCAACATACCCGGCTTGGGCAAATCGCCACGCGCAATCGCCACGTCAGCGGCGTCGGTGACGACCGTGAACAGCCGTGTATCGTCTTCTGTGCCGACCAAGACGACCAACGTAAAAGCGTTTTCAGGCAGCGAAAGGTCGCTGCGTTCTGCCAACGTCATCGTCGGATCGTCTGCCGAGCTGACGCTAATATCAAACGTGCCAGCATCGACATGGACGCTCGAACTGGTGGTTGTCGAATCCGCACTCGGGTATTCAATCTGCGCGAAGTAGACGATAGTGTCACGGTCAACGTTCACTGCCGGGCTGTTACGCACGGCGTTGAAGAAGGTGAAGCCGCCTGTTCCCGGCAGCAGATCGCTGTAGTCTTCGCTGATCAACGCAGTGTTCAGCGTGATGTTATCGGATGAGCCGATGATAGCGACCGTCTGCGCTGTGCCAGCGCTGACGCTGACGTTGATGTCGATCACGGAGTCGCTGACCGGATGACCCGTCCATGAGACGATGACGCTGTGCGTACCCGGTTCAACGGCAATCAACTTGCTCACCGATGGGTACTTCAGGTCTTTGAAGAGCAGGACGTTATCAATATATACGTCCACGTTTTCTTGATCAGTCGCGAAGTAGCCCACACGCATAAGCGCACCATTGGCAACCGGGGTCATTTCAACTTCTGGCGCGACAGCCACTTCCGCCGTCATTTCCATGTTTGGCTGTAAGGTCGGCTGTGCGGTTGCTTGAGCGGTAGCGCCTGATGGTGCAGTGGTTGCAGCCGTAGTCGCCATGGTCGTGGCGATAGTGGTTGCAACGGTGGTCGCTACATTTGTTGGTGCTTGCGTTGCCGCCGACGTGGGTGCATTTGTTGGGTTCGACGTGACACAAATCGTTATCTCAATGGTGGGAAGGGGCAGAGTCACTTGGAGCAGCGGGTCGGGAGTCTGGGTCGCGTCCTGTGCAGAGATGACTGCCGCGCCAAATAGCGCGATAAATAAGCTCAACATCAGTAGAATAAATGGTTTTCGCATGTGATACTCCTTGGTGATCTACGGATAAAAGACAATGTGAGATCATTGTAATTTCAAAATTAATTATATGAGATATACTCATAAAAATCTATGGCATCACCTAAGCTTCTGATGAAATGTTGGTGCGTAGGAGTTTAGCTTGGCGGAACGAACAAGAGGACGAGGCTGGCGATCACGAGAACACCGAGCATAAACCATTCGAAGACTTCTTTATTGAGGCGGGTGATTACAACGCGCCCGATGAGTACGCCTAGCGGAATCAAAGGTAGTACCCAGATCACACCGAGAAGCTGGCTGAAATCCATTAAGCCCGCGAGGATCAAACCGGGCAGCTTGATCAAATTGACAACGGCGAAAAAGAGTGTCGTCGTACCGACGAAGACTTCTGGCGTCAAATCTTGCAGGAGCATGTAGGCAGTGAACGCCGGTCCGCCGTTATTCGCCAGCGCCGATCCTAAGCCAGAAGCTACCCCGCCGATATAGCCGTGCCAGTCGCGCGGGTGATAGTCAAGCCGTTCTAAACGATTGCTCAGCAACCGATAAATGACGAAGATCAGTGTAAGGCTGCCGAGGATATGCCGGAGCGTGAGGTTGTCGAGTCTGGCGAGCAGGAATGTGCCGACAATGATGCCGATCACCGATGCGGGCAGCATCAGCCGAATGTAGTGCATATCCCACTGCTTCCAGTAGAACCAGAGTGCGAACACGTCGCCGAGAATCAGCAGCGGCAGCGCAAGACTAATCGCATCGGCAACGGGCATCACTAAGGTGAGCGTCGGCGTGACGAGGACGCCAAGCACAGCACCTAAGCCCCCTTTTGAGAGTCCGATTAGGGCTGCGGCGATGACGATGATGGCGTAGTATTCCATGCTCGCAAGTATAGGCTGCGTCGGAAACAAAAGCGAAATGAGTATGACTCATCTCGCGAGGCGTGTGAAAGAGGGTGTAGTTTATGGGTTAGCACTCGACGCTGCTAGTCACGCTTAGGCTGCATCCAAGTGAGATATTCGCGCACTTTCAAGTCGGTGTTGCGTATTTTCATGGCGAGATCGGCGGCGAGATTGCGCATCAAACGGTAGCCCATCTGGGGATACGAGTCACACATGATCATGAGCTTGTCACGCGGGATAATCAAGACTTGCGTGCCGCCCTCGACAGCACGCGCCCGTGCGGATCGGACGCCTTCGTCTACGAGGGCGACTTCGCCAAAACATTGCCCGCGCCGCAGCGTGGCGATTGTTTGGGCTGCCTCAGTCGTTTCGACGGTCGCTTTGCCAATTAATGCCGGGTTGACTTGAATAGCGACTTCGCCTTCGACGATCACGTAAAGCTCGCTGCCGCGCGTGTTTTCCTCGAAGATCACTTCGTTGTTCTCGTAGGTATGTTCAGCACAGATTGACGCGATCAACTCAAGCTGAGTCAGCGTGAGATCGAAAAAAATGTCTGCCTGCCGGAGCGTTGAGGTCACAGACATTT
>JBBSNT010000278.1:0-6197 GCA_038260485.1 Aggregatilineales bacterium | reverse complement strand
TGACCTATCACCGCTTGGGATCGGCGCTGCGCTGTCATCGCTGCGGATTTCAACAAGCCGAGCCTGAAGTTTGCCCCGAATGCGGATCGCGGCGGATCAAGTATTTCGGCGCGGGGACACAGCAGGTCGAGCAGGCGCTGGTCGAGCAGTTCCCGCGCGCGCGGATCGTCCGTTGGGACAGCGACACCGCCGCCTCTGCCGAAGCGCACGAGGCGATCATGCAGCGCTTCATCGAGCGGCGCGCCGACATCATGGTCGGGACGCAGATGGTTGCTAAGGGGCTGGATTTGCCGTTGGTGACGCTGGTTGGCGTGGTCAGCGCAGACATCGGCTTAGCGATGCCGGACTTCCGCGCCGGCGAACGCACTTTCCAACTGCTGACGCAGGTCGCGGGGCGGGCGGGACGCGGCTTGCTCGGCGGCAAGGTGATTTTGCAGACCTATCAGCCGGATCACTACGCGATCCAAGCGGCGTCGAGACACGATTACGCGACCTTCTACACCCGCGAGATTGCCGAGCGGCGCAAATTGGGTTATCCGCCGTTTCGCCGTTTCGTGCGGATTCTGTTTCGCTACCCCAACGAGACGAAGGCGCAGCACGAAGCCGAGCGTGCCGCTGCGCTGCTAAGGCAACGTTTGGACGCGCTGAACATGACAGGCACAGAAATCATCGGTCCCGCGCCGTGCTTCTTCACGCGCGAGAACACGGTCTATCGCTGGCAGCTCCTGCTGCGTGGTCCTGATCCGACGCCTGCGCTCGAAGGCTTGACGATCCCGCAGGGCTGGTACGTGGACGTTGATCCGGCGGAAGTGCTTTAAAAGCAGTATCGAGTACTGAGTGAAGAACGAAACATCTGTAGGGAGCAAAGCACGATGGATAAGCAGGCAATTGAGACAATGGTGCGGCAAATGTTCACGGCGTTTCTAGCGCAAGACCGAGCAGCGGCAGAGGCGCTGCTGAGCGACGATTTCATCTTCACCAGCCCGAATGACGATCACATCAATAAAGCGGACTATTTTGAGCGCTGCTTCCCGCACAGCGATCAATTCAAGAGCCACACCGTCGAGCAGTTGTTCGTCGAAAGTGGCGCGGCGCTCGTGCGCTATGTGGCGGAACTCAAGGACGGGAAACGGTTTCGGAATACCGAGTATTTCCGGTTCGAAGACGGCAAGATCAAATCAGTAGATGTCTACTTCGGCGCAAGTGAAAGTGGTGAGTAAGGAAGACTCCCCTGAGGCGGCGATTCCTCTGTATAATAGAGGCACGACGATAGAGGAGTTTTGACGATGAGCGTCACCGTCACACTGCATATCCCCGAATCAACGGCACGACAGGCGCAGGTGATCGCCGCGAACACCAAGCGGCGCGTCGAGGACGTGCTGGCGGAGTGGCTCGACCGTGCGGCGAACGAAGTGCCGGTCGATCAACTGCCGGACGACGACGTGCGCCAACTGGCGATGTTGCAAATGACCGATGCGCAGCAGCATGAACTGAACGACCTGCTCGACCGCCAACGCGAAAACGCTATCAGCATGGCGCAGCGCTCGCGGCTGGACGCGCTGATGCAGCTTTACCGTAATGGGCTGGTGCGCAAAGCCGAAGCGATGAAAGTCGCGGTTGATCGCGGCTTGATGCAGCCGCTTGGTTAAGCCGCTTGGTAAACAGCGACTCGGTTGATGCGTCGCGTGCGACGAGTTCGTATTCCGGCTGACCTCGACCGTCGTGTCCGTGAAGCCGCTGAGCAGCGCTGTGGCTACTGCCTGAGTCCTCAGCATCTGGTGATGGCGCGGCTGCAAATCGAGCATTTGATCCCCATCGCGCAGGGTGGCAGCAACGATGAAAGCAACCTCTGGTTGGCGTGCCCGCTCTGCAACAGCCACAAAAGCGATAAAATTAAAGGCGTTGATCCGGATTCCGGCGACGCGCAGCCGTTGTTCAACCCGCGTACCCAACGCTGGCGAGATCATTTTCGCTGGAGCGAAGACGGCATCCGGATCATCGGGCTGACGCCAGTGGGACGGGCGACGGCTACCGCGCTGCACTTCAACGACGACGCGGATGCGCTGATCGTACGGAGTTACTGGGTGCTGGCAGGTTGGCACCCGCCAAAATCCTAAATTTGCCTATGATTAACTTAACCCACGCAATTAATTTGCGCTGGGAAGCTGAAGCTGTACACGGGGGTATCATGGAAACCATTAGCAAATTACTGGTCGCGCTGGTTGGATTAGAGCACATCTACATCCTCGTGCTGGAAATGTTCCTGTGGACGACGCCGCGCTCTCTGCGTTCGTTCGGGTTGACGCTGGACTTCGCAAAAGAGTCGAAAGCGCTGGCAGCCAACCAAGGGCTGTACAACGGCTTTCTGGCGGCGGGCTTGTTCTGGAGCCTGCTGCAACCTGATCCGGCATTCGGGCATCAACTGGCGCTGTTCTTCCTCGTTTGCGTGATTGTGGCGGCGATTTACGGAGGCATGACCGCCAAGCGTTCGATCCTGCTAATTCAGGGGCTGCCCGCATTGATCGCGCTGATCGCCGTGCTGATCGCGGGGTAGCGCCTTTCAGCTAACAATCCTGCTGCGGATCGTCGGGCAGGATGAGTTCGCCATCGTCGCCTAAAACAGAGCCGGATGGTAAGCGTACTTTGCCGTCTGGCAGCCATTTTGCCTGTCGAACGCGCGTGTGCCAAAGCTGTCGCACAGCGACAGCCACGATGATGGCAAAGAACAAAATCCACATGACGAGGATGATCAGCCCGCGCGTGTCGTTGGCTAGGTTGGGGAAGAATATACCGATGATCAGCGGCGGCAGCGCCCAGTAAGCGAAGATCAGCGGGATGAGCGCCCACGTGCGACAACTCCCAAAAGTCCCAGCCGATTCCGACGCTGACATGCGAATTTTTCTATCAATGACCCTCGTATGCTTCGAGTCTACGCCTGAATCGCCACCGAATGACGTAAAATCGCCCGCGTCTCTCTCGTGATTGGATTATGAGTAAAGCATGAGAGCCATCGCTGCTCTGTCGTTTTGATGCGATCTGGTTCGACGTTTGTATAGAATGGCAAAAACAACCGATCTCTAATCACAAGGAGGCTAAAATGAATCAGGGTATCAGCTTAATCGTCTATCCGGTCAAGGACATCGAGCAGGCAAAGAAGCTCTACGGCGCGTTTCTGGGCGTCGATCCCTACGTGGATGGGGCGTATTACGTGGGCTATAAGGTGGGCGATCATGAGATTGGCTTAGACCCTAACGCCAGCACAGCGGGTCCGATTGCCTATCGTGACGTGGACGACATCAAAGTCAGCCTGCAAGCCCTGCTGGACGCGGGCGCGTAGCTTCATCAGGACGTCAAGGACGTTGGCTATGGATTGCTGATCGCGACGGTTAAAGACGCCAACGAAAATGTCATCGGTCTGCGTCAGCGGTCTTAAGCGTGCGGGAGAAATCCAATGAAATATATGCTGCTGATGTACTCTGACGAGTCCCTTGTGGCGCAGTTCACGCCCGAAGATTACCAATCGATAGCACCGAAAGTCTGGTTCGTGCTGGAAGATGAAATGAAGGCTGCCGGCGTGTTGGTGGAGAACAATGGGCTTTCGCCCACTGCTACATCGACGACTATTCGCGTGCGCGAGGGCAAGACGCTGACGACCGATGGACCCTTCGCCGAAACTCACGAGCAGTTGGGCGGTTTTTACCTGCTCGACTGCGCAGACCTCGACGAAGCGCTTGGTTGGGCAGCGAAGATTCCTAGCGCCAAGTATGGCTCGATTGAGGTGCGTCCGCTCTGGTCGCAGCAGTAGGAAAGATCAAGACTGCTGCGTAGAGATTATGAGTAGAAGATGAGAAACGTAACCTCTTGTTGGATGAAGGGAGACGGCATTCGACGTTTGTGTAGAACGTCGAAACACATCGATCATTCAGCAAACAGGAGAATATCACCATGAAATACGCCTTCTTGATCTACAACAGCGAGGTTGACCGGAGCAAAGCAACGCCCGTCGAGCGCGCCGAAATCCACGACGGTTACGTGGTCGTGGGCAAGGAGATGGCAGCGCGCGGCGTCAACCTCGTCGGCGAAGTGCTGCATCCAGCGACGACGGCGACAACCGTCCGCACCCGTAACGGCAAGATCGTCACCAGCGACGGGCCGTTCGCGGAGACACATGAGCAGTTGGGCGGCTTCTACGTGATAGAGTGCCAAGACCTCGACGAGGCAATCGAATGGGCGAGGAAAATTCCCGGTTCGTTGACAGGCTCGGTTGAGATTCGTCCGGTAGCGGTGTTCGAGCAGTAGAGCGAAAGCGCGTGACGGTTCAGAAGCAGGTCGAAGCGATCTTCCGCGCCGAGCATGGGCGTGTCCTTGCGGCGCTGCTCAGTCAGTTGGGGGATTTCACGCTGGCTGAGGACGCGCTGCAAGACGCACTGATCGAGGCGCTGGAGCAGTGGGCGCGCAATGGTGTGCCGAAGAATCCCGGTGCTTGGTTGACAACGGTCGCCAAGCGCCGCGCGATTGATCGGCTGCGCCGCGCATCGACGCTGGAACGCAAAACTGCTCTGATCGCGCCGTCTGGAAACGCGCTGTTTGCTGAGGACGAAGCTGAAATGGGCGACATCCCTGACGAACGCCTCAAACTGATGTTCACCTGCTGCCATCCATCGCTGGCGCTGGAAGCACAGGTCGCGCTGACGCTGCACACTTTGGGCGGGCTGACGACGCAAGAGATCGCGCGGGCGTTCCTCGTGCCTGTGCCAACGATGGCGCAGCGCTTGACGCGGGCGCGCGGCAAAATCCGCGACGCAGGCATCCCCTACCGCGTCCCGCCCGCCGAACTGCTACCCGAACGGCTCGACGCGCTGCTGGCGGTGATCTACCTGATTTTCAACGAGGGCTACGTGGCGACCGGCGGCGATACCCTGATCCGCGCTGAACTATGCGGTGAAGCGATCCGGCTGTGCCGTGTGCTGGTCGATCTGCTGCCGGATCACGCCGAGGGTTATGCCGAAGCGCTCGGTTTACTGGCGCTGATGCTGCTGCACGATTCGCGGCGCGAGACGCGCCTCAACACGGCGGGCGAATTGGTGCTGCTGAGCGATCAGGATCGCACGCGCTGGGATCAGGCGAAAATCCGTGAGGGCAGCGCCATACTGGACAAAGCGATGGAACTGCGACAGCCCGGTGCGTATCAGGTGCAGGCGGCGATCAGTGCGCTGCACGCTGACGCCGCGACGCCCGAAGCGACCGATTGGGATCAGATCGAGGCGCTGTACGGCACGCTCTCGGTGATGGCACCCTCGCCCGTGATCGAGGTCAACCGCGCGGTGGCGCTGGCGATGGCGGGACATTTACAGGCGGGGCTAGGTCTGCTACTGCGGGTGCAGGAGGCGGCTAAAGGCTACTATCCCTATCATGTGGCGCTCGCTGATTTGCTGCGGCGATCAAACCAGCGCGAAGCCGCCGCCGATGCCTACGAGCGAGCACTCGATTTATGTCAGAATCCGGCGGAGCACAGCTATCTGCAACGCCAGCTTGAAGACTTGTTCAAGGAAACCTGATGACGCATTGGAACGACTTCGCGCAGCAAGCGCCCGAACTTGCAGAATTTGGACGCGCCCGCTTTCAAAGCGGCGTTGCCTACCTCGCCACGCTGCGCGAAGATGGCAGCCCGCGCGTGCATCCGGTGACGCCGATCATCGACGAGCAGTTATTTCTGTTCATGGAACCGACCTCGCCAAAAGGGAAAGATTTGCAGCGCGACCCGCGCTACAGTCTGCACTGCTCGGTTGAGGATTCCAGCGGGGGTAGCGGCGAGTTTTACGTCAGGGGGCGCGCAGCTTTGATCAGCGACTCCGGCATTCGAGAACAGGCAGTAAGGGCAGCGTCTTACCTGCCGCAGGATGGCTATATTCTGTTCGTGCTAACGGTCGATTTCGCCTTCATGAACCTATACGTCGAGGGCAAAGCGAACCCCCGACGCTGGCAATCGACGGATTAAATGCCTTCCGGTATTTCCTGCAGCGTCCATGAATTGCCGTCCGGATCGCTGAAATACACATAGAACTGATTCAAACTATTTGATTGAGCAGGATGGATAGTGCATCATGAGAGAAAAACCTGACCAAAGGTGATTTCTCATGAGCACTATCCCGACCAGTGTAACCGAAGAACAATTCGATCTGCATATCCGACCGTTG
>JBBSNT010000277.1:0-6197 GCA_038260485.1 Aggregatilineales bacterium | reverse complement strand
GAACCAAATCACCGTCAGCAATTTTCATCTGCGCGGCGTCGGCGGCGTTGATTTCGACGTAAGGCGCAGATGTGCGCGCCGCCATCAATTCCTCGACGCTGGGAAGGAATGTACGCTCAAGATTGTACAGGCGCACCGTCGGCACAACCAGCATGTCGCCCTCGGCAGTCGCAGGCGCACCGGGCAGACTCACATCACCCACCACGATCTCCGCGCCGCCGTCGGCTTCGGTTGCAATCTGCACGCCGATACCACCCGTGTTCTTATATGCCGTCCCACCATAGTACAGGTCGCCGCCGCCCACATCAGGGAACTGGCGCGGCACTTTGGCGAGTTCTTGATAACGTGTGCCTGCGAACGCCGGAACGTTCTGGGTGATTTCGAGCATGACCGCTGCCGCCGAAGCTTTCGGACGACCCTTGCCCAAGAGTTCGCCAATGCGTCCGACGATTTGCCAAGCCGGAAGCGCCGACCCCATCGGCCCCTGCGCCGTATAGAAGCGCTGGACGCGCCGTTCGCCGTTGGTGAACGTGCCGTCGCGTTCCGCGAAGCTCTGCGCCGGCAGCGCAACCGCAGCGCGCGCGGTCGTCGCATCAGGAAACAGGCTGAGCGCGATCACGACATCGACTTTATCGAGCCATGCCGCTGCGTTCGGATCATCTGCCAATACGTCCGCTTGTGCGATAATCAGCACGTTGGGCGGCGCTTGGGTGATGTCTTCGGCAGCTTCAGGTGTGAAACCAAGGTAATGCTGTCCCATGCCATTTGCGCCGGGAAGTGTCGCCAGCAGACCGTTGTTCGGCTTGCCGACGTGTCCATCCGCGATCAGCAGATTAGCCGCTGTTTGCATCAGCGCGCGGCTGCCGTCGAGCGTCAAGCCCTCCGCACCCGCGACAATGATCAGGTTGGTCGCGCCTGTGAGCTTGGTGCTGATGTCGGGAAAATTGTCGCCCAAAGCGCTGAGTGCTTCGGCAGCTTCACCAACTTCATATTGAATGACTGCGCTGGCGAAATCGTCCATGCGGGTCGTGCGCGCGTTGGCGATCACGACGTAAGCGCCGCGATCATGCGCCTGCTTGATGCGCAAACGCCAAACCGGAGCTTCTTCTTCAAGGTCGCTGGCGATCACGAGGATGGCATCTCCCGCACCCATCTGCGCGATGTTCGTCCCCTGCCCGACACCAACTTGTGCTAACAAGCCGATTCCGCCGTGCGTGGGAGGCCAAGCGCCGAGACGGGCATTCTCGCCCGCGAGTTTGCGCAGCATCCACAGGTCTTCGTTCGACAACTGCGGTCCTGCCAGCACACCGACGTCTGCCGCGTTGTTGAGCGCATTGGCGGCTTTCGAAAGTGCCTCACTCCACGACACGGTGACGAGTTCGCCTTCAGCGTTGCGGATCATCGGCTGCATCAGCCGTTCGTCGCTGCGGGTGAAGTGATGCCCGAAGCGCCCCTTATCGCAAATCCAGATTTCATTGACGTCTTCGTTCTGGCGCGGCATCACGCGCTTGATCATCGCGCGACCATCGAAATCGCGGTCGAGGCGCGTGCTCAAGCTGACGTTGCAACCGACCGGGCAGTGCGGGCAGATGCTCGGCACGTTAGTGAGTTCCCACGGACGCGCACCGAAGCGGAAGTCTTCGGTCGTCAAAGCACCGACCGGGCAAATGTCGGTCGTGTTGCCGCTGAAATAGCTGTCAAAACCGGGGTCGCTGACCGTGATAATCTGCAAGCTGCGCCCGCGCTCGTGAAAGGCAAGCACGTCGTCGCCGACGACCTCGTCCTGAAACCGGATGCAGCGCGCACACTGGATGCAGCGCTCTTCGTCGAGGACGATCAAGTCACCAAGTGGCACATGCTTGTCGAGGCGCATCTTGTCCGCGTAATTCATGCGGCTCACACCGGGACCGTATTCCATCGTCAGGTTTTGCAGCGGGCATTCGCCGCCTTTGTCGCAGATCGGGCAGTCGAGCGGATGGCTCGTCAGCAGGAACTCGATCACATTTTCACGCGCTTGCGAAACCTGATCGGTCTGTGTGCGAATGACCAAACCATCGCTGACGGTGGTCGTACACGCAGTTTGCAGCTTCGGGAACCAGCGAATCGTCGGGTTACCTTTGTCATCGAGGACGACCGCGCCAGTGGTGCGGTCTTTATTGATGCTGCCCATCTCAACCAAGCACATGCGGCACATGCCAACCGGATCCATCTTCGGGTGATAGCAGAACACCGGAATGTCGGTGCCGATCCACTTGGCAGCATCGACTAGATTCGTTCCTTTAGGCACGTCATACGCTTGATCGTCAATGTAAATCTTGACCGTATCCGCCATTCAAACCTCCAAAAAGACCTCGCACATCCGCTGCGCGCCGATCTCGTCTCATGTTTTATTGTAGGGTCGTTACGGGTAATGCCCTACAGCGACAATGTCATTGATTATCTACGCGGCTAGTCTTTCGATTATAACGTGCGCTCTGCAGAAGTGCATCGCGCAAACCAACCAGCGCCCGATCTTGAAGCGCCTGCGCAACCAACCCCCAATCCTCGTTTTCCACGTCCGTGACCGCGAGTTCGAGCGCGCGCCGAAAATCGGCTGCTGCGCCGATACTATCCCTCATGCTCAACAGCAGTTCGCCGCGTAAAACGTAGTTCGCGGCGGCGTCGGGGTAAGCCGAAATCGCCCAATTCAGGTTGTAAAGTCGCGCCTCACGCCCGAATATCCCTGAAACGCGCTGCCAGAAGGAGGGCGTCGCAGCGAAAGAGTCGGTTTCGATCTCCGGCGCGTGAAGCTCGTCGTCATGAAGCACGCTTAATCTCCGGCGGCAGCCGCTGCGCCTCGCCGACCCCGTGCGGGAGCGGCTTTCTTTGCGGGTTCAGCCTTTTCGACTTCTTTCGGCGTAATGTGCGCCTTGAAGTCGTCCGGGAAGTTCTTGATCGTCCAGATGATCGGGTTCGCCGCAAATTCACCGAGCGCGCACAGAGTCACGCCCTGCATATTCTTGGCAATATTGTCGATCAGGTCGATGTCTTTTAGCTCGGCTTCGCCTGCCATAATACGGTCGCAGACTTTATCGAGCCAGTAAGTCCCCTCACGGCACTGCGTACATTTGCCGCAGCTTTCGTGCTTAAAGAACTTGGTGATTTTTGCCGCTACCCACGTAATGTCGGTGTCCTCGTCCATCACAATCACTGACGCTGATCCGAGGATTGTGCCGACCTTGACCATATCTTCGTAGGTCAGCGGAGTATCAAGCACTTCGTCCGTCGCCGGAACGATCGGACCGGAACCACCCGACGGCAGAATCGCCTTGATCGTCTTGCCGTTGGGGATGCCGCCGCCGAATTCAGGATCGAAAATCAGCTTGCGGAAGGTGGACTCACCGCCCAAAGGCAGTTCGTAGTTGCCGGGGTTATTGACGTGACCACTCAGGCAGAAGACTTTGGTGCCGGGGCTGTGCTCCGTGCCGATCTCCTTGTAGGCTGCCGCGCCGTTGATCATGATCCAAGGGACGTTGGTCAGCGTCTCGACGTTGTTAATCACCGTCGGCTCGCCGTACAGACCGCCGCCCTTGTTCGCCGGAAATGGCGGACGCACTTTCGGCATACCGAGCTTACCTTCGAGGCTTTCGAGCAGCGCGCTCTCCTCGCCGCAGATGTAAGCCCCCGCGCCGAGATGCGTGTACAACCCGCACGACCAGCCCGTCCCGCCGACGTTCTCGCCCGCCCAGCCATTAGCGTAGGCGTCGGCGATCTGCTTATCCAGTTCGTGCGCCACGTCCCAGAACTCACCGCGCAGATAGATGTAGACGGCGGTCGCCTGAATCGCCCACGCGCAGATCATCGCGCCTTCGATTAACTGGTGCGGGTTGTTCTCAAGGATTTGGCGGTCTTTGAACGTGCCGGTTTCGCTCTCGTCGGCGTTGACCGTCACATACTTGATCGGTTCGCTCTGCGGGATGAAGCTCCACTTGACACCGGTCGGGAAGCCCGCGCCGCCGCGTCCGCGCAGGTTGGACGCCTTGACCTCGTCGATCACGGCTTTGGGATCCATCGAGAGCGCCTTCTTCAGACCCTCGTAGCCGCCGTTCTTGACGTAGATGTCGTATTCATGGATGTTCGGGACATCCTTCTCGCGGTAAATGATATTAAGGCTGTTTGACGCCATCCGGCTTTCCTCTGACTGGCTTACGAACCTGCTAAGTTGGAGAGATCAGCAAACTTACGCACCGTGATCCCTTCCGTTTCGGTTTCTTCCGGAGCATTGATCGAATCTCGGAGCACATCAGAAAATCTGATCTCCACCTGATCCCGCCCGGCAAGCGTCAGGGTACGGCTGTACGGGATAGGCGCAGAATTCGCATAGACTGAATAAAGTGTCGCTTCAATCGGGTCGCGCAAATCGTTATGCAGAATGAGACTCAGCGTGAAATTGCTGAAGGACAAAACTTGATCGCTGCCCTCATTCAGCTCCGTAATTGAGCTGATCGAATCGGGTCTTATTAAAAGCAATGTTCAGATCGGTAGGCGTCACCGCGAACGCGAATACATTGGCTTGAACATCCGCGAGTGCGTAAATTCCCGCAGCAGCATTGGCATATACCAGCGGCATTTTATGGTCAACCACCAGATAGGTATTCGAGTTCCGATCCTCTTGGTGAGGGTTGCTAACCTCGACAAAATACTGCTCTAACAAATCGACGATCTGCTGCTGGGCGGCTTCGTCGCCGCTGAACTCCATCGCCAGCTCCGCATCGGCATAGAGCGTGGTTCCGCTCGCTTGAACGTCCACCACATCTTGAACATAGAGGTCGGTGGTCGATTCGAAAGTACATGCCGCTGCCAATAGAGTGAGACAGGTTACGAGCAAAAATAACTTTTTCATGGGTACTACCTTTCCGTCTTTCAATCGAACTAGTATCGAACCGCTTGTACCTCAAGCGGTTGTTGCACTTCCATACCAAGCCTTTTCGGCTACTCAGAAGCTGCAGCGCGCCACTGTTCGATGAGTGACTTCATCTTTTCCATGTCGAGGTTTTCCTCAAAGTGGAAGTTGCATTGCAGCATCGGCGCTTTATCACAAGCGGCGAGGCACATCACGTGCTCGACCGTGAACATGCCGTCGTCGGTCGTGCCGCCCTCGTCAACGCCGAGATAGTCCTTCAGTTCTTCATGGAACTTGTCCGCGCCGCGCAGCGCGCAGGCGAGGTCATTGCAGACCTGAAGCCAATACTTGCCCTTCGGCTTTTCGGAGTACATCGTGTAGAACCCGGCAATCGACTTGACCTGCGTCGGGTCGAGTTCGCACAAGTCCGCGACTTCAATCAGCGACTCCGGCGTCACCCAGCCGTATTCCTCTTGCGCGATGTAGAGCAGCGGCATCACCGCCGAGCGCTTGGTCGGATACTTAGCGAAGGTCTTTTCGATGCGATCTGAGTATTTCTCTGCAAGCATAAGCTTTCCTTCAGTTGAAAGTGAAAAGTTAAAAGTTAAAAGGGCTTGCTTTCCACTTTCGACCTTTAACTTTTAACCAGCCTTTAGCGATCACTATCCCCAAGCACGATGTCCACGCTGCCAATGATGGCGACGAGGTCAGCGATCATATGTCCCTGTGACATCTTGCCCAATGCGCTGATGTGCATGTACGACGGCGTCTTGAAATGAACGCGGCGCGGACGATTCCCGCCCGTACCGTGTAGGTAGCAGCCGATTTCGCCGCGCGGGCTTTCAATGGCGACGTAGACTTCTTCATCCGGAGCGGAAAAACCTTCTGTCCACAGCTTGAACCAGTGGATCACCGCTTCCATGCTCTGACCGAGTTCAGCGCGCGGCGGCGGCACGAACTTGCGATTGTTCGAGCGGAAGTAACCGCCGGGGATGTTCTTCATCGCCTGCTGGATGATTTTGAGGCTTTCACGCATTTCTTGAACCCGCACCCAGTAGCGGTCGTAGACATCGCCGTGTTCGCCAAGCGGCACGTTGAAGTCATACTTTTCGTAGCCGCTATAGGGTTCGGCTTTGCGGATGTCCCAGTTGACGCCGCTTCCGCGCAGGCTGGGACCGCTCATGCCCATCGAGATGGCTTCTTCCGGCTCGACCACGCCGATCCCCTGCGTCCGGTCGATCCAGATGGGATTGTTGGTCAGCAGACGTTCGTAGTCGTCGATCTTCGCCGGGAAGTAGTTGACGAAGTATTCCAG
>JBBSNT010000276.1:0-6208 GCA_038260485.1 Aggregatilineales bacterium | reverse complement strand
GCTTGCCACTGCTGGCAAAAATCATCGACATCACAGAACAGCGCGAGTAAACTCATATTGGGATACCTTTCGTGTTAGGGGTAACACGAAGCTTAACCGCTTCTTGTAAGGTATCCCACCCCTATCCGAAACTCAGGTTAATTAGGGAAAATGCGTTGACTTCGATTACGTTGAGCCATGTGAGCAAGCAGTTTCCACAAAAAGACGGCGAACTCCTGCGTTCGGTGAGCGCAGTTGACGATATTTCGCTGAAGGTTGCTTCGGGTGAATTGATTGCGCTGATCGGTCCGTCGGGGTGTGGAAAATCAACGCTGCTGCGGATCGTCGCTGGCTTGACCGAGCCTGACAGCGGTAACGTGCTTTACGATAATGAGCCGCTTGCCCTCATTCCGACGAAGGATCGCGGGATCGGCATGGTCTTTCAGGAGGGGGCATTAATGCCTCACTGGGTCGCCGAACGCACCGTCGGCTTCTTCTTATGGTTGCGAAAGCGTCAAGATGAAGTTCCGGCGCGGGTCGCGCGGATTACTGAAATTACGGGTTTTGGTTTGGACAAGCTTATGCAGCGCAAGCCGTCGCAGCTTTCCGGCGGAGAACGCCAGCGCGTAGCCATCGCCCGCGCGCTGACGCGCGATCCGCGCGTTTTTCTGTTCGACGAGCCGTTCTCCAGCCTCGACGCCAAGCTGCGCGCTTCAGCGCGAGTCGAACTTAAGCGCCTGCTGCGCGAATTCCCGGTGACGTCGATCTACGTCACCCACGACCAGCACGAAGCGATAGCGCTGGCGCACCGGATCGCCGTCATGCGCGCCGGAAAAATTGAGCAAATTGGGGATTACCAGACTCTCTACGAGAATCCAGTTAATCTATTCGTGGCGACTTTCATCGGCACGCCGACGCTGAATCTGTTTCAGGGGCGCGTGCTTTCGCATCGCTGGGAGGGCGATTCGTTCGGCGGCTATCCTGTGCGCGCGGATCTGCCCGACGACAGCGCGGTGATCGTCGGCGTCCGTCCGGAAGCATTTCGCTACGATGAAGGCGTACCCGTGATTGTGCGGACGAGTACACCTATGTTTGCGGAACGCCAGCAGATCGTCGAGGTGACGCCTGAAAACACCGTTTCGCGCGACCAGTGGACGGTCACGCAGCCGCTTGAACCCACCTTACAGCCCGGTGACCGCTTAACCTGCTGTCCTGATCCCAATGAGCTGCTGTTCTTCGATGCTGCGACAGGTAAGCGAATTGGCTGATGAGCTTGGCTGCGAAAACGAATCAGCTTTCCGGCTGACCCGCGCGGAACAATAGCAGCGTCGGCAGCCCCATGATGCCGTAGCGTTGGACCAACTCGATCTCGACGTCGGACTCCACTACACCGATGACCAGCTTGCCGTCTACTTCTGCTAATTTTTTCCTAGCCCTGATAGCATATGGAAATCTTCACGCAGGCGCGGATAAAGCGCCTTGTATTCGCTGTAGAGCGCGTTATAGAGCGCTTGATGCTCACGATGCGGCTCGGTGATCTGCCCGTACTGTGCTAAATCGATAGCAGCCTCTTCAAAGGTGCTGTAGACGCCAATGCCGACCCCTGCCACGATTGCCGCACCGATTCCGGCTTGGTCGCTGAGCAAGCTTTTTTGCAGCGGCAGCCCCATTACGTCCGCGAGGATTTGCCGCCAGACGATGCTGTCCGCGCCGCTCCCCGCTGCGATCACGGTATCGACCTGCCCGCCAAGCTGAAGGCTGAGTTCGAGCGTTTCGCGTAGGGCGAAGGCGACGCCTTCCATCACGGCGCGGGCGAGGTGCCCTCGTTCGTGATAATAGCTCAAGCCGATGAACGCGCCGCGCGCCAGCGGATCCATGTGCGGCGTGCGTTCCCCCGACAGATAAGGCAGGAAGATTAACCCCTCAGCGCCCGGTGTGATCGCGTTGGCTTCAGCGCTGAAGTGCTCGTAAGCGACTCTGCCGAGTTCGTCCATCCCGGCGATCCGCCGCAGCCAGCGCAGCGATAACCCCGCTGAAAGGATCGCGCCCAAGATGTACCAGACGTCGGGAATCGCGTGGTTGAAAACGTGTAATCGGGGATCAGTCGCAATCGCGCCGTTCGACAGCGGTACCAGCGGCGTCACGACTTGCCCCCCGCTGCCAATCGTGACCATCACCTTACCCGGCAATGTAATGCCGTTCCCAATCGCCTGCGCCGGCTGATCGGCACAGCCGACGACCACAGGAATACCCTCGACCAGACCGAGGGCATCGGCAGCGGCTGACGTTAGCTCACCGCTGAGCGTTTGTGATTCAGAGACCGATGGGAAAATATCGAAGGGTAGATCGGCGCGACGGATGATCTCTCTCGACCACGTTTTGGCGCTAATATCGAACAAGCCTGATGCAGAGGCATCGCTGATGTCCGTGCCGACGCTTCCGGTCAGTTTGAGGCGCACGTAATCTTTAGGCAGGACAACCTGCGCAACTTGATCGAGCAAACCGGGATCGTGACGGCGCAGCCAGAGCAGAGTCGCTGCCATGAATCCGGTTGCGGGCATCGTTCCGGCAATCTTGACGTAGCGATCCGCACCGACTAGATCGATCAGCAGATCGACTTCTGCCGCGCTGCGTTGATCGGGCCAGATAATTGCTTCGCTCAAGGGTTGGTTCTGGCGGTCGAGCAGCACGGTGCCGTGCATTTGCCCGCATAAACCGATGCCGATCACATCACGGCGACCCGCACGTTCGAGGACGTGGCGAACGCATTCGATGGTGGCATTCCACCAATCGTCCGGGTCTTGTTCGGCGCGTTCAGGAGTGGGTTTATAAATCGGATATTCTTTCTGTGTCAGCGCGACGATTCCGACGCTATCGGGGTCGTACAGGATCGCTTTTACGCTGGAAGTACCGATGTCGATCCCGAGCAGCAAAGTCATCTCTTTGGGCTAACCGACGATATTTAAACTGTACCCTAATAGTGTTCTAACCCAAAAAACACGACCCCCTATTACTGAAAATTGTAAAGGCATATTTTATGCCTGCGTATGACCCGAATCATCGCTCTAGATGAGCGTTGATTTCGGCAGCACCGTGTTCTATGCGCGGGGCTTTAAGTCGCTCATTCTGGGAGAGTTAGGTCGGCGGTGGAGCGGTCGATTTGCGGATGACGAGGCGATCTTCGAGCCGAATCGTTTCGGGTGGACGGTCGGCGTCAATCAGGCGGCGCATCAGGATTTCGACGGCTGTCTGTCCCATGCCGTAGATCGGCTGCGCGATGGTTGTCAACGCCGGAATAACGTAGTTCGCCAGTGGAATATCGTCGAACCCCATGACCGAGAGTGCTTCTGGCAGCTTCAGGTTGAGTTCGGCAGCGGCATGGAGCACGCCAACGGCGATCACATCCGTCAGTGCGAAGATCGCTGTTGGCGGCTGCGGACGCTGCATCAATTTGAGCGCTGATTCGTAGCCGACTTCGAACTCCGGCGACGTACCGAGGATCAGCAGGTCTGGCGTGAATTTTGTGCCGAAGTCGCGGAACGCTTGTTGAACCCCGTTGACGCGATCCTGAAGCACTTGGCTGTGCCGGGGACCCCCGATTAGGGCGATCTGGCGGTGTCCGAGCGCGAGCAGATGCTGTGCGCCCAAATACGCGCCAGCGTAGTTGTCGCTCAAGACGCGGTTGACTACGAGGTCGGGCATGTCGCGGTCGATCATCACCGTTGGGATGTGGGCGCGCAGCAGTCGTTTGATGCTTTCGGTGCTGTGCCCGGTAGGGACGAGGATCACGCCGTCAACGCGCTGGCGCAGCAAGATGTCAATGTAAGCGGACTCTTTGGCTGCATCTTCGTCGGAACTGCAAATCAGCGCGCGATAATCTCTGGCGAACAGCGTTTTTTCCATCGCCGAGATCAAGGTGCTGAAGAAAGGCTGGTTCAACTGGGGGATCAATAAGCCGATGGTGTGCGTTTCCTGCCGGCGTAGACTACGGGCAAGCGCGCTCGGCTTGTAGTCAAGCATCTGCATCATTGTTTCGACGCGCTCGCGCAAATCGTTGCTCACGTAGCCGGAATGATTCACGACTCGCGATACCGTTGCTACTGAAACTCCGGCGCGTTCAGCTACCTCTTTGATCGTCGCCAAAGCCTTTTCTCCTGTGAGTCGCTGATGCGGCTTATGATGGCATAAAGGATACTCATCAATGGATTATGACGCATAAATCGTTTTGCGCGCGAATTCGCGCGCAAAACAGCTAATTGTTCGGTGTTGGGGCAGGTGAATCGGCAGAGGTGACATTGACGTTGATCAGCGTGGATCTGCCGGCAGTGCCATCGAGCCGGTAGGCGGTCGCTTCGAGCGCGTGCAAGCCGACGCCTTCGGCAAGCCAGTTCATATCGACCGTGAAGATCGGGACGGCAGCAGCTTCGACGGGTGTTGCTTCCTGATGCGGGCTGTCATCGACCCGCAGTTCGACGCGCGCGATACCCACGCTGTCCTGTGCGAGCAGTTGAATCTGCAAATCGGTTTCTTCGACGACCGCGACGTTGTTCGCTGGAAACAGGAACGTGACTGTCGGCACGTTAGAAGTGGGTGCCGTCTGCTGCGTGACCAGATTGCACCCACACAGCAGCAGCCCGATTAAGACGACTCGGCGCATACCGAGAGCCGTCCGGCTTCTTCTTCGCCGAGCCATTGGTGAAATTTGAATGACCACTCCTTGCCACTGGGATTGTGGCGCACGCGCACGTCTTCGACGAACCAGCCCGGGTCGGCGCTGTTGTCATGACCGACGCAGCAGCGCGTCAAAGCGCCTACGTCCGGGGCGTCGAGCACGAATTTATCGACGCTGCCCTCCTCGAAGGCGAAAATATCTTCAGGCGGCAGAAAAATCCAATCCGTTTGACCAGAATCGCCAAACAGCATCACGTAGACGTTCGAATCCGTGCCGCCGAGCGGCTCGTCACCCGTCTTGATCCAAATCGTGTAGTTTGGTTCTGCCATGTCCACCTCACTAGAACAAGCCTGCTTACAAGCTCGTTGATGCCGACCGATTATCCGGTTGATAGCCGCTGGATGCAAGCTACAATTAGCGCTCGGAGGGAAAACGGATGCGAATTGACGTTCTAACGCTGTTCCCGTCGATGTTTGACGGACCGATGACTGAGAGTATGCTCTGGAAGGCGCGCGACCGGAAACTGCTCGACCTGCGGCTGCATCAAATCCGCGACTACACGCTTGATAAGCATCACGCGGTCGATGATACGCCTTATGGCGGCGGTGGCGGGATGCTCATGCGCGCGGACGTGATTGTGCGCGCCGTTGAGGCGGTGCAGGCTCAGGCTGAACCTGCACCCGTGATTTTAATGTCGCCGGGTGGGCGTACATTTTCGCACGAGATTGCGGTCGAACTCGCGGTGCTGGATCGCGTCATTTTGCTCTGCGGACATTACGAAGGGTTCGACGCGCGTGTGCAGGCGTTGGTTGTCACCGACGAGATCAGCATTGGCGATTACGTGCTAACGGGCGGAGAACTTCCAGCAATGGTCATCATTGACGCGGTGGTGCGCCATATTCCCGGCGTGTTGGGTGCAGAAGGCGGAGCGGAGCGCGAGAGCCATGCTGATGGGGTGCTCGAAGGCGCGCACTATACGCGCCCGCTTGAGTTTCGCGGGCTGACCGTTCCCCAAGCGCTGCAATCGGGCAATCACGCGGCAATCGAGCGCTGGCGGCGCGAGGATGGGCTGCGCCGGACGTGGCGCTATCGTCCTGATTTGCTGCTCAAGGCGCAGCTTTCTGAGCAAGATCGCTACCTCTTGGGTCAATTTGCCGACGAAGACGCTCGCCGTGCTCAATGACGACTAAGGTACTATTCGGTTCGCACAAATCTAAATTATGTTGAGACTGCCTTTATTGTGGGCTATACTCTCGTTTTATCGTACACAGCGTTACCGTTTGTGATCGTGCGAAAAGAGAGTCCCATTTATGACTCAGGAATACCGCAGCGAAATCCTCGAGCGTATTCTGAAAACGTTACACATCGCCGTTGATGGCGTTAAAGCCTCCGTGATCGTTAATATCGACGGCTTGCTGGTTGCTGCCTTTCCACCCGGCAACGAGGAAAATCCGCACGAAAACCCGACCAGCAGCCCGCAGGTTGCCGCGATGGCGGCGACACTGATTGGGCTTGCCGAACGGACGTTGGGTCGGCTGGCGCAAGGACAGCTTGAGC
>JBBSNT010000275.1:0-6218 GCA_038260485.1 Aggregatilineales bacterium | reverse complement strand
GTTGCCGAACTTGTTGGTGATGTCGAAGTAGATGCTGTCCGATGAGCAGTGGTTGAACACGGCGTCCAGCACCACCTTGATGCCGCGCGCGTGCGCTTCCTTGAGCATTTCGTCGAAGTCGGCTTCAGTACCGAGCATCGGGTCGATCTTGAAGTAGTCAATCGCGTCGTAGCGGTGATTGGTCGGCGAGTCGAAGATCGGGCACAGGTAGATACAGTCGATGCCCAATGCGTCGATGTAATCCATGTGATCGATCACGCCGCGCAGGTCGCCGCCGAAGAAATCGCGCCCTAGCGGGGGGTGCTCAGGGCGTTCGCCCCAACGCCGAAACTGCGGCTCATGACCGTAAACACCCTTCATCAGCGAATCCGTCGCAGCGTCGCCATTGGCGAAACGGTCAGGGAAAATCTGGTAAATGATCATCCCCTGCGCCCAATCTGAAGGCATCCGCGCCGGGTCGTAAACGGCGATTTTGAAGGGGAGCTGTTCGTACTCACCGTAGATCGCCGTATTGCGCCCCTCCACCTGCCGGATTTCCAACAGCGGGGGTTGTTTCGGCGCATCGGGGTCTTGGCTCTGGAACTGAAAGACATAGGTCAAGATCGTCGGCTCGACCGGTACTTCCAGCTTTGCCGACCATGTCCCCGACTTTCCGGTGGGCAGCAGGTAGAAATGCCAGCCCATCGCCTCACCCTTCTCGGTGATGCGCCGCGTGTCGGTGATGAAGACCTGCGGCTGAAGCGGTGAGTTCTCGACCACCAGTTCGCAGATCGCTCCGAGCGGCTGTGCTCCCGGCGATAAATGAAACGCCCCCTCAGGGCGCAAACGTTTAGCAGCTTCACGGCTAATTGCTGAAATCATGCTTGTTCCCTATATTTCTGCGGACTTCAATCGGGTACGTTAAGCAGCTTCGTGCAAGGCGTGCCAACCCTCGCGCAAGCCGTAATAGACGATGACGAGCGCTGCGATTGGGTCAGCCCACCACCAACCCAACAGTGCTTCCAAAATCAAGCCGACCAGCACGACCCCGGCGAGATAGGCGTCGACCAGCGTAACTCGCCCTTCCGTGAGCAGCACGGGGTTGTTTAAAGCGCATCCGGTCTGGTGCTTGCCCCATGCCAGCAGCAGCATCACGAGCAAGGTCGCCGCTAGCCAAACGATCCCCAGTGCAGAAGGCAGCGGCTGCGACTGGCTCAAAAGGGTATGCGCCGATTGAACCAAGACGTAAATGACCAGCGCGAAAAAGGCAAAACCAATTAACCGCAGGGCGATTCGCTCCTGTTGTTGGTCGCCCCCTTTAAGCTGCCAAATCACGACCACCGAGGCGAAGATTTCAATCAGCGAGTCGATGCCAAACCCGGCTAGGGCGATTGATCTGGCAGCCAGCGCGGCGACAATGACGACGCCCGCGCTGACAACGTTCCAAGCTAAGCTCGCATATTCGAGCCGCAAGCCGCGCTGGAGCAAGGCAGTGTCCGAAGCCAAGCCTTATGCCCCGCTGACCACCGCCGCGCCGTCAGTGGCGTGGCAGACGTAAACAGCGGGTTTGCGCCCGCTGCGCTGCTCGTAGCTGGCGGCGACCTTTTCCGCGAAATCCTCAGCAGCGTCCGCCCGCACCAACGCGACCGCGCAGCCACCAAAGCCGCCGCCCGTCATGCGCGCGCCGATGCACGCCTCATGTTCGCGCGCGCACTCGACGATCAAATTCAGCCCATCGCTGGAGACTTCGAAATCGTCGCGCAAGCTGGCGTGGCTGGCATTCATCAACTGCCCCAACGTCTCCGCGTCACCGGCGCGCATCGCGTTGGCGGCGTCCAGTGTGCGCTCATTCTCGCTGATGACGTGGCGAGCGCGGCGATAGATCACCTCGTCGAGCATATCCTTGACCGCCTCAAGCTGCGGCAGCGTCACGTCGCGCAGCGCGGGAACGTTGAAGAAATTGGCGGCGGTTTCGCACTGCTGACGGCGCACGTTGTACTCCGACGTGACCAATTCGCGCCGAGTCGCTGTATCGAGCACGACCACCGCCGTTCCCGGCGGCAGCGGCACAGGGTTGAGCGAGAGCCAGCGGCAGTCGATCAGCACGGCGTGATCGACCTCGCCATTTGCCGAAATCATCTGATCCATGATGCCAGAGTTGACGCCGATCCAGTGATTCTCGACGTGCTGGCACAGCTTCGCCATCTCGATGCCGTCCCAGTCGATCCCTGCAATCGCACAGAACGCCCGCGCCGACGCCAGTTCGGTCGCCGCCGACGACGACAGCCCCGCGCCAATCGGCACGTCTCCGGCGATCACGCCGTCAAAGCCCTTGAGGATGCAGCCAATTTCTTGCAGCGCCCACGCGACACCCTGCACGTATTCGATCCACATATTCTCGCGCTTAACCAACTCCATCAGTGAAAATTCAGCCACCTGTTCGAAGTCCACCGAGTAGAGCGTAACGTACTCATCGTTACGCGGGCGCGCCGCAATCCAGACAGCGCGGTCAATCGCCAGCGGCATGACGTAGCCGTCGTTGTAATCGGTATGCTCGCCGATCAAGTTCACGCGCCCCGGCGCGCGCACGACCAGCGTCGGCGCTTCACCAAAACGTCGCTGAAATTCGTCCACCACCTGCTGCTGCAAAGTCATTCTTGGTTCTCCTAAGTGAGTGCTGAGTAATGACTAAGTTAAAAGTACAAAGTTGAAAGTAACGACCAGCCTTGCTGCCGACCTTTTAACTGTTTTTACTCAGCGCGTTGCTTGTAGTGTTTATCTGGCAATGAGCGCAAACGTTCCGCCGCCTGTTCGGGAGTCAGGTCGCGCTGCGATTCTGCCATCATCTCGTAGCCGACCATGAACTTGCGTACCGTCGCTGAACGCAGCAGCGGCGGGTAGAAATGCGCGTGAAGCTGCCAGTGTTTATAAGTGTCGTGATAAAAATCATCGCTCTGCACGTCGCCCGTCGGCGCGCCGTGCCAGCCCATCGAGTAGGGGAAGGACATCTCGAACAGGTTGTCGTACTTGGTCAGCAGCCGCTTGAGAATGTCCGCCAATGCGTCACGCTGAGTCGTCTTGAGGTGCGAGAGCCGCATACAGTGTTCGCGCGGCATCAGCAGCGTCTCGAAGGGCCAGACCGCCCAATAGGGCACGACCGCCAGCCATTCGTTGTTCTCGACGACCACCCGTTCGCCCTCTTTGGCTTCGAGCACGGCGTAGTCGAACAGTAGCGGCGATTGATGCTCGGCGTAGTAGTCGCGTTGATGCCGGTCTTCATTGACGGCTTCGTTGGGCAGAAAATTACTCGCCCAGATTTGCCCGTGCGGGTGCGGGTTCGACGCGCCCATTGCCGCGCCCTTATTCTCGAAAATCTGCACCCAGCGATACGTTTCGCCCAATTCGAGCGTCTGCGCGCCCCATACATCGACCACCCGCCGAATATCGCTGACGGGCATTTCCGGCAGCGTCAGATTGTGCTGCGGCGAAAAACAAATCACACGGCAGGTGCCGCGCGCGCTGCTCGACGCCAGCAGCGGGTGAGTCGAATCCCCATTCGGCGTGTCGGGCAGCAGCGCGGCAAAGTCGTTGGTGAAAGCATAAGTGCTGCTGTAGTTGGGGTTATGCTCACCACCTGCGCGCTCGTTGCCGGGGCACAGATAACAGGTTGGATCGTAAGCCGGACGATCCTCTGGTGGAAGTTTTTCAAGCTGCCCCAGCCACGGACGCTTGTTCCGGTGAGGCGAAACCAGCACCCATACCCCCGTAAGCGGGTTGAGGCGCTGGTGTGGATGTTCAGTCGGATCAAATAGCATCAGCCGCTCTTTCCTGCAGGTCGGGAAGACGGGGCTATTTTAGCGATTGTTCCGCAGAAAGGCACACTTCCATGCGGGCAACATTGATTCTCTCATGCGCCCACTGATCGCATACGCTTTTTGACGTAGGCAACGCAAAGCGCAGAGCCATACAGCTCTGCGCTTTGCGTTCGAGTCGGTTCCGTTTAACCGTTGAACGAGGCGAACGCCGTGTTGTTGCTTTCGTTCAGTTCGCCGATTTCGCTGCGGGCGTCAACCGTCACATTGACGGTATGGCTGCCTCCCGGCGTGAACGATGGAAGATCGACAATGTAATTCTGGCTTACCCCCGGCGGCAAGAGGGGTAACGCTACTCCGGTGACTTCATTACAATTGTCGTAGCCATCGACGCAAACAATGATGGAGAACGTCCGGTTTTGCGCGAGTGGTGCGGTGCCGATGTTCAAAATGATGCTGTTCGCAACGAGTTGGTTACTGGTACCGCGAGAAATATTGATCCCACTGATCGTCAGGTCGGGCAGCGGCGTCGGCTGCGTGGGCATGGCAGTAGCGGTCAAGGTTGGGTTGCCTTGATTGCCACTGCTGGTTGGCGGCGCTGCCTGCGTCGGCGCTTGGGTAGGCGCGAGTTGAGCGTTGACTGGTGCGGCAATCGATTGCAGCGCGCTGCAATCCCCGTCCAAGCGTGTCACCGAAGCAGATACCCAACCAATCGTGCCATTCACGTTGACCTGAACCCAAACGCCATTGGCTGAATTCTGCCCCAATGCCGGGAACGCTTGCCCCGCTGGCAGCGAGCCAACGATGACGTACTGCGTGCCGTTGCCACTGCGAACATTGACCGCACCGCCTGCATTGGAAGTCACCGTGCAGGTAGCTGCCGCAAGCTGCGGCGTCGCAACGACTTGTTCGGGCGTCGCCGTAGGACTCACGGAACTGGCGTTCAGATCGCTGCTGCCACACGTGCCTAAACAGATCGAGAAGGCGGTATCGCCCGCACGAGCGGCGCTCACGTCAACCCGATAGACATGATCGACGGCGGGCAGCAGATAGCTCACGCCGACGACGCCCGCATCGCTGCTGGCAATCGGCTTGCCCGCCGTTTCGTCGTAGAGCGTCACCAACACGCCTTCGTTAGTACCTTGAATCAGCACTGATATGGCAACTGAACCGATTGACGTGGTCGCGAAGCGGTAGCGCTGTGCGGGTGTCTGGCTGCCGACGGTGGCGGTGACGGGTTGATTGACGGTCAGGGGAATCGGTTCGGGCAGGGGCGTGCCGGGCAGCAGCGACAGCAGATATTGACCAACGGTGTTCTTCGCGCCGCTCACCTCAAGCGTATAAACGCCCGCGTCGTTCAAGGGAACGTTGGTGCTGATGGTCGAACTGCCTTCGGCATTGTCGAGCGTCAGGATTTCAATGCCCGCCGGATTGTGAATGCGAAGCTGCGGCGCGAAACCCGGCGAAATTGCCAGTACCTGTATCAAGGCTGTTTCGCCGCCCGCCGCCGTCAGCGCAAACTGTGCGCTGCTGGCTTCGGCGCTGAGCGTGCCAGTGATGTTCTGACCGATCTGAATGGGCGTCGCATCCGTCTGTGCAAATGCAGGACTGCCAAACGCCAGCAGACCTAATAAAGCGGTGACGACTAGATAAGGCAAACCATGCTTACGCCACATGCTTGTGCTCCCCGGAGCTGTATTGAAGATCGAAGTATGCCTAACCCAAATACATGCCTAAATATAGTCCTGATTGATGCTTTAGGGACAATACCGCAGGCGATTTGGTGAGGCGATCTGGCAATGTCTATCAGGGGAGAGGTTGAGGCGCTGATGGGGATGTTCAGTGGGATCAAATGAAATAAGCCGCGATTTCCTGAAGTTCAGGAAGGCGCGGCTATGTGAGCGATTGTTTCGCAGAAACACCACGCAGCAGCAATTTAATCACTCGGTGATGAAGCTTATTCAGGCACGACCGCGATTGCGTCCATTTCGCACAGAAAATCGGGATTTGCCAGCCCTGCAACGAACATGAACGTGATGGTCGGCGGGTTGGGACGCTTGCCCCAGACCTGCCGAAAAACTTCAAAGCCGATTTGAAGCGGTTGACCCCGCATCACGTACAAATTCCACTTCACGACGTGCTCCAGCCCCGCGTCCGCTGCATCCAGCGCGATCAGCAAGTTTTTGAAGACCTGCTCCACCTGTGCTTTGAAATCACCCTTGCCAACGATCTGCCCCGTCGTGCCATCAATCGCATCTTGCCCGCCGATGTAAACGGTTTTCGCTGCACCCTCAACGACGATCACGTTGGTGAATGCCGGATTCTGATTCAAGCCCTCAGGATTCAGATGTTCTACACTGCCCATTGAACGCCTCCTTGCGCTGATCACAATGATACTTGCCATTCATAAATGCAAAAAGCGGTCCG
>JBBSNT010000274.1:0-6237 GCA_038260485.1 Aggregatilineales bacterium | reverse complement strand
CTTGTTGCGTATCGCCTTGTTATTGCCGTAGATGCTGTGTGCCAGCCAAATCGCACCGAGCGCAATCAGGAAAGCAGCGAGCGCCAACAGTGGTTGAAACTCCACACCATGCACGTTCAAGACGCTGTGTTCAAGCCACTGCGTGAACCGTTCCTCGCCGAAGATTTGCTTAAAGAGGATGAAGTTCGGCGTATTGATGAAACCAATCGTCAGGCTGAAGAATGCCAAGATAAGCAGCGGAATAGTCATGGTCGGCGGGCTTTCGTGGGCATGTTCCGCCGCGTCGGTGCGAGCGTCGCTGTGAAAGACCATTTCGACCTGTCGCCACATATAGAAGGCGGTAAATGCCGCCGCGACGATCAAACCTGCAAGCGCGATAAACCCGCCGAGATTGTTATCCGTGCCAAATAAGCCACGCAACCACGACGACGCGAGAATTTCATCTTTCGACCAGAAACCTGCGAACGGGAAAATCCCCGCCAGCGCCAGCGTCCCAAACAGATACGCCCAATACGTGCGTGGCATCCGGTGACGCAGACCACCCATATTACGCATATCCTGCGGGTCGAATTCATCTTCTTGCTGTCCGGCTTCTTCGTCGTGATGCCCTTCATCATGCGCGTGATGATGCGCGACCTCGTGATGCCCGTGTTCCATGCCGTGAATGACCGAACCGCTGCCGAGGAACAGCAGTGCTTTGAAGAAGGCATGAGTCACAAGGTGGAAGATCGCCGCGCCATAAGCGCCAACGCCGACCGCCGCAACCATGAAGCCAAGCTGACTGACCGTGCTATACGCCAGCACGCGCTTGATGTCCCACTGACCCATAGCGATATAGCCCGCGACCAGCGCGGTCGCCGTGCCGATAATGGTGACCACCAGCGACGTGATCGGTGCATCCGCGTACAGAACGTTACAGCGCACCATCATGTAGACGCCCGCCGTGACCATCGTCGCGGCATGAATCAGCGCGCTGACAGGCGTCGGACCAGCCATTGCATCCGGCAGCCAGACGAACAGCGGAATTTGTGCCGATTTACCGGTCGCGCCGAGCAGCATAAACAGCGTGATAATCGTAATCACCGAGACGATAGGCAGCGTGAACGGACCGAAGTTGATCTCTCGCCCTTCGTCTACAAAGCGCTGAGCTTGCCCAAAGATACCCAGTTGCTCGGTCGCGATGTGGCTGTTGTCCGTGTAAACCGGACCTTCCTCGACGGCACCGTGTTCGCCTTCACCGCCGATGGCGGCGGCGGTTCCGCCGTGCTGTTCGGCATTCTGTCCTTCAGCAGCGACGACGCCTTCGGGGTTAGCGACGACTTCGCCCGCCGACTCGCCGATAGCAGCTTCGTTCGACTGAACTTCGACGGCGGCTTGCTCACTTCCACCGACGACCGCGATCTCACCCGGCTTGTAGAAGTCGAGCGTGCCGAACGTCCAAAAAGTCAGGAAGATCGCCATCAGCAAACCGAAGTCGCCAATACGGTTGACGATGAAGGCTTTGCGCGCCGCGTTGCTGTTCTTCCAGCCAACGCCATTCCCCCGGGCAAACCAGAAGCCGATCAGCAAGAACGAGCACAAGCCCACACCTTCCCAACCGACAAACATCATCAGTAGGTTATTGCCCGTGACCAGCACGAGCATGAAGGCGAGGAACATATTCAAATAAGCGAAGAAGCGGCTGAAACCCTCGTCACCGTGCATGTAACCGATGGAGTAGACATGAATCAGCGATCCAACGCCGGTGATCACCAGCATCATGGTCACGCTGAGCGTATCGACGCGCATCTGCCACGGGATTTCGATTCCAGCGACCGGGAGGCGCAGCCAACCATCGAGCAGCGGTGGATTGACAATCGCCGCCTCGTAGCCGCTGCCGCTCAAATAGCTGAACAGCAGCACCGCGACGATAAAGGCAAGAGCAGCAGCGACCGTACCAATTGTCGCCGACATCTTCTCGCCTAAGCGCGCGCCCCAGAAAAAGTTGATGAATGCCCCAATCGCAGGGATCAGGATAATCAGCGGTACGAGTTGTGGATAATGTTCCATAGCGCGTCCTTTAGTACAGTGTATCGAGCAGCACAGCAATCGTAGGTTGCCAGCACTCGGTACTCAGCACTGTATTTACCCTTCCATCTGGTGCAGTTCGTCGATATTGATGCTCTGCTTGCTGCGGAAAATGGCGACGATTAGCGCTAAGCCGACGGCGACTTCAGCGGCGGCAACGGTAATCACGAAGAAGACGAACAACTGCCCGCCCTCTTGCCCCCAGTGGCGTGCGAATGCCACCAGTGCCAAGTTCGCCGCGTTCAGCATCAATTCGACCGACATGAAGACCAAAATCGCATTACGCTTGAGCAGCACACCGAACACACCCAGCGTGAACAACACCATACTCAGCAGGACATATGCTTCGGTTTGAACAACCATCGTCTGCTCCTTATTCCCCAACCGGCGCGGCGTTTGCTGCCGATTCACTGAGTTCCGGCACTGCCGCTTCGCTGGTCACCTCGTGCCCCACCTGTGACGCGATCACGTTGACCAGCGGACGGCTGACACGACGACGACCGCCACGCTGCGTGATCGGCTTGACTTCACGGTGCGTCAGCACGATTGCGCCGACCATTGCCGCCAAGAGCAGCAGCGCCAACAGTTGGAATACCATCACGTAGTTGGTGAACAGCGCCAGACCAATCGCACGAGGACCACCGTATGCCGGGCGCGCCTCAACACTGATCGGCAGCGCCAGCGGGCGTAAAACACCACCCTCAGTTCCGTTGAAAACGCGCTGCTGAGTCAAGACGATCAAATCGCTCCGTTCACGCTTGATCGCATAGTCGTTCAGGTTGAACAGCACGTTGGTTGTGTCGCTGGCATCAACGAACGACCAGTTGATCGTCCCTTCCTCCCAGATCAGCGCTTCGGACACCTGACCGGGGGTCAGATCACCAACGATCACCCGCGTATCAGTGGCGTCAAATTCTGAACCGAAATCGACCACCTGTATGGCATCAACTGCGGGAAAAGCATCAAAGAACATCAAGCGCGCGCTGCGTGCTTCTGAAACGGTGTCATTGTCAGCAGCGACCACGCTCAGTTGCAGCGCATCCGGAGAGCCATAATCGACCAATGTCTGATCCGTGCCGCTGGCAAGGGTCACGTCAACACTGACGGGCGCGCCATTTTGCGGCTCAACCCTGACGGTGTAATCCCCCTCAGGCAGCGTTACCGCCACCGGATCAACGCCAAATTCCAACCCAGAAGCGATCAAGTCGTCATTGGCGTAAACGTCAACCATCCCGACATCCGGCGCAGCATTGAGCACGCTCAACTGCGGCGCAGCACCCGTGTTCGGCTGAAGATCAAGGTTCACCTGTCCCAGTACAATGCCAACGATCAGCAGCAGCGCGGCAACTAGCGCAATTGCAGTTCGCGTGTACCACGGGAAGCGCTTCGAAGCTTCGGGCGACGAATCCGCCGCTTGCAGGCTTTCCGCACCCAAAAGCATGATCACGAATAAGAACAAGACCATGATCGCGCCCGTATAGACGGTGATCTGAATCATGGCGAGGAAAGGTGCGTTGAGCAGCAGGAACAAAAATGCGATGCAGCCCATCGTCACGATCAGGAACAGGGCGCTGTGTACAGCGTTGTCGCTCAGCAGCATAAAGACGGCAGCAAACACCGCCACTAAGCCGACTAAGCCAAAAAGGACTAACTCTGTCATTTTAAAATCCCTACATGGGCGCTGTAGTCAAGGACTTGTGCAGTTTAACACAAGCAGCGCCACACTTCAAACTTTCCGATGACGCGATTGACCGCATAAGAATACAGGTGATTGTACCCTTTTTACCACCTCACCGAGCGCAAAAAAAGCACCCCTTGAGGAGGTGCTTCACCTGACGCTTTCAGGTGGCTTATTTCGGGTTTTCCATGTCAGGGATCGACCGGTTAAACGTTCCCGGCTCGACCGTTTGCGGCGTAGGTTCGCCGCCCGGTGGCACGGGGTCAATCAGCATGTCTTTCACGAAGATCGCGTCGTCGCGGTTGGTGAAGCTTAGTTCGTGCTCGTGCCCCAACTGAATCGCCTGCGTCGGGCAGGCATCTTCACAGTAGCCGCAGAAAATGCAGCGGATCATGTTGATCTCGTAGGTCTTGGCGTAGCGCTCGCCGGGGCTGAAACGTTCCTCGTCGCTGTTCTCCGCCGCTTCGACCCAGATCGCATCCGCAGGACATGCCGCCGCGCAGAGCGAACAGCCGATACATTTCTCCATGCCGTCGTCGTAACGGCGTAGATGATGCCGACCTTTATAGCGATCCGGGAACGGCTTCTGCTGCTCCGGATACTGCACCGTCACCGGCTCTTCCAAAACGTGCTTAAACGTCGTCGCAAAACCGCGCAGTACGTTCATTCATGACTCCTCAACAACTCGTCCTGTTGTTAGCCCGCTCAATCACGGTATTCCGTGTCCGTAAGGGCGACATATATGTCGCCCTTACAAAGATGGGCGGCTCAATGTCTAATCGCCGCCCGACTTCGCGTCGCCGGACTCTTCTTTATCCGGCGCAAGTTTCGCCAGATTATCAAGCACGCTCAGCGTGAAATCCCAGAGCATAAACGGCACGGCAATCAATGCACCCAAAACCTGAAATGCACTGTAGGCTAAGCCGCGCCGCTCACCCGTGATAATTGGGTCGGTCGATTCTTCTTCTGCACTGGTCTGATCAAGCTGACCGCTGCGCTGAAGCACAAACATCCCGCCCGCGATGACGATCACGAGGAAGATACCTGCCGCAATTCCGTAGGCAATCGGCGAACCGAAAGCATCCGAAACCATCACCGCGACCGCCGACCACAACACGGCGACCAGCGCCAGCGGAAGCATAACCTTCCAGCCGAGTGCCATCAGGCGGTCGTAACGGATACGCGGCACAGTCGCACGAATCCAGATCATGCCGATCAGCAGCAGAACGACCTTGCCGATCAAGACGATGGGACCCAAGAAGGGAAGCTGCGTCACCAAGCCAAAGCCGTCATTGTAACCGCCGAGATAGAGCGAGGCGACGATCACGCTGATGCCGATCATGCCGAGATATTCCGCCATCATGAACATGGCGAACTTCATCCCGCTGTATTCGGTCATATAACCTTGAGTCAGTTCTTGCTCGGCTTCCGGCAGGTCGAAAGGCGACCGGCTGACTTCTGCCAGCAGCGCAATCATCAAGATGCCTGCCGCCAGCGGATTCTGGAAAATGAACCACTGGTAAATCATGGTCTGGCTGTTGATGATGTCGCCGAGGCTCATGCTGCCGACGAGCAAAATCGGCACTGCCATAGTCAAGCCGAGGCTGAGTTCGTAGCTGAGCATCTGCGCGGTTGCGCGCAAGCCGCCGAGCATCGAATACTTATTATTGCTCGCCCACCCTGCCAGCACGACGCCATAGGTGCCGATGCTGGTGATTGCTAGCAGCCACAGCACACCGACGTTCGGGTCTGCCAAGCCGAGCGGCATTTGATACCACAAGCCGTCGAACCACGGGATCAACAAGTTGGGACCAAATGGGATGACCGCCAGCACGATCAGCGCCGGAACGGTCTTGAGCAGCGGCGCGATCAAGTAGACCGCCCGATCCGCGCCACTCGGAATAATGTCCTCTTTGAAGATCAGCTTCACGCCGTCCGCCGCCGGTTGGAGCAAGCCCCAAGGACCAACGCGGTTCGGGCCTGAACGCTGCTGAAACCACGCAATGAACTTACGTTCAAGCAGCGTCGTATAGGCGAACCCCGTCAAAATGATGACGACGAAGAGCAGCGAAAAGATAATCGCGTGAACCGTGCCGCAGCCGTTGCCGTCTGGACCGTAGCACTGGACGATCTTACTCGGATCGACGCGGTTCGGGTCGAACAGGAAGGTGAGAATCCCCTCGATATTGCCGATGATCAGAATCGCCGGAAGCACCACCAGCAGGACGACCAAGACGAGAATGACGACTGGCAGCCAGCGTGGGATTCGCCGTTGAGTTGATGGTAAGGTTTGTTCCATTTATTCTGCCCCTAAACTTTCGCCACCCTGCCAACGGCAAGCGCCAGCGGCGTGGCATTAACCGTCAGGTGACGCGGCAGCAGCACTGTGCCTGCGGGCGCTTTACCGTTGACGTGCGCGCGAACTTCGACCGCGTTTTCACCGACCTTCACCTGAACCAAATCACCGTCAGCAATTTTCATCTGCGCGGCGT
>JBBSNT010000273.1:0-6264 GCA_038260485.1 Aggregatilineales bacterium | reverse complement strand
GCCGATGTCCGGCAGTGTCCAGTCGAAATACTGCCCAACCTTGTCGGCGGCGCTGATGGTGTTCCAAGCGTGGACGAGGTCGGCGGTGAGCGTGCCCTTGGTCAGCTTGGAGTCGTCAACGGCGATGGCGGGCAAGAAACCGGCGTCAAAGAGCACGTTGGCAGCGTCGGCGCTGCTGATGAAGTCGATGTACTGGGCGGCGAGGTCGGCGTTGGCGCTGGTCGCGCGGATGCCGTAGCCCAAGCCAATGCCGCCGATGGTCGGGGCGACTTCCTCGCCCATCGGTGAGGGCAGCAGGAAGAAGCCGACGTTATCTTCGCCGAGCACGTCGGTGATCGAACCGGAGTTCCAGCTTCCGGCGAGCCACATAGCGCTTTTGGCACCGGTGAATTCGCCGAGCGCGCCGGTGTCGTTGTCCATCCCGGCGAAACCGGGCGAGAAGTAACCAGCGTCGATCCAGTCGACGAAGGTTTGCGCGCCTTCGAGGTTGCCCTCGGTCTGGAAGGTGCCGCCGTCTTGACGGTAGATCATGGCGTTGATGGCGTCGAGGTCGGAGTAGACGTGGGCTAACGCTCCGTAAGTGTGAATGCCGGGCCAGCCTTCAAGGTTGCCGAAGGTAATCGGCACGAGGTCGGCGTCCTTGATGGTCTGAAGGTCGGCGACGAGGTCTTCCCACGACGTGGGGACCTCGAGACCGAGATCGCTGAAGATTTGCTTGTTGTAGAACACGGCGACGACTTCGGCGGTTACGGACATACCGTAGAGCTTACCGCTGCCGACCTGCGAACCGTCGTCGGTGACCATGTTACGCCCGTGCAAGCCCAGCCCGTAGCGGCTCCACCAGTCGTATTGATCAGCGTAGTCGTCCAGCGGGAGCAGCAGCCCGGCTTTGACGAGCGCTGCCATGTTGGTCAAGCCCTGATTGATCATGGCTACGTCGGGACCGCTGTCCTGCGAGAGTTCGCGTGGCAGCAGTAAGCCGAGGTCGTCGGTGCTATAGGCTTCGCGTTGAATAGTCACGCCGGGGTGGTCGGCTTCGAACTGGGCGTCAAGCTGTTCGATCATCGCCTGCTCGGAGTCGCGCGTCCAGTTGTCCCAGACGACCAGCGTCGTACTATCCTGAGCCGCGACTGGAACCAGCCCGATCAGCAGCAGCGCCAATAGGGAGAGAAGAATAAACGAACGTCGATTGAGTCGCATCTAAACACCTCATCTACTTCTACTTCAAAATCGTAATCTGTATGTAAAGGTACAGTCGGAGTATAGCACATCCTGCCTAAAATCCCTGATCCATGTCAGTCCACCGGACGGGAAAGTGTTGGTCAAGTTGCACAATCTCGCTACTACGGGGGGTTGAAGCGATTTGATAAAATCCCCAGCGTGGTGTTCCGTTTCAGACCCACTCGGACACGGAGACGTCCGCAGCGACCCCCTCTGCACGCGATACCGGTTCTCTATCGCGTCACTGCCAGCGCGCGGAACATGACGATCCCCAACGTGACGCTGCGCGATGGCGAATTGCCCAACACCTGCGGTGCGGGTGGCTCGGCGCAGACCATCGCTGCGGACTGCACGAATTGCCTTCAAGCGGTTGCTGGGCTAGTCGCAGTCGTTCGAACGAATAGTCAGCAATCGAATACGAACCAGCAAAACTCATTCCTTAACCGTTGGTCGTCGAGCACGAGTTCTCGGATTTCACCCGGAAGCTGCGAGCGCTGCCACTGGCACTCTAGGCGACCAGCCTCCATACGTTGATCTTCAGGAACCGCTGCGCGTGCAGCCCTGATCGCGTAAGCTGCTGCGCCCAGTTCGTGCACTGCTACATGAGCCACCGCCGCCGCTTGTCCGGCAGCGTAAGCTGCTTCTCTTGCCGCACCACTCAACGGTCTGGCAGCGCCCATGGCGTGTCCGGCGGCGGTACGGGCTTGAGTCATGGTAACTTCAGCTCGCACCCAAGCGTGTGCCTGCTCAATCGCCCGGCGGGGACGGTCGTCATTGGGTTGCGCTTGCTCGAAGAAATGCAGTACGTGCCCCGCGCAATCAGCCGCCCACACTGCAAGTAGGCGATGATCGTCATCCTTTAGGCTGCCGCCGCGACGCACGGTAATAAACCTCGGGTCGCGGATTTCGCTGAAAATCACTCTTCTACCCCTTTGTGCGCCTTCTGTCCAACTAAATTATGCGTACTCTTTCTATAATGCCCCGCTTTTCCTTGATCCTGAAGCGGTGCTGACCTGAACCCGAAAGCTGATCCACGTGAAGTATGACTCCGAAAGACCTAGAGCCGCTTGGCATATGATGCACGAAGAAACGCCTTCTCGTGCGCGTAGATAAGCAGGCAATTGCTCCCAGTCTCGACTGATAGAGCTTCGAGTTGGATTTTTCGCCCCCACCTAGCTTCCTCTCCCATCCGAAGTTACCGTCCAGAAATTCTGTCAGCTCGCGACTTTGCGGACACTTAAGGACGACATCTGCAAAGTTGAAAGCAGGAGCGACGGAAGCAGATCGGATCAAAAAGCGGCAGAATTGTTTCTGCCGCTCACAGAACAGGTTCGAACCTGCTCCAATGCTGCTGGGGAGGTAGGATTCGAACCTACGGTAGGCGGCTCCAAAGGCCGCTGCCTTACCACTTGGCTACTCCCCAATGCGATTCAGATTATACCAGAATCGCTTAGTGAGGCAACCCCTGAGCACTGCTTTTTAGGTCTGGTCGTGATGGCGAACGCCGATTGCGCGATCAATGGGCAGCGTGACCAAAATGCCCGAGTTGGGTGTGGACAAGTCGCCAAGCACCTCGTTGGCTGCCGCGATGATGGCGTCAACTAATGCATCCTCGACAATCGAGATGATGATCTCGCCGCGTTCTTCCATATTGTCAATAATTGCCGCCATTGCCGCGCCCATCGACACGATCATGCGCGGGAGTTCAATTGAGCCGGATTTCAATTCTTGCTGAAGGGTGTGCAAGCCGTGTGAACGGATAATCGTTACGCCGGGCGCACCCGCTTCTTGCCATGCCTGCGCTACGTCTAAGCCTTTATCAACCTGTGGCGTAATTAACAACACCAATTTCATGATACCTGCTCTCCTTTCGGAAATACTTGTCGCACGAGAATGGGTGTCACCACAGTCGTGAGCAGAATCACGAGGAATAGTGACGCAAACAAGGGTTGATCCGCCTTAAAGACGCCGACCGACAACCCCAGCGATGCGATGATCAGCCCGACCTCGCCGCGCGAGATCATGCACACGCCTAATTGTAGCGACTCGTGATTGGTGAAGCCGCCTAGTTTTGCGCCTAAACCGCAGCCGCCGAGTTTCGAAATGAGTGCGACCACCAGCAGCAGCCCTGCAAAGGGCAGCGCCGTCAGCGGGAAGGTGCTCAGGTCGGTTTCCAAGCCCACGTTGATGAAGAAGATCGGCACGAGGAAGGCATAGGCGATATAGCTGGCGGCTTCTTCGATTTCGTGTTTCACGTCTTCTTTGGCGCGGCTGAAGCCTACCCCAGCGATGAACGCGCCTGTGATAGCGGCGACGCCACCGAGTGTCTCGGCAGACCAGCCGAATAACAGCGCCAGCAGCAGCGCAATCGCTGGAATACCATAAGATTGCTTCACGGCAGGTTGCGTGTCTAGAAAGTTCATCACGCGCGGCAGAATGAACCACGAAATTAGGAATGCTCCGCCGATGTAGAGTGCCATCCGCAGGATGATCGCTATCAATGCACCGGGATCGACGGCAGCCGCTTCGCCGCCCTGTCCGGCGGAGAAAGCGACCGCCAGTGAGACGAGCAGGATCGCCAGCACATCGTCGATCAGGGCGGTCGCCAGCAGTGCATTACCCACTTTCGTGCGCAGAAAGCCGAGTTCAAGCAGGACTTGCGCCGAAATGCTGACCGAAGTCGCCGCCAGTGTCACGCCCACGAACAGGGCAGGCTGCCAGCCGTAGCCGAACAGCATCACCAGCGGCAGCGCGAGGATTACGGGCGCTATTGCCCCCGCAAAACCAGCGATGCCAGCAATTTTGCCAACTTTAGCAAGTTCCTTGATGTTGACTTCCAAGCCGACGATGAACATCAGCAGCAGGACGCCCAGTTCGGCAAGCGACGTAATCGTCTCGTGGAGATCGACGCCGTTGAGGATCGGTGCGTGCAGCAGATCGAGCAGCGTCGGACCCAAGATCACGCCGACGATCAGTTCTCCGAGGACGCGCGGCTGTCCAAAGCGGCGTGAGATTGTGCCTCCAATGCGCGATGCAGCGATGATCACGCCGAGCGCAAGGAATAAGGCAATTGCGGGGTTTTGCTCCATTGGACTCCTTTCAAGTGGACTCTATGGCTTCTATTGCATCATAGAAAGTCTGTCTAGGCTAGACTAACTCAGGTTCATTTTTACGTTCTTCGCATTTCGAGCTAATGACTACAATAGCTAACTGGTTATTTTCACTGAAGCGTGCAACCCTTATGATAGGTGATGATTTTTAGGGGATTATGAGGAAACGTCATGGAATCCAGATTGATTGGCGGGTTCAAAATTCCCGTGCTGAGCTTTGGTACCGCAACCTTTGGTGGACGGGGCGATTTCTTCGGCGCGTGGGGCAATACCGATGTGGCAGAGGCGAAGCGACTTGTCCATATTTGCCTCGAAGCGGGCGTCACCATGTTCGATACCGCCGACGTTTATTCGCACGGCGTGTCCGAGGAAATTCTGGGCAAAGCGATTGCTGACCGCCGAAACGACGTGATTATCTCGACTAAGGCGACCTTCGGCATGGGCGAGTCGCCAAACAGCGTCGGTTCCTCGCGTTATCACCTGATCAACGCCTGTGAAGCCAGCTTGCGCCGCTTGGACACGGATTTTATCGACATTTACACCTTGCACGGCTTCGATGCACAGACGCCAGTCGAGGAGACGCTGCGAGCGCTCGATACGCTGGTGCAGAGCGGCAAAGTCCGTTACATCGCCTGCTCGAATTTTTCGGGCTGGCATTTGATGAAGTCGCTCTCGGTTTCAGAGCGCTACGGCTGGTCATGCTACGTGGCGCATCAGGCGTATTACTCGCTGGTGGGGCGCGAGTATGAATGGGAACTGATGCCGCTGGCGCTTGATCAGAACGTCGGCACGATTGTCTGGAGTCCGCTGGCGGCGGGGCGCTTGAGCGGAAAATATCGCCGCAGCCAACCGATGCCCGAAGGCAGGCTCAAGCAGGGTGGCGGCGAAGGACCTGAACGAACGGAACTGCTCTACAGGATTGTCGATGCGCTCGATCAAGTCTCTGAAGAAACGGGCAAGACGGTCGCGCAGGTGTCGTTGAACTGGCTGTTGCAGCGCCCAACCGTCGTCAACTTGATCATTGGCGCGCGCAGCGAAGATCAGTTACGGCAGAATTTGGATGCAGTCGGCTGGAATTTAGCGCCGGAACAGATCGCCAAACTCGATGCTGCCAGCGCGATGGATAAGCCCTATCCCTACTGGCATCAGAGCGGGTTTTCGCGCAATCCGTCGCCAGTGGCGTAACCGAACGAACGCCCTTGCGAAGTCGTTCGCCTCGAAGCAGGATCGCTTAGCCGCCGTTCTCCGGGTCGGGGAAGGCGTTGCCGAACGAGCCGGGGATCGGGGTGGCGGTCGGCAGCGCGGGGACACTGTAGTCAATCGGCAGCGCGTCGATATACGCCTGCGTGTCCAATGTCAGCAGCGAGAGCCAGCCGCTGACGCCGTTAGCATCGACTTTAACCCATCCGTTCATATAGGGGCTGCGCGCGATCAGGCTGACCAGCGTGCCGTCGGCGACGATGCCGACCGAGGCGTAGGACGCTTCAGGTCCGCGCCGCAGGTTCGCGCCGGTGGGCGCGGTGATGCGCCCCTGTGTGCCGAGTTCACCGAGCCGCTGCGGGGGAAGGGGCGTGGCGGAATAGACGGCGTTAATGTCCCCGACGTTGCTCGCCAGCAGCGATGCCAGCATCCAGCCGGTTTCGCCGCTGGTCAGTTGAACGTGATACCACGAACTATCCTCATTGCGCCCTAGAATGGTGAGCGCTTGCCCGCCGGGAACTTGCGTGATCACGCCGGAATAGACGTCCGGCGAGACGCGCAGATTAATCGCGCCCTGCGTGGTCGCGTAACCGGGCTGGGGCAGCACCAGCGGTCGGTCGAACAGCGGGACGGGTAAGTTACTGACGTAGTTGGGGTTGAAGGGAACGGCGGTCGTCGGGGGTGCGGTCGGGTTAGCGATGTTGCCGGGATCGTGGGCGACGCGAAGCTGCTC
>JBBSNT010000272.1:0-6287 GCA_038260485.1 Aggregatilineales bacterium | reverse complement strand
GGGGTATCTGGCGCAGCTCGTCAGCGACAAGCCCTACAGCCAACTGATGCAAGAATTGGTCTTTGATGCGCTTCATATGACGCGCACAACGCTCGATCCGACGGTCGCCATGACGTATCCGCTGGCGCAGTCGCACCAGAGCGACGCCGACGGTAATCTGGTGGTTGACCATCATTACGCCGATAATACGATGCACTATCCGTCCGGCTTCATCATGTCTACAGCGCTTGATCTCGCCAACTTCGCCATGATGCACCTCAGTGACGGCTGCTTCGATGGACAGCAAATCCTCGCGACCGCATCGGTCACGGAGATGCACACGCCGCACGTCAAATTCAAGTCGCTCCATGCTGATGGCTACGGCTTGACCTTCTCGTCGTTCGATTACAAAGGCGTGCGTCAAGTCGGTCATGGCGGGCGTATCAGCAGCTTTGCTAGCAGCTTCGAACTCGTGCCGGAGACGGGCAGCGCCGTGATTATCTTGGCGAACAATTCTGAAGCGTGGTCGCCGCATGAAGTCACCATCACCGCGCTGATCCTCGACCAACTGCTTGACTTGCCCACCGAAGTTGAACCGCCGCAGACGATTGAGCCTGATCGTGCGCAGTGGGATCGTTTCGTTGGAACCTACACGGGCACGATCACAGGCGCGGCGGAAATTGTGCGCGACGGCGACGACCTTATGATCGTGTGGCAGGGGGAGTCGATGCCGCTCAAAGCGGTCGAGCCTGACCTCTACTTCGCGCAACCGCCTGAAGGCGAGCCGCTGCCCGTCAGCTTCACGCTTGAAGGCGACAAGGGCGAACCTGCCGACTACGTTCAGCTTCTGATCGCGTCCGGCTACTCGCTGGCGCTCAAACGGCTCGACTTCGATCCGGATTTCCAACCGAACCCACGCACTTTTGCCCAATATGCCGGAGTCTACGAAACCGGACTCGGCAGCTTGACGGTCAGCGTCGTCGAGGATGCGCTGGTTGTCACCTCGCCGCTGTTCCAGAATGCCGAACTGCCCGCTAAATCGATTGGATCGCATCGCTTTCTGCTGCCGATTGGCTTGCTCACGTTCGACCCGCCAAACGGCGTGCTGCTGGGCACCGCTCTGCATTTTGAACGGTTGCTATTAGAGGAACCTGCTTGAAATCCAGTCCGTTTGAGTTTATCGCTGCGCAGGGCGACCGTCTCAGAGTGACGGCTGCCTGTTTAGCCGAAAACAATCCTTATAAATGAGCGAGGTGGTCATGTCTGAGGAAAAACGTACCGTCGAAGCCGCCGATCTGTTTCGGCTCAAATTCGTCACCGGAGGGCAGCTTTCGCCCGACGGCAAATATGCCGCGTACTCACTTACACACGTTGATGCTGACAAGGAAACCGAATACAGCGCGATCTGGTTGATGAACATCGCCAGTGGCGAAGCCCGCCAGTTCACGAGCGGCACAGCGAGCGACGCTGATCCACAGTGGTCGCCGGACGGTAAGCAGATTGCGTTCTTGTCCACGCGCGGCGATAAGCCGCAGATTTACGTGATCGCGGCGGACGGCGGCGAAGCCCGCCCAGTCACAGCGTTGAAGCAGGGCGCGGGTGGCGGTCATGCATGGTCGCCGGACGGCAAACAGATCGCCTTCAGCGCGCCGACCGTCGAAGAAGCCCGCGACATGGCGAAGCCCTATCGCGTGACGCGCCACGTCTATCGCTTCAACGACATGGAGTATCTTGACGACGTGATGCAGTCGATCTACGTGATCGATGTAGCTGGGGGCGAAGCGCGCCGCCTGACTGAGGATCAACTTCTCAACGCCGCGCCGCAGTGGTCACCGGACGGTAAAGAACTGCTGATCATCTCCAGCATGTACCCTGACACCCACAAGACGTTTTACGGACGACTGCGCGTGCTCGACGTGGCGACTGGCGACATTCGCACGTTGACAGACGAATGGGGTCAAGCAGGGGCGGCAGGCTGGCTGCCCGATGGCAAGCGTATCACCTTTGAGGGTGAACCGCATGGCAAAGTTGTCGGCTCGAAAAATGACGTCTGGGTGATCGACAGCGCGGGTGGCGAGCCTGAATGCCGTTCCGCCGGATTAGAGGTCGGCGTTGGCGGCGGCTTGCAAGCAGACATGCCGGTCGCGGGCTACAGCCAAAAGCTGCCCGTCACGAGCGACGGCAAGTACGTGATCTCACGGGTGCAGGATGGGGGTGACGTCGGCGTTTATCAGATTGCGCTCGAAGGCGATGAGTCGTGGATGCCGCTGCTCACGGGGGAACGCACAGTCATGCCCATGAGCCTGAGCGACGGTAAGCTGCTCTATCTCGGTAGCGAGATCAACCACCCGATTGACCTGTACGTCGCTAACGTAGACGGCAGTGACGGCGCTAGCAGCGAGAAACAGTTGACGCACCTCAACGACGCATGGCTAGACGGCATCAAACTGCCGCGCGTCGAGCACTTGCATTTCTCCGGCAGCGATGGTGCCGCCGTCGAAGGCTGGATTTATCTGCCGACGGAAGGCGAAGCACCTTTCCCGACCGTGCTCTACATTCATGGCGGACCGCACGGCGCGTTCGGCAATATCTTCCACTTCGATTCGCAAATGCTGGTTGGCGCGGGCTACGCTGTGCTGATGGTCAACCATCGCGCCTCGACGGGCTACGGCGATGAGTTTTCGACCGCGATCAAGGGCGATTGGGGCAATCTCGATTACACCGACTTGATGGCGGGCGTCGATACCGCGATTGAGCAGGGTTACACTGATCCTGACAAACTCGGCGTCTGTGGGCTTTCGGGCGGCGGCAATCTCTCCTGCTGGATCGTCGGGCAGACGAATCGCTTCAAAGCCGCTGTGCCGGAAAACCCCGTCACCAACTGGGTGAGCATGTACGGCGTCAGCGACATCAGTGCGTGGTTCGCGGTCGAGGAACTCGGCGGCACGCCCCACGAAATTCCTGAAATTTACACCAAGTGCTCACCAATCACCTATGCGCACAACTGCACCACACCGACACTGCTGCTTCAAGGCGAGCACGACTGGCGCTGCCCTGCGGAACAGTCGGAGCAGTTCTACACCACGCTCAAGGCGAACGGCTGCATTGTCGAGATGGTGCGCTTCCCGAACGCCTCGCACGGCGCGTCGATTTTTGGTGCGCCAGCGGTGCGGACGGCGCAGAACGACGCGCTGCTCGGCTGGATGAACCTCTACGTGATGGGTAAAACGGAGCAAACGCCTGAACAGGTAGCAGAAGCCGCAGTGGAGCAGGTGTAATGGATTTACGCCAAATCGCTAGCGATATTCCCGACTACGACCGCTTTCTGACCATCGACGAACTGAATGCGTCGAGTCACAAATTGGTCGAGGCGTTTCCCAACTTAGCGAGTATTCGTATCGTTGGGCAGACGCGGCAGGGCGACCCGATTGAACTGCTGACGATCAAGGGCGGTGAGAAGCAGGCGTTCGTCTTTGGAGGACCGCATCCGAATGAACCGATTGGCACGTTGACCATCGAGTACCTCACGCAGCGGCTGTGCGAAGACGCCGCGCTGCGCGACGAACTCGGTTATACGTGGCACTTCATCAAGTCGATTGACTCGGACGGGATGCGGCTCAACGAAGGCTGGTTCAATGGGCCCTTCACGCCGACGAACTACGCGCGCGATTTTTATCGTCCTGCGCCCTTCGACCAGATCGAATGGACATTCCCAATTGACTATAAAGACCTGCACTTTCACGCCACGCTGCCCGAAACCGAAACGCTGATGCGCGTGATCGACGAGCTGAAGCCGACTCTGCTCTATTCGCTGCACAATGCGGGTTTCGGCGGCGTCTACTACTACGTTTCGCAGAAATGCGAGCCGCTCTATGACCTGTTTCATCAAATCCCGACGTGGTACGACCTCGCGCTCGATCTCGGCGAGCCGGAAGTTCCCTACGTCGAGCAGTACGCGCCCGCCATCTTCGGCACGATCACGACCCGCGAGTCTTACGATTATCTCGAACAGAACGGCGTGCCGAACCCTGCCGACGTGCTGCAATCCGGTACGTCGAGCGCTGACTATGCCTCTCAGTACGACTCGTTCTACCTCGTCGTCGAACTGCCATACTATGAAGACCCGCGCGTCAATGACCTATCGCTGACGACGATCCTGCGCCGCGATGCGATTGTGCAGGGGCTGGATCGGGGAGACGCAGACGATGGTTGGGTGAACGATAAACTTGATGCCGTGCGCGCTGATTTGAAAATCGAAACGCCGTTTCACCGCGCCGTGACTGCTTTTATCGGCTCTGGCGCAAGCCACCGTGAAGCGTCACGTCAATGGGCGCTGACCGCCGAGGAAACTAACCGTCCTGCCAGCCAAGCTGAAGTCTTTAGTAACCTACTCGGTGAGCGTTTCTATCGCCTGCTGATTTTGGGGATGTTCGCGCGCATGATGGCAGCCGAAATCGACGCGGGCAGCGATAGTCCTGCTATCCGCACGGCACACGAAGCAGCGGTCGCCCGTTTGGAAGAACAGAGCGCTGATCTTGAAAACCAGTTGAACTACCGCGCGCTGCCGATCCGCAGTCTCGTAGGAGTACAGGTCTGCGCGGGGCTGGCAACTGCCGCTTATCTGCGAGATCGGTAGAGGTATAAAGCGGCTCGCGCGTTTTTGGTGATTGTTGCTATGATGTTCGTCAGAGGAGAAAGGCAAGCTATTGACCGACCTGCACGGCTAAGGGATCAGCCGCCTAATGATCGACACACCGCCTTTTTTATCCGGTTCGATGGAGAATTTTGATGAAACGTTATGCTGTACTCTTGAGCATTCTTTTGCTCGTTATTGTGCCCGGCGTCCTTGCACAAGATGGTGCCGTCCTGCTGCGAAATACGGTTGGCGGCAACGTCTCGACACTCAACCCCGTGTTGGCAACCGACAGCGCCTCGATTGACGTGATTTCATTCTTGTTCGAGGGACTGTTCCAGACTGACCCGCAAACCGCACAACCGGTGCCGGGTTTGACAACGTGGGAAGCATCCGACGACGGCTTGAGCTATACCTTCACCATCAATGCCGATGCAAATTGGAGCGATGGCACACCGATCACCGCTGATGACGTTTTGTTCACCTACAACGCCATCAAGAATGATGCGGTTGAATCTCCCCGTAAGGGCGATATTCAGTTGATCTCCGACATCACGGTCGTTGACGACAAGACCTTCACGGTTACGCTCAGTCAGCCGAACTGCACCGTTTGGGGATCCGCCTTCACAGCGCTGACGCCGATTCCGGCGCACGTCTATGCTGCCGACTTCAGCGACTTCATGACCAATGACGCCAACAACGGCCCGACGGTCACGAGTGGTCCTTATGTCTGGGCGGAAACTAGCCCTGATGAATATGTCCGCTTGACCGCCAACGCCAATTACTACAAGGGCGCGCCACAGATTCCGACCGTGATCAATCGCGTCATCGCTGACCCTGCCATCCAGAATCAGGCGCTGCAAACGGGCGAAATCGACTACGCTTTCATGTATCCGGATCAACTCGAGCAGTTGGGCGATCAGAGTTCGTTTAACGTTTTCGTTTTCCCGCTCAACAACACGCCTATGCTGATCATGAACTGGGCAGATGGCGAAGACCCGCAGCCTGCCTACGACGAAGCTGGCAACCCGATTGAGCAGACGCCGAATAAGTTCTTCAGCGACGTGCGCGTTCGCCAAGCGGTGGCGATGGGTTATGATAAAGCCGCGATTATGGAGACGCTTGGACCTGACGGCGGCTACCTGCTCTCCGGCCCGATTACCCCGTCGTTCGGTTGGGTCGATTCAGGTGTCGAGCCGTATCCATATGATCCCGAAGCTGCCGCTGCACTGCTCGACGACGCGGGCTGGATCATGAACGATGCGACCGGCATCCGCGAGAAGGATGGCGTGCCGTTCGAAGTCACGCTGGCTTACGCGCCGCTGGTCGATCTGTACACGAACATTGCGCTGGTCGCGCAGGATCAACTGGGGCAGTTGGGTATCAAGATTAATGTCGACTCGCAAGAGTGGAGTTCATACCTGACCAGTGTGCTGGTGCCGCAGAAGTTCGACCTAACCATTGTTGGCTTCGGCGGTGGTACGGAAGTTGATGGTATCGCCTACAACACGCTGCTGAGCGAGAACGACGTCCCCGGCTCTGGTTTCGACATCTCATCCTACGTCAATCCTGAGATGGATGCGCTGCTCAAGCAAGGGCGTTCGTTGGTTGGCTGCTCGGCAGACGAGCGTTCCGACATCTACAGCCAGATTCAGCAAATCGCGCACGACGACGT
>JBBSNT010000271.1:0-6327 GCA_038260485.1 Aggregatilineales bacterium | reverse complement strand
TTTAAGGCATTGATGCAGTCCTGAATCGCCTGCTGGAGTTCGTGCTGCTGCGCAACTTCTTCCGGAGTATCGCTGTCGTCAGGAATCGGCGGGTCATCGCCCATTTCATCTACGGAGACGGCAGGACGCCGCTGACGACGGCGCAGTTCGTCATAGCATTGGTTGGTCGTAATGCGCAGCAGCCACGCGCGAAAACTGCCATCGCGAAAACTGTCCAAGCGGCGAAATGCCGTGATGAAGGCTTCCTGCGCGGCATCGGCAGCACTGTGCGTCTCGCCCATGATGCGATAGGCGACCGTATAAGCACTGTCCTGATACGCCAGCACCAGCGCGTTAAAGGCATCGAGATCGCCGCGTCGCGCGCGGCGGATCAAGACCTGTTCGTCTTCAGCGTTGCCGACCATTGACAATCCGACTAATGATAGCTAAGATTTTGACACGTAAATGATATTATTGAGCGGAAAACAGGCTCATAATATCACACTTACGCCGGTGTGGTGAAATTGGCAAACACTCGCGACTCAAAATCGCGCGCCCTTATCAGGCTTGTGGGTTCGAGTCCCACCACCGGCATAAAACCGAGCGAAATCGCCCGGTTTTTCGTTTTTAATGTCCATGCTAGCAACCGATATTCACGGCAGCGCGCAAAGACGAGTATAGCAGATTAACCTCTTCGCACGGCAGTCTTGAAAACACTCACGAACCCACCTTTGCGCAAATGCCCCCGCGCGATTAAGATAACGACAGCAGCAACCCTTGCAAGATGCACCGCCTAAAGTGCATCGCCAACTGAGGTTCACATGGTTCGATTTCTCTCGTCGTTCTTCGCCGCGCTGATCATCGGGACGCTGCTCGGCTTATACTTTGGCTGGGTGCAGTTTCCGGTCAAATACACGGATAGCAGCGCCGACCGGCTGGCGCAGCGTTACAAAGACGACTATACCGTCATGGTCGCCAATGCCTACCTTGACGACAGCGACTTGACCGCCGCGCTCGAACGGATGCGGCTGCTCGGCGTCGAGAACGTCCCGGCTTATATTCAGGAAACCACCGAGCGTTATATCACCAACTCGCGCGAAGTAACTGACATTCGCGCGCTGGTGACGCTCTCGTCCGGCTTAGGACGTCTCACGCCGATTATGGAACCGTACCAAATCGTCACGCTGCCGGGGCAGAGCTAATGAGCGAAGAAAAGCCGAAGGTGACCAGCCGTTATCAGCGACCGCGTCGTCTGTTTTCGCCAATTGGTATCCTCTTAGGCTTAGTGCTTGGGATTGGGGCGGGGCTGTTCTATACGTGGAATCTCGCGCCGGTGCAGGAGTTCGATACCGAGCCGTGGCAGTTGAACGCTGATTCGAAAGATCAGTATGTTGCCTTGATCACACTAAACTACGCTCATGATGGCAATCTCGGCAGCGCCATCAACAGCCTTGTTGACTTGCAGCTTCCCGGCGACCCGATTCAAGCGGTGGCGGACACCGCCTGCCGGCTCGCCACGAACGGCTACGTTAACAGCAGCAGCGGCTTACATACGATTCGCTCGATGATGCAATTCTATCAGCTTCAGGGGCGTTCCGGCTGTGCCGACTCGTTAATTTCGGTGGACACAAGCGATTCGAGCGGCGTCGTGACCATCGACCTGCCAACGGCGACGATCACGCTCACGCCCCCGCCGAGCAAAACACCCACGCCCGCCGCCAGCTTCGCCACTTCGACGCCCGTGCTTGTGATCGTGCCGACCGCGCCACCGCAGAACGATTTCGACTTGGTCGGCGTGCGTTCACTCGCCTGCGACGTGAATCAATCTGGCGTAATCGTCGTCGAAGTCTACGAATCCGACGGCTCGACCGGAATGCCCGCGCAAGAAATTCGCGTCCGTTGGGATACGGGCGAAAGCCACTTCTTCACGGGCTTAAAGCCGGAAAAAGGCGCGTATTACGCTGATTTCGAGATGGAAGCGGGCAAAGATTACATCCTCGACATGCCCGGTCATGCCGATCCGCTGCCTCAGCCGCTCTCGGCATCGCCCTGTGTTACGGCTGACGGCGCGCGCGCGCTGGTATCCTACCGTGTCGTTTTCCGGTCAGCCTATTGAGACGTTGTTTGTAGGTATGCAGAAGAGATGGAGTGAAGCCAATGTCCCTCAAAGTGAATCAGCAAGCGCTCGATTTCGCCAAGCACCTGATCGACGAAGGCGACTATGCCATCAACACCCAGTGGATCAAGAACGAACCGTCGCCCGACCAAGCGGATCATTATCTCGACGCGCACGGCGCGGAGGACTACGCGAAGTGGTATCTCGCCGTTGACAGCGACGACGGCAAAGCAGCGACAGAACGCTATCTGTTCCCCTATGGCGATTTCAAGCGCGTCCACCGCAGCGGCGTGATCGCCGCCAAGCAGCGCGCCGCCCAAAGCGACGATGCTGAAGTCGTGCGCGCCGCAGACGAACTGCTCGATCTATTCGACCGTCTCAACGCCTGCTAATTTTGATGAGGATGGCAGTAGGGGCTGATTTCACGCACACGCGCTACTGCGCGACCCGAAAGATACGTAAATCCGCCGCTGCGTCTCCCGGCGCACTCCAAGCGACGTACACGCCACCCGCGCTGTCCGCGACGAGAGTCGGCAAGCCAAGCAAGGTTACGTTCTGCACAAGCGGCTTATAATCGACGATTGCGCCCGCGTGCAGATTAACCAGCCCTAGATCACTGCCAGTTTGCGCCACCGCCCGTAATAACGACTGCTGCCCCGCCAGCGGCGCGAACTCGCTTAGCGCTGTCGTATCGACGCGCAAACGCTGCGGCTGCTGCCATGCGTCCGCCGTTAACGCGCCAGCGCTGATCCACGTTTGGTTCGTGCCATCCGCCCGCGTGACGTTCCAGTAATAGTAAGCGGCGGTAGTATCGAGTGCCACCCCGGTGTTGACCAAAATATCCCCCGCTGCCAAACTGATCGCGCTGGTCAGTGCATGAGCAGACCCATTGGCGTCAAGCTGCTGTGCGATCACCTGCCCATCCGCCAGCCAAAACAGCCAGATTTCGCCCGCAGCCGTGCGCACCAACGCCGGATCGCTAGCGTTCTCAGCGACAGTCATCGTCAGCAGCGGACGCCCGTCCGAGTCGATGCGACGGGTGTAAATGTTCATCTCGCTGAGCAATCCACCACTCCACGCGACCCACAATCCGCCGACGCCGTCCGCGACTGCCGTATAGCGCAGCGCCAGCCCTTCCGAGAGTGCTATGGGACCGCGCTCGACTTGCAATTCCGGCGTGATCAGCGCGCCGTAGAGATTGGTTTCACCGTCTTGATCGGCATCGAGCCAGAGCAGATGCAGCCGACCACCCTCACCTGTAATCAACATTTGATCATAGGGATGCGTAGGCGGCAGCGGCAGCGTGGTGATCTCGCTCAGCCCGGCGTTGGTCAGCCGCCGCGCATCTTGATGCACACCGCGCTCATCCGACCCAATCCAAACCGCCGTAACCCCATCCACCGACGTCGCCAGCGCAGGCGCATCCGCTTGCTGCGCCTGCGCCAGCGTGATCACCCCATCTGTTGGGTTGACCACTACCGTTGACGGCGCGGCAGTACATGCCGCCGCAATCAACAAGCAGAGCCATACGAACGCGCGCAGGCTAGTCCTCACGCAGCGGCGCAATCCCCTCGACCCCGCTGTAACGAACCGACTGGCGCGCGTAGTAGGCAATCGTGTTGATGACGAACTGCGCCGTCGCCAGCGTGATATTCGTCAGCACCGCTTCATCCCCTTCGAAGTAGACGCCAACGTGATAGCGTTCGCCGGCAAAGACCATCTTCTTGACGAACCAGCCCGCTGGACCAGCGGCGCGGGCAGCTTGGGCGATTTCAACCTCGTCGATGCGCCCCCATGCGACGCGCCGCCCCTCGATATTAATTTCGTAGGCATTCGCATCGAACCGTTTATCGATACTGCGCCGCTCCTCGTCGGAGAGATCATCGATGCTAGGGCGCTGCTCGATCTGCGCGAGATATGGCATCTCTATTCCTTCACCAATCTGTTCCACATGGTCTGTATTCTAACGCAACTCGCAGCCGCCCGTTGGCGTGATGATTGGCTGGCTTACGCCTGCGGCACGGGCAGTGCTGGCACAATTGGGTCAAACAGCCACGCCTTGAAGAAGCTATCCAACTGCTGTCCGCTGACCTGTTCAGCGACGGCGATGAAGTCGTCGGTCGTGGCGTTGCCGTATTGATAGGTCTGCACGTAGGTTTGCAACGTCTTGAAAAATGCCTCGTCGCCAATGGTCAGCCGCAGCGCGTGCAGTGTCAGCGCCCCGCGATAGTAAACGCCGGCACTGTCGAACAACTTATTCGGTGTCGGGTCGCCCGTGATAGCAAAGGTCTGGAGCTGCGCTTGAATCGATGGAGCGCTGATGCCGCGTGCCCGCAGCACCTCGCCATCGAGTGCCGACTCAACATTCTCGGTAATCGTGGTCATTACGTCCGCGCCGTAAGCATGTTCGAACCACAGCCACGACCCATAGGTTGCAAAGCCTTCATTGAGCCAAATATCCTGCCATTTCTCCAAACTCACCGCGTCACCGAACCACTGATGAGTCAATTCGTGGGCAATCGTGCCTTCGCCGCCTTGCTGATTGTCGTTCAACACATTCGTGATGATGCTCGGCGCGAACAACGTCATGCTTTGGGTTTCCAACGCGAAGCCAATCGGCGCGTCGATCACGATGCCACCGTAAGCGTCAAACGGATAAGCGCCGAACACGCTGCTGAAGAAATCGACCATTTCGCCCTGCCGCGCGAAGGCTTCCTGACCGTCGTCGGCAAGCGCTACGGGGAAATAGTTGCGAATCAGCACGCCGCCCGCTGTCACACTATCCTGCCGCACAAAATTGCCGATGCTCAGCCGCGCCAGATAACTCGCCATCGGCTGAGCCATCTCCCAGAGATAGGTGCTGCTGCCGTCGTGTTCGATCACGTCTTCGAGCGTGCCGTTAGCGACCGCTACAAGCGGATCAGTAACCGTGATACGGAAGCTGTAGGTTGCCTTGTCGAGCGGATGCTCATTGACGGGATACCACACGGATGATCCGGCGGGTTCGCCGGCAATCGTCACCCCGTCGCGCGTTGGTATCCAGCCGAGCGACGCAAACGTTTCAGTTTCCGTCCGGCTGCCCGGCGTGCCGCTGTAAGTCACAACGACCGTAAATGCTTCACCCCCGGCTAAATCCGTCGCGGGCGTGATCGTCAGTTCGTCACCCGCGCGCGCGAAGGTCGCAGCCTCGTCATTGACCATGATGCTGCTGATTTCCGGGCCGGCGTAGTCAAAGTTGAACGCGCTGAGCGCTTCGGTCGCCTCGGCTTCAATCGTCGTCGCGCCGTCGATTGTCTTGGCGTCAGGATCGACCGCCACGTCAATGGCGTAATGCCGCACGTCGTAGCCGCCGTTACCAAGCAGCGGATAATATGCGTCACCGATGCCATCACTCCCTAGCATCGCTTCAGTGGGAGGAGCAGCTGCCTCTGGCGTGGTCTGTGCCCATACGCTGCCCACACCGACCGCCACTATCAACAGCCCTATCGTCCATGTCAACCGCTGCAATAATTTCATCGCTAGCTCCCTAATGTTCAGCCTTGTACATGACTTACTCGCAGCAAGCGTCCAACGTTCATAGTGCCAATCGCTGACTCATTCAGACCACTGTTGTGGCGTCGTATGGCGAGTGTTATAATTTGCACAAACATAATTAGGCGCCTTTTGTGCCAATCTAACGACACTCTAAGTCTCGCTGGCTACGCTTATAGATAGCACAGTGATGCGTTTCAGCCTAAGCGCCCGTTTCGGGGCTTTTATTAAGTCAACTGTTTAAAATAACTAAGGAGAAGCTGAGATGACCCAGACAGCAAGCAAAGGACTAGCAGGCGTATCCATCGGCGACAGCCGCCTGAGCCTCGTCAACGGTACTGAAGGCAAGCTGATTTACGCCGGATACAAAATCGAAGACCTTGCCGCCCATGCGCTCTATGAAGAAGTCGTTTATCTGCTCTGGAACGACCACCTGCCCAATAAGCAGGAACTCGAAGAACTGCGCAGCGCGATTGCCACACAAGCCGTCGTCTACCCGGAAGTGCTGCAACACCTCACTGAGTACCCGAAAGACGCCAACCCGATGGCAGTGCTGCGGACTGCCGTCTCCGAACTCGCCTTCTACGACCCGGACAGCGAAGATTATGATCTCGACGCGCTGCGTCGCAAAGCCATTCGCTTAACCGGACAGGTCGCGACCCTGTCCGCAGCTTGGGCGCGCATCCGTGAAGGTAAGGACG
>JBBSNT010000270.1:0-6329 GCA_038260485.1 Aggregatilineales bacterium | reverse complement strand
TATCGACGGTTGCGAGTTCGATGATCACGGTGACGGGGTTGGTGTTTTCGCTGACGATGGTTGTGTTGGCGCAGGCGGCGCAGCAGTACGGATCGCTGGTGCTGGGCAATTTCATGCGCGACCGGGGCAATCAGGTCGTGCTCGGTACGTTCACAGCGTCGTTCATTTACTCGCTGCTGGTTTTGCGGACGATCAACAGCACTGAAAATAACGTCTTTGTGCCCAATCTCTCTGGCTTGATCGGCGTCGTATTAGCGATCATCAGCCTCGCGGTGCTGATCTATTTCATCCACCACATTTCAGAATCGATTCAGGCGACGACGATCATCACTCGAATTGGCAAAACGCTGCTCGGCGCCATTGACGACCTGTATCCAGAGGCGCTGGGCGTCGATGAGCTGGAGAGCGGATCGGAACGCGCGTCACAACTGACTGTGCTGGAACACTTCGATAAGCAGTCGGCGGTCATTCACGCGAACGCCAGCGGCTACCTGCAAATGATTGACGAGCAGAAGTTGATGGATGCTGCGCGCGAGCACGACGTGATCCTGAAGCTGCGCCCGCGTCCGGGTGATTTCATGGTCGAAGGCAGTCTGCTCGGCGGCATCTATCCCGCCGTGCGGGTGAGCGATCCGCTGGCGTCTGCGATTAGTGGAGCGCTGATCCTCGGCAGCACGCGCACGCAAACACAAGATATGGCATTGTTGTTCAACCAACTGGTGACGATTGCGGTGCGCGCGCTCTCGCCCGCCATCAACGATCCCTATACAGCGGTGATGTGCATCGACCGCTTGGGTGAAGCGCTCTGTCGGCTTGGGGGTCGCGAGCTGCCGTCGCCCTATCGCTACGATGAGGCGGGCAATTTGCGCATCATCACCCGCGCGTTGAGCTTTGAGGACATGATCAAAGCCGCCTTTGACGAAATTCGCCGCTATGGATGCAGCGATCTACTGGTTTCGAGGCATCTGCTGCAAACGCTGCGAATGGTCGGTGAATGTGCGAAACCCGATTACGGCACTATGCTGCGCGCCTACGCGACACTGGTGTGGGAACAGAGCCGCCGCCAATTCGAGGAAGAACGCGACCGCATTGATCTCGACGACGAATATCACGCGGCGGCGCAGGCACTTGCGCCCATTTAACGCCTCGCCTAGCGGTTGTTTCTCCAGACGTAGCGCGAGATGCGGTTGCCGGTGTCGTGGAAGCCGACGCGCTGATAGAGCGGCGCACCCAGTTTCGAGGCGAACAGGACGGCGTAGTGACAGCCAGCAGCGCGGGCGTCGAGCAGCGGCTGAAGCGTGATCGCCGCGCCAAAGCCTCTGTTGCGCGCGTCCGGTACGGTTGCCACACAGTACAGCCCGACGACTCCGCCGCCGACGAAAGAAAAGTTGGTGGCAACCGGTTTGCCCTGCCAGTAGCCAACGTGATGCCGCCAAGGGGCGTTGGCGATGCCGAACGCCAGCGTAAGATCGACCCACGCCTGCATGACGGCGTCGGGGAAGTTGAATGCCGCTGAAAGAACGGCGCGCCAATCCTCTAGCGCGGCTTCGTCCTCCGCTTGGCGGATAGTTAAGCCGTCGGGGATCGGGGTTTCATTGAGCGTGTGCAAATCCGCCGCCATGCCCGGATCGTCGGCGTAATCGGTCATGAAGCCGTGCGCTTGAATCCGCTGCGCGAGATCGGACGGCTCGCTGACGCTGCTGATCCACCACGCCACCAGCGGCGCGCGGCGCTGCTTGAACCAGTCGAGCGCCTGCTCAACCGCTGAATCGACTTCTTCGGGAGTAAGCCGCGCGCACCAGATGCCCTTGAACATGGGTCCATAGGGGAAAGCATGATGATAGCTCAGGCGCTCGTCCTCGACGATTTCGCCGTTAGGCAGCGTTTGCATCGCCCGAAAGAAGGCATACAGATTGGCTTCGACGGCGGCGGCGAGTTGGGCAGGGGTCGCGGCGTTGAGCGCGGTCGTCACGTCCGGTCTTCTCCTGATCTGAGACGCTGTGCAGCGGTCAAGGCGTAAGCAGGCGTTTGGAAATTGCCCACTGCTTACGCGGAAAATCAAAGAGCCAGTTCGCTTGGCTGAGGGTCGTGTAGCCTAAGATCATGTCCATCGGCACTTCGAGCATCGCATTGACCGGTGACAAATCGACGCCCGCGACGCGGACGGGCGCGAAGGTATCGCTGCCAATGATGGTTTCCGGCGTCAGGAACATGGGGGTTTCGACCTGCGTACCAGTCGAATCTGTGCCGGTGGACTGCCCGACTGGCTGGAAAAATTCGGGGTGCTGCTGGATGAAGGTCATGTCGGCAATCGTGATGCTTGCGCCCGTATCCCAGACGGCTTTTGCCGCCTGCCTGCCAAAGTGGACATCGACGTATGGGTGAGATTTCTGATCGAGCAGCAGCGGTTGCAAATCGAGGTCGAGCGCGGCGGTGTCCGGGTCTAGGATCACGCGGTTCTCGTCAAAGCGAAAGTGGCAGCAGAAGTCCTTGAGCAAATCCATGCCGATTAAATTGCGAACGTGCGGATTCGCCTCGCTGCGCGCCACCGTAAAGTTCTGGCGGCTGATCGAGCCAACTTCAATGCTTGGCACGATGATCAAGTCTTCGCTGTGTGTCGCAAAAACGCCTGACGAATGGCTCTGATCGGTGATAGGAAAGGCAGCAGTGTAATCATCCCGCAGGATGCAGGTTCTCGATGCGCCGGTGTCGAGCAGGAAACGAAAGGCATTGCCACCGATCAAGCCGTCAACGAAAAGCTCTGCCCCTTCGCCTTCTTCTTCATCCGGCTTGACGATCAGCTTCAATTCACCCATCTGGATTACCTCCCCTGATACAGCCTGTTTCCAGAAGCGGGCGATCCTAGCACCCGCGCGAATCGGCGTCAAACGCCGCCCTATACCCGCGTCACGCCGAGTTTCGAGTACAATAACAGCAGACTTATGCCTGTTTTTAACGAATGTTGCTGATGACACAACCGTACATTTTTATGAGCCATAGCTCCAAAGATCGTGATTTTACCGCGCAGTTAGCTGAGCGCTTGAACGGCGCGGGGTTTCGCTGCTGGGTGGACGTGAACGACATCCCCGACGGTTCGACGTGGATGCGCGAGATTCAGACGGCGGTCGAGGGCTGCGGTGCGATGCTGGTCGTGATCTCGAAAGACGGGCGCGACTCGGAGTGGGTCGAGCGCGAGACGCTGCTGGCGATGGAGCTGCGCAAGCCGCTCTTCATCGCGCGCATCGACGATACGCCGCTGCCGCTGCACCTGATCAACCGGCAGTTTAGCGACTTTCGCAGCCGCCCCGAAACGGCGATCAAGAAGCTGGTGACCGCGCTTCAAAAGACGCCGCTGACCGAGCCGCTGCCCGAACCAAAGCCGAGCGAACAGAAAAAACTCTCGCCTGAACCGAACCGACTCAACTTCTTCAAGTATGTCGAGCAGCTTCCCGACGGTGCGGAGAATGCGCGGATCGCGCGGGCGCTGTTCGATTGGGCGCGCGTGAACACGGACAGTATCAGCTTTACGGGGCGCAGCGAACCCGCCTGCCATGCGAACCTGTGGGTCGGTCCCGGCGGCGTCAGCGTCATGTCGATCCGCGCGTATCCCAAGCAGCCCGCCGTCGAAGTGCCCTTTCAGTATTTGAGCAGCTTTCCGCCTTACGACGACCAAAGCGAACGCCTGCGCCTGCTGCATCTGCTCAACCCGTTCGTGGCGACGCCCTTCGCCGACGACCGCGCTGACCGTCGCCCCAATATCCCGCTGACGGCGCTGAGCGAGGAGCGCGCTCTGCAAAGCTTCATCGCCCTGATCGCCGGAATCGTCCAAACGTTACGTGCCTGACGCCTATTCGATGAGCGATCCGGCATCGACGGTGTAGCGATAGCGCCGGATGAAGGTTTGATCGCGCGTGACGGTGACAATGCTGTAGCCCGGTCCGGCGTGACGGTCAACCTCGAAATCAACCTGATCGGGATAGTTGTGAAACTGATACCACGTGCTGAGCGCGCTGGTATAGAGGATGCCGTCGCGCAGCGTGTCGGTGTTCTGGTGGACGTGCCCAAAGAACACCCCGCGCAGACGATCACGGGCGGGCAGCAGGGTGCGGTGAAACGCCTCGCCGTTGACCATCTTCATCTTTTCGTCCCACAGTGGCGAACCCATCGGCAGGACGTTGTGATGCACCGCTACAATCAGCGGACGGTCGTCGTCGGCGCGGCAAAAGCCATCGAGCCATGCTAGCTGCTCGTCGCTGACTCTGCCGCAGTAGTTAGGCGCGGGGCGGTTGCTGTCCATCAGGATAATCTGCACGCCCTTGACCTCGAACGTGTCGTCGTAGGGCGTTTTGACGTTCTCCGTGCGCCCTAACATGACTCGCTGGAGCGGTTCGGCGTAATCGTGATTGCCGACCACGTAGTAAATCGGCACATTGAGCGCGCTAAAGACGTCGCGGGCGGTGTCGTAGGCGCTGGCGTCCGGGTTGTAGGCAACGTCACCTGTGTGCAGGACGAAATCCGGCGTGAAGGGCAGGTGGTTTATTTCGTGGACGACCGACTGCGCGCCGATCAGCGGCGTGTGCATCGCGCCGTCGTCGTTATAATGCGGGTCGGCGCTGATGTGGGTATCACTGATGTGGATGAAACGCAGCAAAATGTCAGACATGGGTACTCCTTGATCACAGTGGGTTAGGTTTGGGCTAAAAACGAACTGCTAAAAGTTCAAATCAATTCTATAATAAGCCGCATGAAGAAACTCACCCTCTTGATTGCTCTGATGGGATTGCTGGCGGCGTGCAGCGGAACGCCGACGCAGGACTTGGTTGTGCCGACGCTGGCGATGCTGCCGACGCTTGAACCTTCCGCTACCGTGTCGCCATCCGCAGCGCCGACATTCATCCCCACGCTGACGCCATCCGCACCGCCGACGCTCGCGCCCACGCTGACCGCCTCACTGATCCCGACGGATACGGATACGCCGCTGCCGACGCCGACCGTCAGCTTGACACCCTCGCAGACCGGGACGAATACACCGTCACCGTCGCCCACTGTCACGCTAACGCCCAGCTTGACGATCACCAACACGATCACGCCGACGCCTTCGCCAACATTTACGGCGTCGCCGGAACTGGACAGTCTGGGCATGTTGGCACTGCTCTCGCAGCGCGCGACGGTGCTGCCGCCCGAACAACTCTACAATCCGCAAACGCTGACCGCCGTCGCTTATGCCGCGCAGACGCTAGTCATGCAGCGCTTCGCCGCCTCACCGACGCCCGTGCTCGGCACGCCTGTAATCGGCGTACCGCTGCCCGGTGAGCCGCAGTTGGCGACACTGCCGCCGCCGATGTCGTCTGCATCGACGACTTGTACGACCTCAGCGCCGAGCAGCTTGGCGGCAGCATTAGCGACCGATTCGACGCTGGCGCCGATGCTCGGTTGCGCGCAGGGATCAGCCTATTCGACCACGACGGCGATCCAGTCATTTGAGCATGGATCGATGATCTACTTGCAGAGTCCGAGCGGAATTTACGTCCTGACGCTCGACGGACGTTTCCGCCGCTTCAACGATACGTGGGTATCGGGAGTCGATCCCGAAACGGGCGGAGAGACGCCGCCGCTCGGCTTGCTCGAACCGAAGCGTGGCTTCGGCAAGGTCTGGCGCACCAACATGGACGTGCGCGGATCACTCGGTTGGGCTGTCACGGACGAGCAGGGATCGTCTGGCACCATGCAGGCGTTCGATCACGGGCGGGCGATCTTCTTGCCTCAGCGCGGCGAAACCTACCTGCTGATCGACGATTCGGGCGGATCAAGCGGATCGTGGCGCGTGCTGCCTGCCAGCTTCTAGGCGCAAACCTCGTGCTCCCAAGTGGTCGCGCAGGGCGGTGCGGATGGAGTCAAGAAGGGCGGTCATTTGGTTTCTCGTGCTTGCCGGTCAGAAATACGCAATCAGCACGTTTAATACGCATGATGGCAAATTTCAGGATGATGCTGATGGACGGTTTGCTGGCGCGGATTACGATTGATCCGGCGATCATGCACGGTAAGCCCGTAATTCGCGGGCTGCGCTACCCTGTGCAGGCGATCCTAGAATTACTGAGTGCCGGGATGAGCTTTGACGACATTCTCGACGATTACCCTGATCTGGAGCGCGAAGATTTGCTGGCGGTGCTGGCGTTCGCGGCACGGAACGAGTGAATATAGAAAAAGAGATTATTAGGAAATAATGGTTAAGGTAATCGAATTGATCTAATTAAATGTCAACCGTGATTGATAGTTGAAGTCGTTCATGTGGTACTTGTTAAAATGGGAGTTATCAGACAACCATTGAG
>JBBSNT010000269.1:0-6349 GCA_038260485.1 Aggregatilineales bacterium | reverse complement strand
GTCCCGAAACGCTCCCACACGGCTACTTCTACAGCCCCACCGTGATCACCCACCTAACCCCCGATATGTCCGTCTATAAAGAAGAATTATTCGGACCGGTCATGCCCATCATCCCCTTCGACGATCCTGACGAGGCGCTCGCCAAAGCCAACGCGACCGAGTACGGTCTCGCCGCCTACGTCCACACCCGTGACCTGAACACCGCTGTTCGCATGTACGAAGGGCTGGAGTTCGGCATCATTGGCGTCAACGACTGGATGCCCACCACGCCCGAAATGCCTTTCGGCGGCATGAAAGCCAGCGGCATGGGGCGCGAATACGGTATCGAAGGCTTGCACGAATACATGGAAAGCAAGGCTGTCTTTATAGGAGGAATCGCATGATCGCCGAACAAGTACCCAAGAAGGTGGTCTTACGCATCGACGTGGTCAACCTTCAGCCGGAACACATCCCTGAACTCGTTCGCTTGCAACGAATCAATTTCCCCACGCTCACGGAGGGTGAACTCTTAACGGAAGCGAAATATCACAAGCATCTGGCGCTTTTCCCCGCAGGACAGTTCGTCGCGCTTGCCCTCGTCAAAGGCAAATCGATCCCGGTCGGTTCGACCAGCACCTTCCGCGTCAATTTCGATTTCGACCACATCCAGCACACCTTCCTCGATGTCGTCGCCAACGGCTGGCTGACCAACCACGATCCGCAGGGCGAATGGCTCTACGGCGCGGACATGAGCGTCCACCCCGATTTTCGCGGGATGCGCATCGGTCGCCGCCTCTACGAAGCGCGCCAAGCCTTAGCGCGTCGGCTCAACCTGCGCGGCGAAATCGCCGGAGCGCTGCTGCCCGGCTATCAACGCCACGCCGATCACCTGTCCGTTGCTCAATACGTCCTGCACGTCCACCAAACGCGCCTGCACGACTCCACCCTGAGCATGCAGCTTCGCAACGGTTTTCAGGTCAAAGGCATCCTCTACGACCACATCTCAGACCCACGTTCCAACAACTGCGCCACGCTGATCGTGCGCGAAAACCCCTACTGTCAGCCTAACCAACCTTCGGGTTGACCTCGTTCCAAACCGTAATCAGCTTTTTCGCGATAGGCTCGATCACATCTTGATCCGTCCAATAGCCAAGATGCGACAGCGGATTCCAACTGTTCCAGAGTCTGCCGGCATTGATCTCAAGGTCAGCGCTGACGACTTTTGCATAGTCGTCGTTGAGCGTCTTGAGCGGAAACCCGACCACGTCGTCGGCATCGTAGAAGTTGAGCCACTCGCCGGCTAATTTGGGGTAATAGTGCGGCAGTCTCGGCGCAGGCATCTGGATCGGCTTGCCAAAGTCCCGGTAGCGCAGGCTCCACAGCCCAATCGGGCTGCCCATCGTGTACAGCAGCGTCAGCGTTTCGCCGCGCTCGAGCGGCGTGTTCTTCATGTGCGCTCGCACCTGCTCGGAAATAATCCGGCGCTTGGCGTCGGTTTGCAGGTCGTAAATGAAGTTGCTGGCGATCACCGTGCCGAGGCTGTGCGCGATGACGCACAACGGCGCTCGTTCACCGGCGCGCTCTGCCAGCCGACGCAGCGTTTGCGCAAAGACGCGGTGAATCGCATCGTAGACGCGGCGGTCGGAGGGCGCGAGTTGATAGGCGAAAGCGTCGCCCAGAAAGTCGATCAAGAAGCGGCGCGGCGTCTTGAGGCGCAAACGTCCACCGTCTTGCAGGTTGCTCCAGAGCCGCGTTTCCGCGTCCTCAAGCACAGGCGCCCAATGCACCGTCTCCGCGACAATGTCGTCGCCGCAGTCGGCGTGGCAGCGACTGTCGAGTTCGGCGATCAACTCTTTAGCGAAGTCGGGCTTCTGCGTGCCGATTCCGTGAATGATGGCGACTGCGATTTTCTGCGTCATAGCGTCTCCCTCCATTCAATATGATATTACTCACTATTATGCGCGCATTCCTCCCCAAGCGAGCGCGGCGCGGTACAATAGGCACGATAATGAGTTGATCGGAGTTGAGGCGATGGCAAGCGAACGTGTGGGCGACATGACGCTCGACGAATTGAAGACATTGATCGAAAATACAGTCGATCAACGGGTAAGAAAATTCCGCACGTTGGGCGGCAAGTGCAGTGTCCAAGAGGTTTTGGACGACATCGATAAACATCTGTGGACACCACCTCCCGGTACGCCGTCCGTTGTTGAGCTTATACGCGAAGACCGGGATCGATAAATGGCTGATTATGTCGTCGATACCCCGATTGTTGTGCAAGAGTTGCGCCAATGGAAGGTGATCTGCTCGTGCGCGCGCTGCAAATCGGGCTGGAACACAAGCTGGCAATCTACGACTCGGTTTACATTGCGCTTGCCGAGAAACATAACCTGCCGCTGATCACCGCCGACGCGAGACAAGCAGCAGCGGCGCAGCAGGTCGGCGTGACGCTCAAGCCGGTCACCGACTTCTAACCCGCAATTTCATATCCAAAGAAAAGGATAGTTCAGATGGCAGACTTTGATTTGATGCGCCGCCTCAGCGAAGATCACGGCGGCAAGATTCTCCTACTGGTCATGGACGGACTCGGCGGCTTGCCGATGACTCCCGGCGGCTTGACCGAACTCGAAGCCGCCAACACGCCCAACCTCGACCGGCTCGCCCGCGAGGGCAGCAGCGGCTTGAGCATCCCCGTCGCGCGCGGCGTTGCACCGGGCAGCGGTCCCGCCCACTTAGCGCTGTTCGGCTACGACCCGCTGATCTACGACATCGGGCGCGGCGTGCTTGAGGCGATTGGCATCGGCTTGGACGTGGATCGCGGTGACGTGGCGGTGCGCGGCAATTTCTGCACCATCGACGCCGACGGCAACATCAGCGACCGCCGCGCCGGACGCATCCCGACCGAAGAAGGCGAAAAGCGGGTCGAACTGCTCAAGGACATCCAGATCGACGGTGTCGAGTGTCAGATCAAGGCGGGCGAGGGCTATCGCTTTGCGCTGGTGCTGCGCGGCGAAGGCTTGAGCGATCAAGTCGAGGATACCGACCCGCAGGCGACCGGCGTGCCGCCGCTACCCGCCAAAGCCGCCGCCCCCGAAGCCGAAAAGACCGCCCAAATCGTCAACCAGTGGCTCGCTGAAGCGCGCAAGCGCCTCGCAGGGCACGAACCCGCCAATATGTGTACCCTGCGCGGCTTCGCCACCGACCCCAACCTGCCCAAGTACAGCGACGTCTACAAGCTCAAAGCCGCCTGTGTCGCCGTGTATCCGATGTACAAGGGCGTCAGCCGTTTGGTCGGGATGCAGGTGCAGGAAACCGATCCGCACGACTCAATTCAGGATGAGTTCGATCTCGTCGCCAAAATCTGGAACGATTTCGACTTCGTTTTCTGCCATGTCAAGTACACCGACAGTCGCGGTGAGGACGGCAACTTCGACGCCAAAGCTAAAGTCATCGAGGAAGTTGATGCCGCCCTGCCGACCCTGCTCGACCTCAACCCCGCCGTGCTGATCGTCACCGGCGACCACTCGACTCCGGCGGCGCTCCGTTCGCATAGCTGGCACCCCGTGCCAACGCTGCTCTACGCGCCGGAGACACACATGCCGGATCGTGCGGCGGCATTCGGTGAACGTGAAGCGATGTGCGGCGCGCTCGGTCAGTTCTACGCGCGCGACCTGATGCCGATGGCGCTCGGTCACGCCAAGCGCCTGACCAAATTCGGCGCGTAGCGAAGCCTTCGTTAAAGGTGGAAGGTTAAAAGTTAACAACAGACCGACGCTTTTAGGGGATTTACTTGAGCCTTTCCACTTTTAACTTTTAACTGAGGATTTAACATGAGCGAAGTCATCATCATCGGCGGTGGGCTGACGGGAATATCAGCCGCATGGGAACTCGAACGCCTAAAAATCCCCTACCGCCTGATCGAAGTCAAGAACCGGCTCGGCGGGAGCATCGTCACCAAGCGCGAGGCGGGTTTCGTGCTCGACGGCGGCTCATTCGTGCTCGAAAAGTACGGCGAGTGGGCGTTTCTGGACGAACTCGGCTTGGGCGACGCGCTGGTTAAGGTCGGCAAGTATCGGGACGGTCAGTTGGTGATCTTCAAAGACGGCACGCAAACGCTGGTCGATGCCATCGCCAAACGCCTGACCGCGCCGATCATGCAACGCATGGCGGTCAGCAGTATCGGGCAGTTTGACCAGAAGCGCTTTGCGATCTGCCTCGAAAACGGCTTGATGCTCGAAACCCCCGCCGTGATCGTCAGCGCGCCCGCCCGCTACGCCGAACACATGCTGCGCGCCCTCACGCCAGAAGCCGCGCTGCTGCTGCTCGACTACCGTTACGATCCGGTCGTGCGGGTGTCCCTCGGCTATCGCAAGGATGGAGTCCCGCCGCTGCCTGAAGCGCGCGGACTCATGTTCTTGCAGCGTTACGAACTGCCAGAGCGCGTCCCGGAGGATCAGGTCTTGATTCGCGCGGGTGTCCGGCTCGACGACACTATCAAGACGCCCGACGACGCCATCGGCAAAGTGCGTGATCTGATTGGCGCGTCCGCCGATCCTGTGGTCGAGTGGGCGTATTACTGGGCAGAAGCGGACTCACTCTCGCGTTCGCTGCCCGAACATCAGGAAGCGATTGACGCGATTGACCTCATGCTGCCTTCAGGCGTCGTCCTCGCCGGCAGCGACTATCGCGCCAAGCGCATCGATCAGCAGGTCGATCAAGGGCGCGCCGCCGCCCGCAAAATCGCAGAGTTGGTGGGCTAAGCCAGCCTCGCGGGAATAGCTGCGGCGCTTCGAGACACAGACCGGGCAGGAGATCAGACACGTCTTTCCTGCACACTCGGGAGAGAGAAAGATATGACTGTTTCCACAGAAAGCACGGGGTGGGGTTCGCCCGACTTCTTAAACAAACACGCTCATATAACGCCCCACGCAAAAATCGGATTACGTCTCGCGTAGGAACACGCCCCTTTAGCGAAACAATTCTTCAAATCCATGCCATAATCACAGCATGTCATCTCATCGCAAACCCCCGCGCACGCTGCGCCAGCGACTGATCTTCGTCACGCGCGCACTGCTGATCATCACCGTCGCGCTGGCGCTGATGATCCCGACACTGCTCGGCTATGGCTTCATGGCAGCCCTGACCGCGCCCCTTTGCAGCGGCGAAACGCAGCCACCCTTCCCCTACGAGGATATCAGCTTTCCCTCAAGCGAGTTCGACCATCCGACGCCCGCCTACTTTATCCCTGCCGAGTCACCCAACGGCGCAACCGTGATCGTCGCGCCGACCGGCGGCATCGGGCGCGGCGACCGCATCGACGAGATCGCCGTTTATCACGCGGGCGGGTTCGCCGTGCTCAGCTACAGCTCGCGCATTTGCGTCGGCACTGCGGCGAACACGCTCGGCTACCGGGAGGCGCAGCAGGTCGGTGACGCCATCGCCTATCTAGCGACGCGCTCGGATGTGGATCCGGATCGCATCGGGATTCACGGCTTTTCGGCGGGCGGCGCGGCGGCGATCATGGCGGCGGCGCAGTATCCGGCGCTCAAAGCCGTCGTCGCGGAGGGAGGCTATCATGATTTCGCCGTCGAGATCGAGCAGAACACGCCCTCGACGCTCTGGTTCGCACCCTTCTTTCGCTTCGGTGCGCGGGCAGCCTATCGCCTCAACACAGGGCTAGATGTAGGCGTCTTAAGCCCGCTCGACGTGATCGCCAGCATTGCGCCGCGCCCCATCCTGCTGATCTACGGCACACAAGAACCCGGTTTGCAGGGCGCGCGTCTACAGCGGGAGCAAGCCGGGTCGAATGCAGAATTATGGGAAGTTTCCGGCGCGACGCACGGAAGTTATCTCGCGTCCGCGCCACTGGATTATCCGCAGCGCGTCACCGAATTTATGACAGCAGCGCTCACGCCGTCCTAAATCGTGTAACACGACAAATCCGCACCCGATTCGTCAATGGGGGCGACGAAATAACGTGCAGCTCGGTGAAGATCGTCAGCGGTTGAGCAATCGGCGGCTGATTTACGGTGAGGGTGTAAACCGCGCCATCGAATGTTCGCTCCAATCAACGACGTGTTCTTCAAGTGAGAGCGGGCGATACCGCTTCATGATATTTTCCGCCCACTCCAACCATTGTTCACGCGTCGTCAAGCTAACGAGCGTCCCGCCTTGCCGGATACCTTCGGTGAAGAAGTGTGCTTCTTCTTCGTCGATGCCGAAGTCGAGCAGTGCTGCCGTCGCGCCACCCGTGACCGCGCCCGCCGCCGCGCCGATTCCGGCGCTGATGGCGACTGCCAGCGGTCCTGCGCCCAACAGCGGCCCGACGCCGGGAAGCAAAAACGTCCCGATTCCCACTAACGCGCCAATC
>JBBSNT010000268.1:0-6372 GCA_038260485.1 Aggregatilineales bacterium | reverse complement strand
CGCCGAACTGAACCGTCGCGCGCAATTGCTGCGGCAGTAGTGCAAGTTTGTTGTGGATAAGGGAATGGCGAAAAAACGAACCCCACGTAAAGAGAATGTTCGCACCACCGATGAGTTCTCTAAAGTCGACGTCGGCGGAGAAGAGAACGACGATTTCGAAATTGACGATGAGCTGGATGAGGGCGCGGATGATGACTTCGAGTTCGACGACGATCTGGCGGTCAAGGACGACGATATGGTCGATCCGATGCTGGCGGATGACGACGATCTCGAGGATCTCGACGATGATCTGATGGCGGGCGATAACGCTCGTTTCGACAGTTTTGCGCTTGCCGACGACCCGGTGCGGATGTACCTGAAGGAAATTGGTCAAGTGCCGCTGTTGGATACCAACCGTGAGACGTGGCTGAGTATTCAGATCGCGGCGGAGCGCCTGTTTCAAGCCGAGATCGACCGACTGTGCCAGCCTGAAGGCAGCGGCTTGCCTGAACCGAAGGAACTGGTTCAGGATATTTACAGCGTTGTTCAGCGCAATTGGGCGGACGTTGTCCAGCACGCGAAACGTTTCAAGACTGAGCCGCCGAACCTGAAAGCAGTCATCGACGAAATACAGGCACTCACCGACGATTGGGACGTTAGCGGTTCGTCCTCGATTCGCGAATATCTGCGTCAGCGCGAATGGGGGCGTGACGAAGCGTGGACAGAACTGGCGCGGCGCTTGTTCGATGTGATTCATGGGATTTACCTGATCCCGTTCCGCGAACAGATCATGATCCGTCGCTACATTGATAAAGAAGGCGTACTGCCGTCGCAAGAGCAGTTCAATCAATGGATGACCGAGGACACCGACGCGCTCGAAACGCTGTCCGAACGCTTCGATGAAGTCGAGCACAAAGCCGAGTACGCCGCCGAGGCGTTAACGCGTGCTAACCTGCGGTTGGTCGTCAGCGTCGCCAAGCGCTATATGGGGCGCGGCATCAACTTCCTCGACTTGATTCAGGAAGGCAACATCGGCTTGCTGCGTGCGGTCGCCAAGTTCGACCACACGAAGGGCTACAAGTTCAGCACCTATGCGACATGGTGGATTCGCCAAGCGATCAGCCGCGCGATTGCCGACCAAGCCCGGACGATCCGTATTCCCGTTCATATGGTCGAAACGATCAACCGCCTGATGCGCGTCCAGCGGCAGCTTACGCAAGACCTCGGCGCTGAACCAACTGCCGAGCAGATCGCGTTGGAGATGGAATTTCTCACGCCGGACGAGACGAAAGCGATCAAGCTGATCCGCAAGGATGGCGCGCGGATGGATCCCGGTTTGGCGCGTAAGCTGCGCCGCGCTGCGCAGAAAGTCCGCAAGATCATGCGGCTGTCGCAAGAGCCGATGAGCCTCGAAATGCCGATTGGTCAGGAAGATAACAGCCTGCTCGGTGACTTCATCGAGGACGACAAAGTGCCCGGTCCGGTCGATGCCGCCAGCCGCCAACTGCTCAAGGAGCAGATTCGCTCGGCGCTCGGTGTGCTCAGTGAACGCGAGCGCGAAGTGCTGGAAATGCGCTTCGGCTTGCTCGACGGGCAGGATCACACGCTCGAAGAAGTGGGCAAGCACTTCGGCGTCACGCGCGAACGCATCCGCCAAATTGAGGCGAAAGCGCTGCGCAAGCTGCGTCACCCGACGCGCAGCAGGCAGCTCCGCGATTATCTAGAGATCTGATTTTATGCTGACGGGGCGGTCGAAAGATCGCCCCGTTTTGATTTATAATCAGTTGAGATGTTTGGTGGATAGGATCAGCGATGGCAGTCGAAAAGCAGATCACCACAATCGAAGAATTCGAGTGGTTCATTGCTCAGCCGGAGCATCGCGGTCGCTCCTTTGAACTCATCAACGGGGAGATCATCGAGAAAATGCCGACCGAAGAACATGGGATTATTGCTGCCAATGTGGTCGCAGAGTTCAAGTTCTATCTTAAGAGTAATCCGATTGGGCGTACTGGAGTCAAGGTGCGCTATCGCGTGCCGACGGATAACCAGAATGATGTGATTCCCGATGTGTCGTTTATCAGTCATGAGCGCGCTCTAGCGGTGACGAAAAAGGGCGCTGTGCCGCAGATGCCCGATCTGGTAGTTGAAATCAAATTACCAGACGATACTTACCTTCAAATGCGCGAAAAGGCGCTGTACTACCTTAAGAATGGTTCACGGATGGTCGTGCTAGCATTTCCTGAGAAACAGCGAATCGAAGCCCACACCGAAGACGCTGTGAAAACACTCGACGCACCTGATCAATTTGACGGTGACGACGTGTTGCCCGGCTTTACGCTGGCTGTGGGCGATATTTTCGCTCTGTAAGCTAGGTCGCATTATAAGTGCACAGTAGGTCATCCATCACCTTTGCGGTGCGCGCCGCGCTGATACCTGTACTCGGACACTGACCCTCGCCCCGCAGTTCATCCACAATTGACTGAATCAAAGGCTGATGTACGCTCGTCGGATTTTCAACAGCGATTTGCTGAACGCCGTCCGCCGTCGTTAGGAGGATCGGCGCGGCGTCGAAAGTCGAATAGCTTATTTGTCCGGCGCTGCCAACGATAATCGTCTGATCGAGGACGTCGGGGCTGGTAAAGCACCACGATCCGACCGCCGTGACGCCATTGTCGAATAGAAAGCTGCCGACGACGTTGTCCTCTGGCGGGTAGAGCTTCGCCTGATTGACGGCGAATCCGCGCGCTTCCCTGATCGCTCCTTGAAGATAATCCAGATAATCGAGCATATGAACGGCAACATCCGCGAATAGACCGCCACCAGAAATCGCGGGCTGCACACGCCAAGAGAGATCGCCGTCAATTTTAAGCGGGCGCTGGCGCAGTGTGATCGAAATGGTGCGGACTGCGCCGATTGCGCCGGACTCAATCAGCGCCTTGATCTTGACAAAGCGGGGCAGACAGCGCCGATAATAAGCGACCCACAACGGTACACCGGCACCTTCGCAGGCGGCGATCATCCCCTGACATTCGGTATAGCTGCGCGCCATCGGTTTCTCGACGAGGACGGGTTTGCCCGCTGCCGCTGCCATCTCCGTGTAGAGCAGGTGCGTATCCGGCGGTGTGGCGACGTAAACAGCATTTACGTCGGGATCGTTGATCAGTGCTGCGCCGTCGTCGTACCAGCGGGCGACGCCGTGACGCTCGGCGTAGTCGCGCGCTTTAGCACCGCTGCGGCGCATCACGGCGACTAGTTCAGAATGCGCCGCCTGTTGAAAGCCCGGTCCGCTCTTGACCTCGGTCACGTCGCCCACGCCGATAATGCCCCAGCGGATTGTGTCTTTCATGGTCGCTCCTTGTTGTGAATAGGAATCAGACTTGCAGACCCCATTATTTCACAGCCTGCGCCGCTTGCGCTAAAATTCAGGCTTATGCCAAACGAACTGACCTACTGCCCCGTTTGCGGGCATAAACTGATCACACGCGAGGAAGCCGGACGCTTACGCCAAGTGTGCGTGAACTGCGGCTATGTCCATTACGTCAATCCTGTGCCCGCCGTCGGCATCGTCATCGAGAAGGACGGCGGCGTCGTGCTGATCCAGCGCAAGCACCCGCCGCATCAAGACGAGTGGACGCTGCCGAGCGGATTCATCGAAGCCGACGAGAGTGCCGAAGAAGCGGCGATTCGCGAGGCGGAAGAAGAAACAGGACTGAAAGTCGAGATTATCGAACTGGCGGGTGTCAACTCGTTCCCTGAAGGACCGCCGCAGAGCGGGATCATGATCTTCTTTCGGGCGCGTCCGGTCGGCGGCGTGCTGCAAGGCGGTGACGATGCCGCTGACGCGCGCGTGTTTCAGCCGAGTGACATGCCGCTGCTGCCCTTTCGCACGCACCGCGAAATGATGGCGCAGTGGCTGGCGCAGCATACCGCTCGCAAAGATGGATCGCCCGTCGCAGTGACGGGCGCGTTCACGATCCGCGCCGCCGAACCCGCCGACGTCAACGAGATCATGGCGCTGCTGCACTTGATCCCCGCGAATCGCAAGCTCAGCAGCGACGATTGGCGCGAGGTTGCCCAACGCTTCCGCGAAAGCAGCGGCATCGACGTAATCGTCGCGGTGGATCGGCTTGATCCGCCGATCATCGTCGGCTTCGTGGCGCTTTCGATTGTGCGCGGACTGACTGAGGGGCGTGGTTTGATCAACGACATTGCCGTGCTGCCGACGTATCAGCGGCGCGGCGTGGGAACGATGCTGCTTGAAGCGGCGCTCAAGCGCGCAGAACGGCTCAATCTGCACCAGATCATGGTCAACGCGCAGCGCGCTGATGACCGCGCTCGCGCTTTCTATAGCTCGCTTGGCTTCTCCGAAGGCGACATTATGCACTTCAAGCTCCGCTGAGCGGGCTGACCATATTTAAAGGCGGTTTCATCGGAACGAGCGCTTTATCACCTATACTAGATTGGGAAATCACCCGCGTCTGCGTGCTGACGTGGCAAACGCAATCAACCTGAAGGGGAGTCATTTATGCGTAATATTCGCTTGACCTATTCGTTCGTTCTGCTGATCATGTCCTTCGCAGCGATTGGCAGCGTCTTCGCGCAGGATGGCGCGTCGGGTATCACGGTTGAAGTCGGCGCGCCGATTAGCCTCTACGTCAACACGGCGACCGGAACGCGGCTCGACGCGACCGGATTCGGCTTAACCTGCCAACAGGCGGGGGCGGTCGATTTTAGCGTGAGCGGCACAGGCGGTACTTACGAAATTATGCCGGGCACGGCACTGACTCCCGGTGATACCTGCTTAGTCTCGGTCTTTCTCGATGGCGTGGCGGCGAATAATTTTCTCGCCAGCGTGACGCTTCCGTTCACGGTTGCCGCGATGACTGAGCCGACAACTACGCCGCCGCCCGTCACGCCGCCATCTGAATCGGATGCAACGCCGACGCGGACAGTGAGCGCTTGCCCTGAGACGATGGTCGGCACGACGATTGGCGCGATTCAGGGAAGCGGCGCGACCTTTGCGCTAGGCAACACGCAGGCGATCACGGGGATTGTGACGGCAGATTTCGAGGACGATGGCGACGACGCGACGAGCGATCTGCGTGGCTTCTATGTTCAGGACGCAGGCGATGGTGACGACGCGACCTCAGATGGCATTTTCGTGTTCACAGGTGCAGATGAGCGCTTTGTCAACGTGGGTGATAGCGTACAAGTCACGGGTACAGTGGCGGAGTTTCCGCAGCGTGGGGAGTCGGAAACACAGCTCGATGCCAATGGTACGGGCATTGTCGTTTGCAGCAGCGCGAATCCGCTGCCCGCGCTGGTCAAGGTCACGCTGCCATTTGCCAGCGCTGATGCGCGCGAACGCTACGAAGGGATGCTTGTCACTTTTCCGCAGACGCTGACCGTGACGGAACTGTACTTGTTGGGGCGACACGGCGAATTGATCCTCTCCAGCGGCGGGCGACTGCCACAGCCGACCAACATCGCGCTGCCCGGTGCGGATGCCGAAGCCGGGCAGCAGGCGAACGACCTTAATCAGATCGTGATCGACGACGGTAATATCACTGAAGACCCCGACCCGATCAGCTTTCCGCCGCCTGAACTGACAGCGGATAACACCGTGCGCGGCGGTTACACGGTTACTGACGTGACAGGTGTGCTGACGCAATCGCGCGGGCGGGCGACGAACAATGGTAACTCGACGATTGCTTATCGCGTGCGCGTGACCACACCGCCAACCTTCAACAGCGCGCCCAATCCGCGCCCGACTCAAGCGCCGGACGTAGGCGCGGCGTTACTGAAGGTTGCCAGCTTCAACGTGCTCAATTACTTCAACTCGTTCACGATTACGCCGTCGGGCTGCTTCTTGGGGGGGCATCTTTCGGCATCGTACTGCCGGGGCGCGAACAGCCAACTGGAATTCGACCGCCAGCGCGCTAAGACGATCAACGCCATTGTGGCACTGGATGCCGACATCGTCGGGTTGGTCGAAATTGAAAATGACGAGGGCGATAATCAGGCGATTGCCGATCTGGTCGCTGGCGCCAATGGCATCGTCGGGGATGGGACGTATCGGTTCATCGATACGGGGCGCATCGGCGGGGATGCGATCCGCGTCGCCTTGATCTATAAACCCGCTGCCGTTACGCCGTCGGGCAGCTTTGCCACGCTTGAGGATGTCTATCCGTTCGATACCAACACACGCCCGCCGCTGGCGCAGTTGTGGCTGGATAATAAGACCTATGAGCAGTTTTACGTGGTCGTCAATCACCTGAAGTCGAAGGGGAGCTGTCCGGCGAGTGCCAATGACGAGAATGCCGACCGTGGCGACGGGCAAAGCTGCTGGAACGCTGACCGTGTGTTGGCGGCGACCGAGATCGCCGACTGGAT
>JBBSNT010000267.1:0-6412 GCA_038260485.1 Aggregatilineales bacterium | reverse complement strand
TAACGTCCGGGCGGGCGAACCGCCAATTGAACAGCGGTCGGCTCGCCCCGCCCGACCTCCGGTTAAAACGGCCTGCCTAAAGGCAGGGGCTTATCACCCTATTTACAGACAGTTAAAAGGACGAGATAGGCAGCAGAATGCCTTTTTAACCTTTAGCTGTTTTTACTTTTAACTTGCCCTATTTCTCCTCCGGCGGCAGCCAGCCGAACGGCGTATCTTCGTCACCAGCACTAAACGCCTGACGTCGCTCACTTTGCGCTTCACCTTCCGAGAAACCGCGCCGTAGTTCGCGGTTGGTATTGTGCTTACGCAAACCACGCGCGTAGAAAATAGCGTTCTGCGTGCGTGGCTCTAGGGTGATCCGCGCGACCCCGCGTGCGACCACGTCCACCGGCATCGGCGCGACCCGCCCGAACCACAGCCACGACAGCGGCGGAATCGATCCGAGCAGCGTCATCAAGCCGTAAAATGGACGCCGCCGCATCCCGCGCACGTAGCTGATCGGAGCGCGAATCACCGTCGAGCGCAGCCCGACACGTGGAATATAGGCTTCAGCTTCGCGCTTGGCGGCAATATACTGCCCGCTGATCCACGGCGCGCGCACGCTGCTCAGCAGCACCATATGCGGCACGCCGCTGTTGACACACATATTGGCGACATTACGCGCCGACGCAAAATTCAAATACTGGGATGTCAGCCCTTGCGCGGGGTCAGCGGTCAGGCTGCCGACAGTGTGGATCACCGCGACGTGACCGCGCGCACGCCCCTTCAGGCTCGCCGAGTCCCAAACATTCGCGCTGTACCAGCGCGCCCGCTCCGCCAGCGATCCCAGCTTATCCTCAGCGCCGGGGCGTATCAGCAGCGTCACGTCGACGCCCTCTGCCAGCAGCGCCGCCGCAATCGTATCGCCTAGAAATGTGCCCCCGCCCGTGACGAGTACTCGTGGCTTCGTGGTCATACTTCCCTCTCGTGAACATGCCAATTTTAGTCGTCACTACCGAAATGTAAATTCCCCTGTTGTGCAAATCGCTCAAATCATGGATAATAATAGATCAGAAAACGGTCGTAATTGAACTCTAAGCGACACCACGACTGCAAGCGCGTTTGTGCAGACAGTCATAAGCTGGATTTTAAACCGCCTTTCGGGGCGATATGAATGTTGTGCCAAGTGAAAAAGATGCGTCGGGCTAGCCACTTGCCAGCCTTTTTTATGGTTTATATTCGCGTCAACCGACTAACTTAATCACATCACGAACGCGCGCTAAGCGCGGGCGCAGCATCATACATCCAGCCGTGGTTTCGCGGATACGTGATCACGGGTTTTTTTGTTTGGGAAAGTCGGATGGGAACCATCACAGCACTTGAGGTGCAAAAGCGGAATAAGAAGCGTGTCAGCGTTTTCATTGACGATGAGTACGCTTTCAGCCTCAGCTTAGACCACGCGGCGCTGCTCCACAAGGGGCAGATCGTTTCCGATGAGGAAGTCACCGCGATGGTCAACGATGCTGCAATTTCCGCCGCTACCGATAGCGCTGCGCGGTTTCTTGCCGTTCGTCCGCGCAGCGAGCAAGAAGTGCGAAAGAACCTCGCCGGCAAGGAAATCCCCGACCCAGTGATTGATGCCGCGCTCGAACGACTGAGCGCATTCGGCTATATCAACGACCGTGCTTTTGCAGACCTCTGGGTGCGCAACCGCAGCACCTACAAACCTATCAGCCCCAGAGCGCTGCGCTATGAACTGCGGCAGAAAGGCATCAGCGACGCCATTATTGGTGAGGTGCTTGCTGACCTTGACCCCGACGACGCGGCTTATCGCGCTGCTCAGGGACAGTTACGCCGCTATCGCGGGTTAGACCACCGCGAGTTCCGCAAGAAAATGAGCGCTTTTCTACAGCGGCGCGGCTTCTCATTCGACGCCGTCCGCACAACCCTTCGGCGGCTATTTGCAGAGCTAGACGCCGAAGACCCCGATTTTTTCGCGGGTACTGATGACGATGAAGACATACCGGATTAGGACTCAAGGAAGGAGGAAGCGGATTGTCTCCCACACAGGGAAGAAACCGCGCTAAAGCACATGGAATGGGTAATTGCCCTGATAATTGGTGTTATCGTGGGCGCTGTCGTGTTGTATTTCGGGTTGAACTACTACCAGAACGCGCAGGGACAAAACCGGCGTTTACTGGCGGAGGACGAAGCCCGCAAGATCACCGAACAGGCAAACGATCAAGCCCAGCATACCGTTAAAGAAGCGGGTGAAAAATCCAAGAAAATGTTGGATGAAGCCGACGAGATCACGGTGCGCCGTCGCCGCGAAATCGACCGGGAGGACGAACGCCTTCAACGGCGTCGTGAGGAGCTAGACAATCGCTTAGAACGCATGGAACAGCGCGAACAAAGCCTGAACAAGCGCCAGAGTCGGCTTGATAAGCAGCAGCAGGACTTGCAAAAGCTTGACGACCTGCGTGCCGAAGAACTTCAGCGCATCGCCCAGTTGACGACCGACGAAGCAAAGGTCGAACTGATGGCAATGGCAGAAATCGAAGCTCGCAACGACATGGCGCGCATCATTCGTCAGGTCGAAGCAGAAGCCAACGAAGAAGCCGACTCGCGCGCCCGCGAAGTGATCTCAATCGCGGTGCAGCGGCTCGCGTCGGAACACATCAGTGAAATTGCGGTCAGTGTAGTATCGCTCCCAAGCGACGAAATGAAGGGGCGCATCATCGGGCGCAACGGGCGCAATATTCGCGCCTTCGAACTGGCGACTGGCGTTGACGTCGTCGTCGATGACACGCCCGAAGCCGTCACCATCAGCAGTTTTGACCCCGTGCGCCGCGAAGTCGCTAAGCGCGCGATGGCGAAGTTGGTCGTCGATGGACGTATCCACCCCGCCCGCATCGAAAAGCTGGTCGAGGATGCGCGTGACGAAGTCGAGCAGGTCATCCGCCAAGAGGGTGAACGCGCCGCCTACGAGACGGGCATCCCCGGCTTGCACCCCGAAATCCTCAAGCTGCTAGGGCGGCTCAAGTTCCGCACCAGCTACGGACAGAACCAGAACGCCCACGCGGTTGAAACATCCCACATCGCAGGCATGATCGCCGCCGAACTGGGTGCGGACGTGATGCTCGCCAAAACGGGCGGCTTGCTCCACGACCTCGGCAAAGCGATTGACCACGAAGTCGAAGGTACACACGCCTTGATCGGCGCGGAGTTCGCCAAGCGCTACGGCATGAACGCGAAGGTCGTCAACTGCATCGCTAGCCACCATCACGAGGTCGAGCAGGAATACGTCGAGGCGTACATCGTTGAAGCAGCAGACGCGATCTCCGGCGCGCGCCCCGGCGCACGTCGTGAAAGCCTTGAAACTTACATTCGCCGCGTTAAGTCGTTGGAGGAAATCGCCAACAGCTTCGATGGCGTCGAGCAGAGCTACGCGCTGCAAGCAGGGCGCGAAGTTCGCATCATCGTCCGCCCTGAAAACGTGGACGACTTGGCTGCACTGCGCCTCTCGCGCGACATCGCCAAGAAGATCGAGGAAACCATGCAGTACCCCGGTCAAATCAAGGTGCAGGTCATCCGCGAAACACGCGCCGTCGAGTACGCGCGCTAAAAGGTTTTCCAAGAAGTAGCGGTCGTAGGGGCGGGTCTAAGACCCGCCCCTAGCTATAGGTTGCTAGGATGAGTGCGTCGTCACCCGCTCAAGCAGATGATCGATAAAGTGTTGAATCGGTGACTTATGATGCGGCGCAAGTTGATGCATCATGTCGCCGCTGTCGAACACGCTGATCGCGCTTTCAATCTTGCCCTCGACGATCAGGGCGATCAGCATCCCCGTCACCGAAATCGAACTGCCCGTCGGCTCAAGCTCGCCAAATATGCCCGTATGCGTCCCACTGAAGGTGTACTGCACCGCGACTTGATTCCCCTCAGCAACAACGTTATCGACTGCGAAATGAATGTTCGGGAAAGCGGTGCGAAACAGCGTAACGCGCCGTTTCAAGCCATCGCGTCCGTGCGTTTCGCCGTGCGTCTGCACCGATCCCTCGGTCTGAACGGGCGCATCCAGAACGTAGCGAGTAGAGTAAATCTCGTCAACGACGTCGAGCTTGCCCTGATTCAACACTTCTTCAAAATGACGCCGTAGAAGCGCCTTATTCAAGTCTACATTCGTAAGTTGCATGGTGACTCCTCAAGCAGAGTAGGTGGCAAAGAAGTTAAAAGGCTGCGCATGAGAAGGCGCTGCTTTGCTATAGGTCGAGTATACAAAAAAAATCGGAGTGACTCGTGTGAGTCACTCCGATTTTATAGACCTGCCATTGGCATAAAAACTGCCGTTGGTTAGGAGCTGGCTTCCATCGTCATTTCGGGAGTCATCTCAGGGGTCATCATTTCTTCTTCGCTCAACAGAACGCCGGTCGAAGGATCGACACCCGTCTCGATGCTGCCGTCGGTCAGACCGTCCTTGATTGCGGTCACCTGATCGATCACGTCCTGAGGAATATCCGCATCGTGCTCCGGCGCGAAGTCGATACCACCGTTTTCAGCCGAGTAAACGATGACGCTGTCTTCCGGCAATGCTTCGCCGTTGACCAGTGTCTCGATCACGTTGTAGACGCCGTTATCGACGCGCTTCATCGCGCTGGTGATCAGGTATTGAGCGCCGGGGGTTTCGCCGTCGCCGAAAGTCGTCAGATATTCGTCTTGATCGACGCCAATCACGAAGGTGTCAAGCTGCGCCGCGCGCGTGATGCCGCCGGAACCCGTTTGACCGCCAGCGCCGAAGATCACATCCGCGCCTTCACCGATGAACTGCTCGGCAGCCGTCGCGCCACGATCAGGAGCGGTGAAGCTGTCGATGTACACGCCCAGCACGTTGATATCGGGGTTGATGTACATCGCGCCCTGCTCGTAACCATTACGGTACTTCACGACCGCAGGAACGTCGATGCCGTAGATACCGGCAATCGTGCCACTCTCACTCATCAATGCCGCCATCGCACCCGCGAGGAAGCCCGCTTGATCTTCACGAAACTGGACGCCGACGAGGTTCGGCAGCGCATCAGCATAGCCTTGATCGACGCCGATGAAATAAACATCGGGGTTCGCTTCAGCGGCAGCAGCGGTCGCGTCTGCGATCAAGAAGCCAACCGTCACGACCGCATCATAGCCTTCACCAACGCAGGTGTCGATATTGGTGGCATAGTCGGTCTGAGCGGTGGTTTCGATGTAGGTGTTATCCAAACCAAAGTCGTCAGCAGCACGTTTCATACCTTCATAAGCAAATTGGTTGAAGGTGCCATCGTTAACCTTGCCCACGTCGGTAACCAAGCAAACGGACTCGATACCTGCTGAGTCCTGCGCGCCAACCGTCAGCGGCATGACCGCGAGTAACGCGACTGCACTTAAAACAGCAAACAATTTACGAGACATATATACGATCTCCTAGCATGAAACTAAGCAAACCTTTTCGGTGCGAAAATATTACCCTATTTTTTGCTACAAGGGAATTCAAGGCTGGCATAAAAAGTCGCCAAAACCTAGCAGAACTGCACAAAATCATGACGTTAAGTGCTCCGCGCCCGCTTGCGCTCTACCAACGCTCACATTGGTGTGATTTCAATATAGACGCGCTGCACACCACGCAGTCCATTACTCAAGTCGATCAAGCGCTGCGTCCAGCCATATTTCTGGTTGAGCGAACGGCGCGCAGCCGCCCATTCGTCGTCCGCAAGGATGATCGCCATCGCTTCGACCGCATCGCCGATCAAGTCACCCTGTCGTGTACACGGCGAAACTTCGACCTGCGCGTTCTCGCGAATCCTTCTGACAACGCCTGCGTTCATGGGTAGCGTGAGATAGAGTTTCTTCCCATCTTGAGCAAACCGCAGCGGAGTCTCTACAGGTTCACTGTCGTATCGGAAGGTCGTCAAGCACAAAAATGGAGTGTCATGGAGTGGGGCAAAAGCCGCCATGGGTTCGTTCAGCATCACCGACCTCAAAACTCGATTTGGCAGTACTTTATCAGGCTTGTACTATAGAAGGCTTAACCGAGGATAAAAGGTCGATATGAGTGAGTCCATTCGCGCGACCAACGCACACCAGCTTACCGAACTGGCGCAGTCCCGCTGCGGCTTCATCAGTGAGTTGACGTGGTCGCCTGACGGCGCGATGCTCGCGCTCGCACATGGCGGTGGCTTCTGGGTCTGGAACGACAGCTTCGGTGGTGACCCGCCGCGCGTCAGTGAAGGACATACCGGACCCGTTAAGGGCATCGCCTTTGACCCGCGCAGTCAAGTAATTGCGACCGCTAGCGCCGATACGACGGTGCGCTTGTGGATGGCGGACAGCGGACAGGCGATCACAACCGTTCGCGCGCACGACCGCGCCGTGAATACGGTCGCCTTCAGCCCGGATG
>JBBSNT010000266.1:0-6418 GCA_038260485.1 Aggregatilineales bacterium | reverse complement strand
GCAGCAGCGGCGCATCGGTCGCCACCACCACAATGATCGAGCCGCTGCCGGGTGGCGGGGCGCCGCTCTTGTGGATTTCGACCGGCAGTTCGGTCAATTCCCGACCGACCGGAACGCCCGCCACTGTGAAGTGACGCCGCGCGCCGTGATTGGCTTGCACCAGCGCTCCGACCGTGAATCCGTCCGCTTCGCCAGCATCACCGCTCAGCTTGCGTGACGCCGTGCCGATCCCACCTTTGAAGCCGTGACAGATCATCCCCGTCCCGCCGCCGACCATGCCTTCCGCCACCCGACTCCCATTTGCGCCATCGAGTGCGGCGAAAACGTGCTCGCTGCGTACATGAAAGCCATTGATGTCGTTCAGCACGCCGTCGTAAGTCTCAGCAACGACCGGCAGCGCCCAATCGATACCGGGCACGACCGGGTCGTAAATCCGATTCTCCATCTCCCACGCAATCACCGCGTCGCGCACCACACCGACGCTGTGCGTGTTGGTGATCGCAATCGGCCCTTCCAGAAAGCCCGATTCCTCGATCCAGATCGTTCCAGTCATCTCGCCGTTGCCGTTGAGGGCATAGCTCGCGGCGAAAACCGGATCGTACAGCCGACCGCGCGGTAGCAGGGTGGTCACGCCTGTGCGTACCGCCCCGCGCCCAACCTTGAGCGCGCCCTCGCCCTCGATCAGCGTCGTGTGACCGACCAGCACGCCCTCTATGTCAGTGATCGCGTTGAGCGCCCCCGGCGTTCCTTCGAGCGGAATCCCCAGATCACGGGCGCGCGGCGAAATGACAGGATTCGACATGATTTTCCTTCTCGAAAATGCAAGCTTAACGATGGAAATGGCGCGAAGCTTCGCGCATTGTAGCGAACTCACGCGGAAACTGCCGTAGGATCAGCATGCAGGCTGGGTGATTAATCCTCTCTTTGCGCCTTGCATTTTCCCCTTTGCACCTTTGCGTTAAATCTTTTTCTTGCGATTCACAAACCAACCAACAATTGCCATTTACCCCCCACAGACGGTAACATTCCAACAGGTTTCGAAAATCAAAAAATGGTATTTAGGAGTCCCTTATGGTCAAGCTACTCAAGAATTACATCGGCGGCGAGTGGGTTGAGTCGGGCGCGAGCGCGAACATGCCCGTCGTCAACCCCGCCACCTGCGAAGTGCTGGCGAACGTCCCCGACGGGACGCGCGCTGACGTCGATGCGGCGGTCAAAGCGGCTGAAGCAGCTTTCCCCGAATGGCGCAGTACGCCTGTACTCAGCCGCGCACAGTACATGTATCGCTTCCGCCAGCTTCTCGAAAACCGCTTCGAAGAACTGGCAGAGATCGTCGTCAAGGAAAATGGCAAGACCCGCGACGAGGCGCGCGGCGAAGTCCGGCGCGGCATCGAGAGCGTGGACTTTGCCGTTAGCATCCCTTCGCTGATGCGCGGCTACAAGGTCGAGGACATCAGCAGTGGCATCGACGAGACGGCAGAACGTCAGCCGCTCGGCGTTTTCGCGGCGATCACGCCCTTCAACTTCCCTAACATGGTGCCGCTCTGGTTTCTGCCGCTGGCGATCACCTGCGGCAATACCTTCATCGTCAAGCCGTCGCCACAGACGCCGCTCAGCATGGACATCCTGTTCGAGCTGCTCGACGAACTCGATCTGCCTGAAGGCGTCGTCAACCTTGTACACGGCGGCAAAGAAGCGTCCGTCGCCGTCATGGAGCATCCCGGCATCATGGGCGTGTCGTTCGTAGGTTCAACCCCCATCGCCAAGATCGTCTACGAAACCTGCGCCAAGTACGGCAAGCGCGTGCAGGCGCAGGGCGGCGCGAAGAACTACATCGCCGTCATGCCCGACGCCGACATGGGCGCGAGCGTCGCCAACATCATGGGATCAGCTTACGGCTGTGCGGGGCAGCGCTGCCTCGCCGGTTCGGTCGTCGTGGCGGTCGGGGATGCCTACGAGCCGCTCAAAGCCGAGTTGGTCAAGCGGGCGCAGGGCTTGCGCCTCGGCTACGGCTTAGAAGAAACCACCCAGATGGGCACGGTCATTTCGGCACAGGCGCGCGAGCGCATCGAGCAGATGATTCAGGCGGGCATCGACGACGGCGCGCAGATTGTCCTCGACGGGCGCGGCGCAACGGTCGATGGCTTTGCGGAAGGCACGTTCGTCGGCCCGACCATCCTCGACGGCGTCACCTCAGACATGACCGTCGCCAAAGACGAAATCTTCGGACCCGTCCTCTCGATCATGCACGTCCCCGACTTCGACAGCGCGGTCGATGCCATCAACGCCAGCCGCTACGGCAACGCCGCCAGCCTATTCACCAGCAGCGGCAAAGCCGCCCGCGAATTCAAGTATCGTGTCCGCGCGGGCAATATAGGCATCAACATCGGTGTCGCGGCGGCATCGGCATCCTTCCCCTTCGGCGGGCAGAAAGAGTCGTTCTTTGGCGACCTGCACGGGCAGGGCTTGGACGGCGTCGAGTTCTACACCGACAAGAAGATTTTGATCGAGCGCTGGCTGTAGCAGGCGACGTTGTAGGGGCGAGGCATAGCCTCGCCCCTACGGAGTACGCAGCATGATCACCTACACAGACTCGCTCGACTCCATCACACCTGACCACCTACGCGGCGAAGCGCAAGCCGAACCGCAAGGCGGCTTCTTCGCTCGATGGGGATCGCCCCCTTCGCCGGAAACGCATTTACGCTTACTGCACGGCAGCGATCACGTCGTCCTCGCCCTTGACGACACGACCGGAAACGTCGTCGGCTACATCACCGCCATCAGCGACAGCGTGCTTGCGGCATACATCCCGCATCTGGAAGTCCTCACCGCCTATCGCGGACAAGGTATCGGCAGCGAACTCGTCCGTCAAATGCTGGCAGCACTGAGCCACATCTACATGATCGACCTGATCTGCGACTCCGACGTCCAGCCCTTCTACGAGCGTTTGGGGCTGACGCGCTACACTGGCATGATCATCCGCAACTACGACCGGCAGTCCGGCTCGTAAACTTGCTTTAGCCCCGTTTGCGCATGATGCAATTTCCAATCCTATCCATTTCCTAACCTTAGCGTCAGGTAGCCGTTGATTCATCAGCCAGCAAACTCATAACAACCGCTGAATAATAAACGTATTACAATGAAACACTGAGGTGGGGGAACACCATGATCAAACGCTTGGGCGGTCTTTTAACCGTCATTCTGTTGTTAATCACATTTGTGCCTGCGACACAGGCTCAAGCACAGGTCTATTGTTACGGCGCGGCGCTTCCGCGCTTACAAATCGGTGGACAGGGGCGCGTGACGCCCGGTCTGCCCAACAGCTCCAACAGCTTCCGCAGCCAACCGTATCGCGGCTACGACAGCGTCGTTTTGGGCGAAATTCAGGCGGGCGCGGTTTTCAACGTGCTCGGCGGACCCAACTGCTTCGACGGCATGTACTGGTGGCAGGTCAGCTACAACGGGCAAATCGGCTGGACGCCCGAAGCAGCAGGCTATAGCAATCTCTACTGGACAGAGCCGTACAGCAATGTCGATTACAACTGCAACCTGCCCACGCGCTTGACCACCGGGCAGCAGGGGCGCGTTTTGCGGGGGCTGCCCAACGCCTTACGCTCGCAGCCGAGCACGGGCGGGAGCAGCGTCGTCCTTGCGTGGATGCCAGCGGGCAGCCTCTTTTCCGTCCTGCCGGATAGCGAGTGCATCAACGGCTTGGGCTGGCGTAAGGTCAGCTATTACGGCACGGTCGGCTGGACGCCGGAGAGTCAGGGCAGCACCTACTGGGTCGAACCCTACGGCGTGATCATCTATCCGCCCACGCCGCAGCAAACCTGTTTGCCGACGCCCAACCTGCTCTCCGGCTATACGGGCATGGTTCGCACCGGACTGCCCAACCGCTTGCGTTCACAGCCGTCGCAGAACAGCAGCATCCTCGCCACGATGGCAGCGATTGACACCTTCATCGTGATTCAGGGACCCGTCTGCGCGCAGGGCATCAACTGGTGGCAGGTTAACTATCGCGGCGTCATCGGCTGGACAGCAGAGGGGCAGAACGGGCAGTATTGGCTCGACCTCGTCATGTGTCCGGGCTTTCAGCCTTCGTGGATCAGCGCGGGACGTTATGCGACCGTGACACCGGGTTTGCCCAACCGCCTCCGCGCCAATGCCACCACCAGCAGCCAAATTTTGGCGCTCATTCCAGCGGGCGCGACCATCTCCGTGATCAGCGGCCCCGCCTGCGCGGAAAACGCGGCATGGTGGCAGGTCAACTATCACGGCGTCATCGGCTGGACAATGGAAGGGCAGGGCGATAACGTCTGGCTCGCGCTGGTCAACTAACGCGCTTTGCAAACAACTGGTTCTATGCCATGATCAACGTCACGGGGCGATTATTCTCTCGCTCCGTGACGATTTATTTTTAAGCTCAGGAGCAAACGATGAAGAATCGATTACTCTTTCTAGCCTTCACCGCACTCTTTCTAGCGATCAGCACCGCCAGCGCGCAAGCCAATACGCCCCTGATCCTCTGGATTCGCGGCGACCTCTACAGCGCGACGTCGTTCGATACCGATCCGGTCGCGCTGACGACCGACGGCACCATTTCAGGACCTGTGCTGTCACCAGACGGACAAACTATCGCCTACAAAGCCGCTGATCAAGTCGGGCTAGACGCGCTCGACCGCGTTGACGCCAGCGGCTTCATCGCCGACATCGACCTGCCCGCCGACATCTACCTGATCAACCTCGCCAATGCGACCAGCACCGCCACCAACCAGCAGATCGCCGGACAACCCGCCGATGCCTCGCTCTTGGTCGAAGGCACGCCCGACAACGCCACCATTCGTTCGACGCCCGTTTGGTCGCCGGATGGCACTCAATTGGCATGGACGGAGTACGCTTACCCCGACGGACAGCCCGCGCTGATCGTCTATGATCGCGCCGCCGCCACGACCACCACTATCGCCGCCAACCTCCCCGCGCCGCTGGTGCAGGGCGCAGCGCCCGCCCTCAAGTGGGGCAGCGGCGGCATCGCCATCAACGCCTCGACCGACAACGCCAGTGAGCAGGATTACCTGATCTACGACACCAACGGCGCGTTACTCGCGCGTCCGCGTCTCGCCGCTGTCGAGAGCGATCCGGCGGTTGATTTCGTCTGGATCGAAGGCGCGAACCAACTCGGCATTGTTTACACCTCCGCCCGCTGGATTGTGCTCGACCCGGTGACGGGCGTCGCGCAGGCGGCGCTTGCGTTGCCCCAGTTGACAACCGCCGCGTCCGGCTCACGCGCGCTACGCTTCGGCGCAGACCCGACCGAGGGTTTCTTCTGGGAAGTCGTCGGAGAAAACGCCGCCGCGCCCGGTTCACCCGCGCAGGTGACGCTCTCGCCTGACGGTCAGCAGATCGCCTTCACAGGTTTCCCCTCGTCCGGCGCGGTGACCATCTGGCAGAACGGCAGTACCGTCACCATCCCGCACACCGGCAGCAACCTCGACGAGCTTCAGGTCGGTGCGCTGCTCTGGGGTTACACCTACTGGACGATGGGCTAAACAAGTAAATGTTCAACGCGAAGGCGGGAAGACGCGAGGACGCAAAGTAGGGGCGCAGCGCGCTGCGCCCATTCGCATTAACTTAAGCGGCTTCAGAAATATTTCCCGTACACCGTCGGAGGCTGAAAGCCATCCAGCTACCAGAAACCAACCCACCTAAAGGTGGCTCTTGATCCTGCTTCAGCTATTCTGTTGCAAACATAATTTGCTCGACCTATAGCCTTCACAATCGATCAGCTTTTGCCCTCGCCCCTCCCTGAAGTCGGGGAGGGGAAAGGCAAACCGCAGGTTTGCACCGGGGGTGGGGTCAAAACCCCTACCCTCCCGCCTCAACCTTGACCGTGATCTCGTCGCGGTATTCGTCGCCTTCCAGCGCGCGATGCAGCCCGTCCGCGAACTGCAAGCGCAGCGTATGGTCGCCCGCTTCGAGCGTCAGTTCCGTCTCGGTCTGTCCCTTGCCAAAGTGGATGTGCTGCGCGTCGGACGGAATCACCGTTCCCGCGTCGATGAACGACGTATCGACCAGAATGTGAAAATGTCCCGCGCCGGGGCGTGCGACGCCGAGCGGTTCGACGATCAGCCCGTCCGCGTTCATCTGCACGGTGAAGGTCGTCGGCACAGTCGCGCCATCGACAGGCGAAATGAAGTACACGCGCGGCTCGACCGTATCGGTCGCAGCGGCTGCGGGCGCTGTCACTTGGACTGTCGCTTCAACGCTTACTTCTTTCGTCGCCAGCGCTTGAGGCGCGTTCGCTGCCGCACCGCCAGCACTGCCCCCCACGACCAGCCCCCCAACGATGACGGCAATGATCACCAGAAAGACCAGCATCTGATAAAACCCCATACGCGGTTGTGCTTGAGACAAGGCGATG
>JBBSNT010000265.1:0-6420 GCA_038260485.1 Aggregatilineales bacterium | reverse complement strand
TGCCGCCACCGCCAAGCAAGCGCGGCAGAATGAACACCGCCGCCAACACAATTAATCCGAGAATACAGAGCGTACCGAGGTCAAGATTCATCGAAGCGCCTCCTTATTGCACCTGAAAGTCTACGGTCGGACCGGGATTGCCATTGATGATCAACTGCGCTTCGTAATTGCCCCGGTCGAGCACTTCAGCAGTGTCGGTCGCTTCAAAGACGATGTAGATGCAGGTATTCGCATAGGCTTGATCCGCCGTGATAACGACGCTGTCTTCGACCGGCTGGTTGTCAAGGAACAGCCGCGCGAAAACGTCCGTTCCGGCAGCGAGATCGCTGTTGGTCGCCACGATGTAGATCGAATCAGTCGGCGCAAAGGTTGAGGTCACGTTGACCGGGCAGCCGTCGCGGTCAACCCCCGCCGCGCTGACCACGTCGCCAATCTGGATGTCTGCCGCTTCAATCGGCGCGGGAGTCGGGGTCGCGGTCGCGCCACCCAATCCACCACCGCCCAATAGTTGGCTGCCGATCAAAAACACGGCGAGCAGAACGACGACGCCAATCGCAATAGTGCGCCCGCTCAGTTTCAAGTTGTTCATGGAAAGTCCTCGATGCAGTTTCGACATTAAAATTGTAATTAAGTATACACGCCGGTGTGATAAATTAGATTAACGTTTGTAGAGTATTCGGCGGATCATAAATCCAGTTTGATTGGAATGGGGCTGATTTTAGGGGTCGTCTACAGTTGAATACGAATGATGCGGTCGTGCCCGGCGTAATCGAGGATCAGATCAGCGGCGCGCGGGGTGAGCACCGTTCGGGCGAGGTCGAGGACGGCTGATCCCTGTCCTGCGCCAATCTCCAGTAGCATGAGCGCGTCAGGGTTAATCGCCCGCGGCACTTGGGCGATCAGCCGCCGGATCAAGTCGAGTCCGTCCGCGCCGCCGTCGAGCGCGAGGCGAGGCTCGTAGCGGCTGACGGCGAGGTCGGGCAGATCGCCAGCGGGGATATAGGGCAGGTTCGCCATGATCAGGTCGAGCTTGACGTCCAAGTCGATCAGCGGCGCGCGCAGATCGCCATGATAAAAGGGGACCTCTGCCTGCTGGCGCGCGGCATTCTGGCGGGCGACCGCCAGCGCCGCCACGCTGGTATCGACGGCATGAACCGAGATGCGCGGACGCAGCGCCGCCAGCGTGATCGCCAGCGCGGCGCTGCCCGTGCCGACGTCAGCGGCGGTTAAGTCACGCTCACCTGACCAGTCGAGCGCCTGTTCAAGCAGCAGTTCGGTTTCAGGGCGCGGGATCAGCACGTCAGGCGTGACGATGAAATCGCGGTCGTAGAAGGCACGCCGACCGAGAATGTAGGCGACCGGTTCGCCCGCCGCGCAGCGCGCCACATCATCGGCAAATGTCCGCGATTGGTCATCGGTCAGCAAGGTGTCGGGATGGGCGATCAGAAAGGCACGGTCAACGCCTAGCACGTCGCCGAGCAGGACGTGCGCGTCGAGTGAGGCGATGCGCGCGCGCGCTTGCGCTAAGGCTAATTTAATGGTGGAATTGGAATTCATGGGCTTTCAATCGAGAAGCTAAAGATTCAACGCAAAGGCGCAAAATGGATACACTGCACCTTTGCATTGAGTTTTTCCGTTAGGCAACAACCTCGCCGCCGGAGAGTTTCTCCGCTTGGTCGCGCGTGATCAGTTCGTCCACGAACATGTCGATGTCACCGTTGATGACCGCTTGCAGGTTGTAGCTGGTCACGTTAATGCGGTGATCGCTGACGCGGTTCTGCGGGTAGTTGTAGGTGCGGATTTTTTCGGCGCGTTCGCCCGTCCCGACCTGTGAGCGTCGTTCGGTTTCCTGTTCGCTGCGCTGCTTTTCGATTTCCATCTCGTAGATCCGCGCCATCAAAATCTGCTTGGCGCGCAGGCGATTCTGCAACTGACTGCGCTCGTCCTGCACGGCGACCACGATCCCGGATGGGACGTGCGTCATGCGCACCGCCGAGTCGGTCGTGTTGACCGACTGACCGCCCGCGCCGCCGCTGCGATACACGTCCACGCGCACGTCGTTCATGTTCAGGTCAACGTCCACGTCATCGACTTCCGCCATGACCGCGACCGTCACGGTGCTGGTGTGAACGCGCCCCTGACTTTCCGTCTCTGGCACGCGCTGGACGCGATGCACGCCGCTCTCGAACTTCAAGCGGCTGAACGCGCCCTGACCGCGCACCTCGAACTTGATTTCCTTGAACCCACCGACGCCGGTTTCGTGCTGGTCGAAAACCTCGACCTTCCAGCGGCGCGATTCAGCGTAATAGCTGTACATGCGGAACAGGTCAGCAACGAACAAGCCGGCTTCGTCACCGCCCGCGCCCGCGCGAATTTCCATGATCACGTTCTTATCGTCGCGGAGGTCTTTGGGCAGCAGCATCACTTTCAACTGCGCTTCGAGCGACTCGATACTCTGTTCAAGCTGGCTGGTTTCTTCCTGAGCCAGCGCCAGCATATCGGGATCAGTTTCCTCAGCGATCAGCGCGCGCGCTTGGTCGAGTTCGCCCGACTCGCGCTGATACTGGCGGTACGCCCCGACAATTTCCACCAGCGTGGCGCGCTCTTTGCTGTATTCGGCGATCTTCTCATAATCGGTGAGCACGTCAGGGTCGCTCAGCAAGCGATCCAATTCGCTAAAGCGTGCCTCAATTGCCGAAAGTTTATCTAACATGGCTTTGCCTTGTATGCTGTCTCAATAAATTCATTATACGCGGATGCACTGACCCCGTGTAGGGAGACTCGCTGCGCTGCGCGGCTAGCGCCCGACCGCCGCGATGCCCAACGCGAACGCCGCCGTGAGCACGACCGCCCACAGCAGCCCGCCCAGCGACATCAGCACGAACAGGCGGCGCGGCGGCGCGTTGAGCGACATACCGATGATCGCGCCGATCTGCGCGCCGGTCGTCATCGGCGCGATCAACGCCAGCCCGATCAAGCCGTAGCGATCCCAAATTTTGCGAATCGTGCTGTCGGGGTTGCTCGAACCTTTACCGCCGAAGCGCTTCATGATCCAGTTACGCACTGGCTCCCCCGCGATCACGACCAGCGCCACCCCGCAGGCGTAGCTAATGGCGGCGGTCGCGCCAACGACCAGCGGAGACAATCCCTGCGCCAGCCCTGCCGGAATTGCCGCCCAAAAGTACAGAAAAGCAAGCCCAAAGACACTGATCACAGCAGCAAAATTGATTGGCACGATCTTTTACTCGCTCGCAAATGTTAATGCTAAACGGTTGACTCGATTCCTACAAAGTCGTAATAATAATATAGGGTAATATACTTTCTTGAGGAGTTAACTATGATTAACCAGACCGATATATTGGGACGTCTGCGACTCATGCGCTACGGCTTGATCGTACTCGTCATCATCACTTTTCTGGTCGCTTGGCTCGTGCCTTACGCGCAGCTCGCCCCTGCGATTCAGAGCCTCAATGCCGCGAACCCGGGCTTGAACGCGACTGTGCCGGGAATACTCGACAACTTAGGTCAAGCACTGTTAATTACGGTCATCGTTGCTGTAATCGCTGTGGTTATCTACATGGTCTACCAGAACATCCTAAAGCGCACCGTCGTCACCCCATAGCACGCCCCGCAGCAACGGACCCATTCAAGCTGAGGCGCGTCTGTGCGGTGCGCCTCAACTTGACCAGCTTATTCCGAACTTAGTTGTTCCACTCGCTGCCCGACCAACGGTTGCGCCCGCGTCGCGTGCTGCGTGGATCATTTTCGAGCGGGTGCGCCCGCCCCTGTGAGAGCGCTCGTTTCGCCTTCTGAACGTCGCTTTCGTGCTTGAGCAGCACCGTCAGCGTATTTTCGAGCGTGTCCTTGTCGAGGTTGTCGGCATTGAGCATGACCAGCGCCCGCGCCCAGTCAATCGTTTCGGAGACGCTCGGATTCTTCTTCAAATCCATCGCCCGCAAGCCCTGCACCACTTCAATCGCCTGCTGCGCCAGCTTGGCGCTCAACTGCGGCACGCGCAGCTTGACGATGTTCATCTCGACTTCGGCATTCGGGTAGTCGATGAAGAGGTAGAGGCAGCGCCGCTTGAGCGCTTCGGAAAGTTCGCGCGTGTTGTTGCTGGTCAGCAGCACCAACGGGTGATGTTTCGCCTTGATCGTGCCAAGCTCTGGCACGGAGACCTGAAAGTCGCTCAGGATTTCGAGTAGGAAGGCTTCGAATTCGGCGTCGGCGCGGTCGATCTCGTCGATCAGCAGGACGACCGGCACGTCTGAGGTCAACGCTTGGAGCAGTGGACGCGCCAACAAAAAGCGCTCGGAGAAGAAAACGTCTTCTTCAGACGCCAAACGGTCGGCGGCAGCGCTCAACGTCTCGGCGTCAGACAGCAGTTGGCTCAGCTTGTCACGCAGGAGCTGCGTGTAGAGCATTTGCTTAGCATATTCCCACTCGTAGAGCGCTTTGCTCTCGTCTAAGCCTTCGTAACATTGCAACCGAATCAGCGGGCGTCCGCTGATCTTCGCCCATGCCTTCGCCAGTTCCGTCTTACCTACGCCGGCAGGCCCTTCGGCGAGGATCGGCTTACCCAGCCGCTCCCCCAAAAACATAACCGTCGAGATCTCGTCGGTGGCGATGTACTGCTGATCGCGCAGCGCCGATTTGACCTGACCGATGTCTTTCTGCATGTGATTTTGTCCTATAGACTCACTATCGCGGAAGTTACGCTAAAACGGCATTAGGGATTGGGCACAGCAACCCTGTACCCATCTCTATTGTATAACTGTTCGGGGTTATTCGGCGGTATCGCCAATTTGTTCGTCGGTCATGCCGAAGCGACGGCGGCGCTGCCCGTAAGCATCGAGCGCACGTTTCAATTCGGCTTCATCGAAGTCGGGCCAGAGCGTGGGCGTTGCGTAGTATTCAGAATAAGCGCCCTGCCAGATCAGAAAGTTACTGACGCGCAGTTCGCCGCTGGTGCGGATGATCAAATCAGGGTCGGGCAGGTCACCCGTGTACATATAGCTGCTGATCATCGCCTCATCGACTCTATCCGCCGGAACGCCAGCGGCGATGATGTGGCGCACGGCATGGACGATCTCGTCGCGCCCACCATAGTTGAAGGCGATGTTCACGATCAAACGGTCGTTATGCTTGGTGCGATCCACTGCCCGCTGGATTTTCTTTTGCAGCGCGTCGCTGATGCCGTCCAGTTCGCCAATGTGACGCAGTTGGACGCCTTCGGCGCTCAAGTCTTCCAGTTCGCGGTCGATAACGGTTTCCAAAATCCGCATCAACATACGAACCTCAGCGCGCGGGCGGGACCAATTCTCGGTCGAAAAGGCGTAGATCGTCATGATCTCGATCCCGTTTGAAACGGCAGCGCGCAAAATCCGCCGCAGGTTATCCGTGCCGTGCCGGTGTCCCTCGGTGCGGGGCAGCCCGCGCGCTTTCGCCCAGCGACCGTTGCCGTCCATGATGATGGCGACGTGTCGAACAGATTGTTCTTGGGTGTTATCGTTCTTTTTCTCGCGCACCACAACAACCATCAGGGGCTAACCCTTCGCTAAACTTCCAGAATTTCTCGTTCTTTGGTCTTGCCCATCTCTTCGATGTCGGCGATGTACTTGTCCGTCAGCTTCTGGATTTCGTCCTGACCGTCTTTGGCTTCGTCCTCGGAGATCATCTTCTCCTTTTCGAAGTCCTTCAGGTCATCGTTGCCGGAACGGCGGATGTTTCGCACCGAGATGCGCGCGTCTTCCATGCGTTTATGCAGGAACTTGACCAAATCCTGACGCCGTTCGCGCGTCAGCGGCGGCATGTTCAGGCGAATCACGTCCCCGTCAGTATTCGGATTCATGCTCAAATCGGATTGCATGATCGCCTTTTCGATGGCTTTGACCGCCGATTTCTCGTAAGGGCGAATCAAGATTTGCATCGGTTCCGGCGTCGAAATGCTGGCGATCTGCCGCAGTTCGGTCGGCTGCCCGTAATATTCGACTTGCAAGCGATCCACCAGCGAGGTGCTGGCGCGCCCACTGCGGATGCCCTGCAAATCCTGTTCGAAGACCGAAAGGGTGGACTTCATTTTTTGGCGAATTTCGTTGAGAATGTCGTCAATCATGATCTGTTTAGCGCGCGTAAATCAAGCACGCTCCTCCTTATGGAAATGAAGTACTGAGTACCGGATCAAAAGACCATCGAGGTCGATTGAATGCCCGGAACTTCAATAATACACGATTCTCGACGTTTATCCCTAAAACCCGAACCTCACCCCGTGCAAACTCTGAACTGATTCAAGCTTTTGCGTTGCTCACAAAACCTCACCCCTCGACCCCCTCTCCATTGCATGGCTGGCGGGACGACACTTTTTGCAGATCAGGTATGTATAGGGGCGTTTTTCTCTCACCCCTCTCCCCCGACCCCTCT
>JBBSNT010000264.1:0-6427 GCA_038260485.1 Aggregatilineales bacterium | reverse complement strand
TCGACAGTTCCGGCGTGAAGCGATGGCTGCTGCCGTCAAGGTGGCTGCGAAAGGTCACGCCCTCATCGTCGATCTTGTTGATCTTGGCGAGGCTAAAGACCTGAAATCCGCCCGAATCGGTCAGCATGGGGCGATCCCACTGCATGAATTCGTGCAAGCCACCCATCTCACGCACGAGATCGTCACCGGGGCGCAAATACAGGTGATACGTATTTGCCAGCACCAGCGACGCCCCGACCTCACGCAAATCGCGCGGCATGACGGCTTTGACCGTCGCCTGTGTGCCCACTGGCGCGAAAACCGGCGTCAGCAGGTCACCGTGCGGCGTATGGAATACTCCCGCACGAGCTTTATTTTGCGTTTTGGTCTTCTCGAAATAGAATAACATAGATGATCTTCTCATAAACAAGCAGCGTATTATAACAAAAAGACACCACCCTTGTGGGCTGTTCGCATTCCGTTCGCGTCGGTTGAATTCAGTACAAACCAACAATAACCAACAGAAACCAACACTATGATTAGTCTTTACGATCTTCTCGAAGCGGCGAACGGACAGTTATTCGGCGAACCCAGCGCACAGTTATTCAGCGACTTTTGTTTCGACTCGCGCCTCGCCGCCGATTCGAACCTCTACGTTGCGCTGAAAACGGATCGCGGCGATGGCTACCAGTACATTCAGGAAGCGGTCGAGAAAGGCGCGACGGGCATCCTCTGCACCCGCCCGCCGGACTTCGACACAACCGGCTTGTCGATCATCCTCGTCAAAGATGCCGACTCCGCCTTGATGAAATGGTGCTACTACATCCTCAACAAGTTCGGCACACAGGTGATCGCCGTCACAGGCACGTCCGGTAAATCGATCACCGTCGAAGCGATCAGTCACGTTCTGGGGCAGCAGTACCCCGTACAGCGCAGCACGACGGGCGAAGGGCGCTTAAGCCTGCCCATGACGCTGGCGAAGCTCACGCCCGAACACCGCATGGTCGTCGTCGAACTCAGCACCACTCAACCGGGCGAAATGTCAGAGATGGTGCTGTCGATGCAGCCGCACGTCGGCGTCGTCACCCGCATCGGCTACGCGGATCGCTTCGAAACGGCGGATCAACTGGCGCAGGAGGACAGCCTGCTCATCGAATACCTGCCGACCGGCGGCTTAGCCGTCCTCAATTACGACGACGACCGCACCCGTAAAATGACGACGCGCACCCGCGCCCACTCGCTCACCGTCGGCATCGAGGGCTTCGGTGCAGACCTCACCGCCTATAACGTCGTCCTCGGCGCGACCGGCACAGGCTTTGACGTGCGTCTCGGCAGCAGCCGCTACGTCGGGCGCTGGACGCCGCTGCTCGGCAATCATCAGCTCTACTCAATCTTGATCGCCCTCGCCGTCGGCACGCACTACAGCATCGACCCTGAAGCCGCGCTCAAGGCGCTCACCAGCTTGCAGCCCCTACCGGGACGCATGAATCCGCTCAACGGCAGCGGCGGCTCGCTCCTCATCGACGACTCCTACGGCGCAGACCCGCAGTCGGCGCTCTCAGCGCTCGAATGGCTCAAGAGCATCACCGATGAGAAACACCGCGCCATCTTCATCTTTGGCGATATGGACAATCTCGGTGAATACAAACAGCGCGGGCATCGCGTCGTCGGGCAGCGCGCCGCCGAGTTCATCGACCTGTTCGTCACGTCCGGGACAGATGCGGCGCTCGCCGCCCGTGCCGCGCTCGATCAGGGCATGGACGCCCGCAAAGCGCGCATCACCTACGGTGTGCAGGATACCATCGTGCAGGTGCAGGATCACGACGCGCTCGGTCCGAACGACATTGTGCTCATCAAGGGCGGCCCTTCCGCGCACATGGAATTGATCACCCGCGCCCTGCTCATCGACCAAGCCGACGCCGAACACCTGCCCCGCCTCGAACAAGTCACCGAGAGCGACCGTCAGCAGCACCCGCTCCGTCCCAGTTGGGTCGAAATCGATCTCGACGCGTTGGCGAACAACGTGCGCGGGTTAAAAACGATCGTCGGTGAAGGCGTGACGCTCTTTGCGGTCGTCAAAGCCAACGCCTACGGACACGGCGCGATTCCGGTCGCGCGTACCGCGCTGCTCAACGGCGCGGGGTATCTCGCCGTCGCCTCGATGCAGGAAGCGCTCGAATTGCGCAGCGCGGGCATCGATGCGCCGATCCTTGTCATGAGCTACACCCCCATCCAAGCGATCCGTCAAGCGGTACACGAGAACATCACCATCACGCTCTACGATGTCGAACTCGCCCAAGCCTTCGAACGTGCCGCCCGCGAAGCAGGCGGCAAGCTGCGCGTCCACGTCAAAATCGACACGGGCATGGGACGGCTCGGCATTTTAGCGTCAAACGCTGTACCCTTTTTCCGCCAATTGCACGGACTAACCCATCTCGACATTGAAGGCATCTACACCCATTTTTCGATGGCGGACGAAAACTCCAGTTACACAATGGAGCAGATTGATCGCTTCAGGCAGGTTTTGACGCCGCTCCGTGCCGCTGGCTTCAACTTCAAATACATCCACGCCGCCAACTCCGCCGGAACGCTCACCATGAAGGAAGGGCATTTCAATGCCGTCCGCGTTGGGCTGGCGATGTACGGTTTGTCGCCGTCCGATCTGGCGCGCGTGCCGGACAATTTCAAGCCCGTGCTCTCGTGGAAAACCGTGATCGCGCAGGTCAAGACACTGCCGCCCGGTCATCCCGTCGGCTACGGCAACACCTATCACGCCCTCGACCGTGAGAGCATCGCCGTGATTCCGGTCGGTTACGCCGATGGGCTGCGTCGTGCGCCCCAGTATTGGGGGCACGTTCTGGTCAAGGGACAGGTCGCGCCCATTATCGGGCGCGTCAGTATGGAAAAGACCATCATTAGCGTCCACAATATTCCCGGCGTCTCGATTGGCGATGAAGTCGTCCTGATCGGCACACAGGGCGGCAACACCATCACCGCCGATGACATCGCCACCCGTCTCGGCACCGTCAGCTACGAAGTCTTGTGCGGCATCATCCCGCGCGCCCCCCGCCGCTAATGGGTTTTCCCGTCGAACTGAAAAGGCAGCCCAATGATGTCTGATCTGATTTACGCTTCGGTGGTGCAGTTGGCAAGCGCCATCAAAGCCAAAACCGTTTCTTCCGTCGAACTCGTCCAAGCCTACCTTGACCGCATCGAAGCGGTGAACCTGCGGCTTAATGCGGTGGTTCAGTTATGCGCTGATGCTGCCCTTGAGCAAGCGCGCAGAGCCGACGAAGCGCTGGCGCGTGGTGAGAGTCACGGGCTTTTGCACGGTATCCCCATGACCATCAAGGATTCGCTCGATACCGCCGGCGTGATTTCGACCGGCGGCACGCTGGGACGCAAGGATTTTGTCCCCACGCGCGATGCAACGGTCGTCGCGCGACTCAAGCGTGAAGGCGCGATTTTACTCGGCAAAACCAACACGCCTGAACTGACCCTTTCCTTCGAAACCAATAATCTCGTCTACGGGCGCACCAGCAATCCCTATGATTTGACCCGTTCGTCCGGCGGCAGTAGTGGCGGCGCGGCGGCAATTGTTGCTAGCGGCGGCGCGCCCTTTGACATTGGCAGCGATTACGGCGGCAGCATCCGGTTGCCCGCCCACTTTTGCGGCATCGCGGGCATCAAGCCAACCTCAGGACGTGTCCCCCGCACCGGGCATATTATTCCCTATGCAGCAGGTGCGGCGGATGCCTATCAAACGCTCGGGCCGCTCGCCCGCGCCGTTGAAGATTTGACGCTCCTGCTCGCCATCATCGCCGGACCGGATTGGCAAGACCCGACGATTGTTCCCATGCCCCCCGCCAATCCCGACGACGTGGACTTGAGCACGCTCCGCATCGCCTTCTACACCGATAACGGAACGGTCACGCCTACGCCTGAAATTATGCAAACGGTCAAAGACGTTGCCCAATCGCTGAAGCGTTCCGTTGCGTCAGTCGAAGAAAACCGTCCTGCGCGTCTGGAGGAAACGGCTGACTTGTGGACGTCGCTGCACATGGCAGATGGGGCACAGGGCGTCCGCGACATCCTAGAAAAAGCCGGGACGACGCAAACCAGTCGCCGCATGGGAAACCCCGACGCCGCAGTGACCGGGCGCGAATTTGGGCGACTGCTGCGCGAAATGGATGTATTCCGTAGTCAGATGTTAGACTTCATGGCGAATTACGACGTCATGATTTGTCCAACCAACGCCAACGTCGCCCTCAAGCACGGCGACTTCGCTGAACACGATAGCGATTTCACCTATACCGAAACCTATAATTTGACCGGCTGGCCCGCTGCGGTCGTGCGCGCCGGAACGTCGCCCGAAGGCTTACCCATCGGTGTGCAAATTGTCGCTAATCCTTGGCGCGAAGATGTTGCTCTCAGGGTGGCACAGGCTGTCGAAGCAGCTTTTGGCGGCTGGCAAAAACCACCCCTCTAACGACCAGCACGAGGGGTATCAGGCAAGTCATGGTAGCCCGCTTCAGCGAGCTTGATTGCCTAACACCCCACGCGAATCCCCCTCTCCATGCAATGGAGAGGGGAAAGCTAACCGAAGGTTAGCCGGGGTAAGGTCGCCCTTCGCTCTACGCCCCGCCCGCCATCGCCTTCTGAATCGTCTTCACGATCACGTCCGGCTCGGCATCGAACGAAAACAGATCAATCATCCGTCCTTGCGGATCGATCAGATACGTCACCGTCGTGTGATCAACCGAATAATTCTCGCCTTCATCCGTATTCAGCGAATAGTACAGCCCGTAATCAGGACCGATCTCCGTCAGCGTCGCTTCGTCGCCCGACAACCCGATGAACGACTCGTCGAAGCGGCTCAGGTAGCGCTGCATCACCTCCGGCGTGTCGCGCTGACCATCCACGCTAATGAACACGAAATTGACAGTCGCCGCGTCGTCGCCCAACTCCGTCTTGATCCCCTTCCACTCCGCCAGCGTCAGCGGGCAGTAATCCGGGCAGTGGGTATAGCCGAAGAACAGCATCGTGTACTTGCCCTCTAGCGCGCTCAAACTCAGCGGATCACCCGTGTCGCTCGGCAGCGTGAAATCGGTCAGCGCCTTCGGCGGCTCGACCGGCGTAACCCCCGGCACATCCGGCGCGAAAGTCGTTGTCGGCGTCACGGCGGGTGGCGCGTTCCGCACGGTCATCACGCCAAAAATAGCGATCAGCAGCACGCCGCACACGATCAAACCGATGAACAGGTTACGGATCGAATTGCTCGCGCCCTGAATTTGAACGCGCTCGGGTTCGTTGTTGGGTTCATTATTTTGTTCGCTCATGATCCCGCCACTGAAGTTGCTGCCGCCTCAGCCGTCATGTTTGCCATCGCGCCGTCATCGACCATCACCACCCCCACCCTCTGCGTCTCGCCCGATTCGAACGTCAGTATCAAGGGGATCGCGCCGTCAGCCAGCATCATATCCCCTAGCATCGCCACATCCAGCGTGATCGCCGTCTGCGTTCCTGCGGACAGCGCAATCGGCGTGCTCCCGACCAAGTCTGTCTCGCCCTTCATGCTAAAACCCACCAGCGCGTCATCCTGCTCACCGCGATTGTCGATCACCAACCGCATGTCCAACCCGCCCGCCGCGTTGTTCACCATCTGCGCGTTCGCGACGATCAGGCTCGTCTCGTCCACCGGAAAGTCCGTCACAAACGCGCCCACCGGCACGTCGAACGTCACGCCGCTTGCGTTGGCAAACGTCAGCACCAGCGCAACCGCACTGTCAGGATACAGGTCGCGCGTTACGTCCTCAAGCATCACGTGATAATGCATCGGGTCGAGCGTCACAGTCCCTCCCGCTGGAATATCGAGATGGTCGATCATCTGCATCTTCATCACACCGCCCGCCATCGACATCGCGTGCAGTTGCGACATCTCCGCGAGGTCGTCGCTCACGCCGACCAGCGCGTAATCCTGATCGCTCGTGTTCTGGATCGTCAGGTAAGCGCCGGACACCGTACCGGGGATCATCGCTTCAGCCGTCGCACCGTCCTCAAGCGCGGGCGCGGTCGGGCGCACCCACACGCCATAAATCAGCAAATCATGCGCCCCGTTATCTTGAGCAAAAATCACACCGCTGCACAGGCAAAGCAGCATTAAATCAACGAGAAACTTCCATCGCATCAGACTTCATCACTTCCGCTTCGTTTTCGAAAACTCGTTTGTGAAAATGATAGCATACGGAAGCCCGTCGGGGTTAAATATGGGGTTTCAACCTGCTCCGTCGCAAAAATAGCTCGCTTCACCTGTGAACGAAGCAAGCCAACGGCTTTTGTCCTCGCCCCTCCCTGAATTCAGGGAGGGGAAGGGCTAACGAAGAACTGATTCAACCTTTTGCAGCAAACAGATGACGAAGGTTAATAAGTGCAAAAGCAAGATGGTGAG
>JBBSNT010000263.1:0-6440 GCA_038260485.1 Aggregatilineales bacterium | reverse complement strand
CTACAGCGATAGTATTTTCCAAAGCGAGACGGTGGTGACCGAACTGGGCGGTATCGAGCAAACACCGCCCAGCGACGAACAGGAATTCCTGAGCGAAACGCGCTTGGAGCATCATCCGCTGGTGACCGAGCGCGAAGCCCCTACCTATGAATCGATCCACGAGTCGGCGGCTTCGGTCGCAACTCTGCTGCCGGATCACGCGCGCAGCGCGGACGATGAGTTTAAGATAGGCGACCGTATTGAAGGGCGCTACGAGATCGCGGATGTGCGGCGCGGTGGCATGGGTGTCGTCTACCTGTGCTACGACCACGAGCAGCGCGAACCAGTCGCGCTCAAAAGCTTTCAAAGCCGCTTTCTCAACAATGAACGCGCCGTCGCTCGCTTCGTTCAAGAGGCGGTGACGTGGATTCGGCTCGAAAAGCATCGCTATATCGTACAGGCGCGGCTGGTGCAGAACATCGGCGGACGCCCGTACATCATTCTCGAACACATCAGCGGCCCTGAAGGTTTAGAACCCGACCTGCGGAGTTGGATCGAGCACAAGCGCATGACGCTGCCGCTCGCCATCGAGTTCGGGCTGCATATCAGCTTGGGGATGCAGCACGCGACCCGCCGCGTCCCCGGTCTGGTGCATCGTGACCTTAAGCCCGCCAACATTCTCGTCACCCATGACGGCATCGCCAAAGTGACCGATTTCGGGCTGGTGCGTTCGCTCGACGTGCAGGAAACGCTGATCGACGTCGAGATCGAGACCGACCCTAGTGAGCGGCTGACCCGTGTCGGCGCGATTCTCGGCACAGCGCCCTATATGTCACCGGAGCAGTGTCGTTCCGCTGACGTGGATGTGCGCTCGGATATTTACGCCTTTGGCTGCCTGCTCTACGAAATGCTGACGGGTCATCATGTCTTTCAAGTTCGCAAATTCGAGGCGTGGGTCAACGCTCATCTCAACGTGCCGCCGACCTTCACGCTTACCGACGACGCCGCTATCCCGCCACCTCTGCGCGACCTCGTTATGCGCTGCCTAGCGAAGAAGCCAGACGAGCGTCCTGCCTCGTGGGGCGAGATCGCCGACGCGCTGGCGGTGATCTACGAGGATGTGACTGGTACGCCGCCGATCCTTGAAATCACCGGACCCGCGCTCGAAGCGCGTGAACTGATGGACAAGGGCTATTCGCTGACCGAACTCGGTCGCATGAGCGAAGCGATTGAAGCCTATGACCGTGCGATTCGGCTTCAACCTGACCATGCGTGGGCGTGGGCGCGAAAAGGGCGCACGCTGCGCTTGCTCGAAGCATACGACGAGGCGCGTCAATGCTACGACGAAGCCCTGCGCATTCAACCGCGCTATGCTTGGGCGTGGAAGGGGCGAGGCATGGTGCTGGAACGGATCGGGAAAATCGAGCAAGCGCTCGAATGCTACCGAACCGCCGCCGAGCTTGACCCGAACGACGTCTGGAACTGGTATAACCAAGCCGACGCCCTGCACACACTGGGTCATGAAGCCGAGGCGATCACGACGCTGAAGCGAGCGCTTGAAGTTGATCCGGCGCACCCGAATAGCTGGGCGAAACTGGGGCAAATCTATCGCGTACAGGGCGACACCGCCCAAGCGATTCACGCCTACGAACAGGCGATTCGGCTCGACCCGGAATATTCGTGGGCGCATAATGGTTATGGATTGGTGCTCAAGACGACCGGCAACTTCAAAGAAGCGCTGCTCTCGTTCAAGCGGGCAGCGCGCTACCAACCCGGCGAGGTCTGGCACTGGTACAACGTCACCGAAATGCTGGTCGAACTACGCCAATATGAGGATGCTTTGCAACCCGCAGAGCAAGCCGTCCTCGCTGATCCGGCGCACGCCTTTAGCTGGGCGAAACTCGGTCAGGTACTGCGCTATCTGCATCGCTATGAGGAAGCGCTCGATGCTTACGATCACGCGGTTGAGCGCCAACCGAACTACGCATGGGCGATCAACGGCAAGGGGATCGTGCTGGAGCAGTTAGAGCGCTACGAAGAAGCGCTCGCCTGTTACCAGAAGGCGGCAGATGTTGCCGGAGCGGACGTGTGGCATTGGTACAACCTCGGCAACGTGTTAGCGCTGCTTGGGCGTCACGATGAGGCGCTACCCGCGCTGCAAAAGGCGATTGACTCGACGCCGAATCACGCGCGTAGCTGGGCGCGCTTGGGCAATGTGCTGCGTCAGTTGAAACGCTACGAGGAGGCGCTGAGCGCCTACGAACGCGCCACCCAGATCGAGCCGGGTTACGCATGGGCGTGGAATGAGCAGGGCATCACGCTCGAAGCGCTTGAACAGTATGATGCGGCGCTGCAAGCCTACCGCCGCGCGAGCGATGCTGCGCCCGAAGAAGCCTCTTACATTTTCGGGCAGGCGGACATCCTGATTACGCTCAACGATCACGCGCAGGCGCTCGAACTGCTCGAACGGTCACTCAAGCTGGATAATCGCAATACGCGCACGTGGGCGAAGATGGGGCAGGTCTTGCGCCGTCTTGACCGGGGTGCGGACGCGCTGCGCGCTTATACGCGGGCGGTCGAACTCGATCCACGTTACGCATGGGCGTGGAACGGGCGCGGGCTGACGCTCTCCGCCTTCGGGCGTTACGACGAAGCGCTCGACTGCTTCCGCCGCGCGATGGAGATCGATCCTGAGGACGTGTGGTACTGGTACAATCAAGGTGATGCGCTGGTCGCGCTCGGTCACTTCCGCGCCGCGACTGAGGTGTTGGAGCGTGCGGTTAAGCTTAACCCGAACCACGCCGAAAGTTGGGCGAAGCTCGGTCAAGCCTACCGCCGCACCGATCATCACGATGATGCGCTCGGCGCTTACGATAAGGCGCTGGCGCTTAACCCGCGTTATGCGTGGGCGTGGAATGGACGTGGCTTAGCGCTTGAAGCGCTCGGACGCCGCGAAGAAGCCTATGCCAGTTACGAACGCGCGCTCCAAGAGGATGGCGGAGTGATCTGGTACTACACCAATATGGTCGATTTGCTGCTCGACATGGTGCGCAAGACCGATGCGCTCGACGTAATTGACCGTGCTATCCGTGCTATTCCGAACAACCCGACGGCGTGGGCGCGGCGCGGTCAGGTGCTGCGGCGGCTCAACCAGTATGAACAGGCTGTCGAGAGTTACGACCGTGCGCTTCAGCTTGACCCCGCTTATGCGTGGGCGTGGAACGGACGTGGGTTGGCATATGTAGCGCTCAACCGCTGGAGCGATGCCCTCGACAACTATGAACAGGCGGTTAAGCTCAACGCTGATGACGTCTGGTTCTGGCATAATTATGGTGAAGCGTGGATGATGATAGAGATGTATGAGCGCGCGGTCGAAGTCTTTGAGCGGGCGCTCGCGCTTGACCCAACCCATGACCCAACCCGGCGCAAGCTTCAACAGGCACGCGACCGGTTGAATCCTGAGGAGTAACCAGCCGCTATGGATAGAGAACTTTCGATTACCTATATGAGCGGTCCTTACGACGGCAAGACTCTGCGCTTCGAGCAGCCGGAAATCGGCGACGAGTTCATTATCAACATCGGGCGGCGCGAAGGCTGCGACATTCACCTGCCGTTTGATAATCAGGTGTCGCGGCTGCACGCGCGAGTTGGTTGTCTCGCCTCACCCGTCACCGCCAGCGACTCCGTGACCGAACCCTACCTGCTCTCCTTCTGGCTGGAAGATATGCGCAGCCGCAACGGGACGTTTCTTGAGCGCGAGAAAGAGCCGCTGCGCGGGCGCACGAGCCTGCGACCGGGTACGCTGTTTCGCATCGGGCGAACGTGGCTACGTCTCGATCCGCCGCTGTCGATCTAAATGAAGTGCTGCTTGCTGAGTCACGCATCTAAATAAAAGATAGATACATCACTGCTGAGCAGTTCGCTCAGCATATTTTTTCAAAAGGAACTTTATGACAACCGGCAGCTTCCAAACCAGCGATAATTTGACGATCTATACCGAGCAAGCGCTGCCAGCGGGGGATCCGCGCGCGATTATCCTGCTGGTACACGGCTACGGCGAACACTCTGGACGCTATGCCCACGTGATCGCGCGGCTCGTTGATGAAAGGTACGCCGTCTATACGCTCGATCATCGCGGACATGGCAAGAGTGAGGGATTGCGCGCCTACTGCGATAGCTTCGATCAGTTTGTCGAGGATTTGAAGATTTACTTCGACGGGATCAAGGCAGCGAACCCGAATAAAAAGATGATCGTGTTTGGTCACAGTATGGGCGCGCTGATCAGCCTTGCCTTTACGCTGCGCTATCAGGATCAGATCGACGCCTTGATCCTCTCCGGCGTGCCGGTGATCCCCGACGCGAATGTCTCCCCATTGCTTGTGTTGGTCGGCAAGATGCTCAACCGAGTCGCACCTAAGATGAAGCTGCTCCAAACGGGTGAGACGGGTATCCTCTCCAGCGATGCGCAGGTTGATGTTGATTGGGCGAAAGATCCACTGACTAACAAAGACCCGATGCGCGTCCGGCTTGGCATCGAAATGAACGACACGGCGCGCCGCGTGCGCGAACAGCTTGGCAATCTTCACCTACCGATGCTGATTATGCACGGTGTGGACGATAAACTCGTCAATCCTGCGGGCAGCCAACTCGCTTACGAGCGCGTTTCGTCGCTGGACAAAACGCTCAAGCGCTATGCCGGAATGCGTCACGAAATTCTCAATGAAGTCCATAAAGAAATTGTGCTGACGGATATTGTCGATTGGCTCGACACGCGCATATAAGCCCAATTGTTGGCGCGACAGCTTAGGAGCATTTTCGTGTTTGCTTTTCGGCGTGATAGCCGTGCTTGCCCTGTTCATTGTGGCAGTCGGCTGATTGTTGGAGTCCATTAGGGTTGACAGCGGGTCTTAGCTCGCTTACGCTGTACAACGTATCTTCTCAAAGGGCGACGGTGCAATCTTCGATTGCGTGCAATCAAGCGATTGTGCCGTCGCCCTTTAGCGTTAGGAGCAGGTGATTGCGTAAATGGGCAGGGTTCTGGGCGCTTGGGCTGATTTGGGGATCGTCCTTTTTGCTGATTCGCGTCGGCGTCGAGCAGTTGAGTCCGTTTCAGGTCGTCTTCATTCGCACGGCTATTGCTGCCGTCGGACTGAACATTTTGCTGCTGCTGCGTGGCAAGCATCTGCCGTTCAACTGGCGGGCACTCGTGCCGCTGATCATTATCGGCATTGGTAACACGACGATTCCGTTTTCGCTGATTACATGGGGCGAAACGAACATCACCAGCGGGCTGGCGGCGATGTTGCAATCGACAGCATCGTTGTTCACGCTCGTGCTTGCCCATTTCTTTTTTGCGGATGAGCGTATCACGACCCAGAAAATCGTCGGCTTGAGCGTCGGCTTCTTCGGTGTAATCGTGCTGGCGAGCCGCAGCATGACCGACGGCGAGATCAACCTGCCGCAGCTCGCGGGTTCGCTGGCAATCGTGGTCGCGTCGCTGTTCTACGCCATTTTCACGATCTACAGTCGCAAGCAGATTCAGAATCGCTACGAACCGATCATGGTGTCCACCGGCGCGATGACCTTCGCGGCGATCACGTCGGGCATTTGCATGGTGATCGCGCCGCTGTTTGGCGGCGTCGCGGCAACGCCGCTCGACACCGTTTCGTCGGACGTGCTTGGCGCGGTCGTGCTACTCGGTTTCCTGAACACGTTCATCGCCTACATCATCTACTACTGGATTGTGCGCGAACTGGGTGCAGCACGTTCAAGCATGGTGACTTACGTCGTTCCCGGCGTCGGTTTGACGCTGGGCGCGATTGTGCTGCATGAGATGATCGACTGGCGGATTTTAGCTGGCGCGCTGTTGATCTTCTGCGGCATTGCGATTGTCAATTTGCGCGTTTTCAGCCGTCTATCGCTGCATCGATCAACGCCGCTCACCGAGTCTGCTGTAGGAAAGGAGTAATGATGACTATTCATTCATCGGAAGATGTTGAAAAAGCCCGGCAGGGGATTATGCGGATGCGCGAACTGCTCGATTTGCTCCACGAGCGCCTCGCGGCGGGAGAGCGCGCCTACGAACGCTTCTTCGAAGGGCTGGCGCCCGGAGGATACAGCAGGGCTGAACGAGAAAGAGGTACAGCGTTTGGCGGCGTACAACGTCCTCGACGACCGCACGTTGATCATCAAGCCCGCGCTGCGGCTGCGGTTCGGGATGCGCGACTTTGAGAAGGCGTTCGAGGAGTTGCACGATAACTTCATTGAGGGAGCAGGGGAGTAGGCAGCAAAAAAGCGACCGGTAAACGACGGTCGCTTTTAAATTGCGAAGCAGGGGGAGGAGGGGGGGAGCAAAAAAAGACAGGAAGAGTATGTTGGCAACGGCTTACTCTCCCACCCAGTCACCCGGGCAGTACCATCAGCGCTAGTGGGCTTAACGACCGGGTTCGAGATGGAACCGG
>JBBSNT010000262.1:0-6447 GCA_038260485.1 Aggregatilineales bacterium | reverse complement strand
TCCACCACGCCGCTTACGCCGCGCCCCGACTCGGACTCGAAGCCCTCTGGTTGGCTCAGTGCCAGACTCTTTGCTTTCGCCGCCGCCACCACTGCCTGACCAAGCGGGTGTTCGCTGGCGCGCTCGACGCTGGCAGCGAGCCGCAGCAGATCGTCAGTCGTCGTATCCCCCAGCGAAATGACGTCGGTGACGGTGGGTTCGCCGCGCGTGATCGTGCCAGTCTTGTCGAGCGCGATCACCTGCAAGCGCTGTGCGCTTTCGAGTGCTGCGCTGTTCTTGAACAGGATGCCCATCTCCGCGCCGCGCCCCGTGCCGACCATGATGGCGGTCGGCGTCGCTAAGCCAAGCGCGCACGGACAGGCGATCACCAGCACGGCGACCGCGTGAACCATCGCTGTCGTGAAAGTTGCTTGACCGAGGACGAGCCAGCCGAGAAAGGTCAGCAGCGCCAAGATCAGCACCGCCGGAACGAACACCGCCGACACCTGATCGGCGATCCGCTGGATCGGAGCTTTCGATCCCTGCGCCTGCTCAACGAGGCGGATGATCTGGGCGAGCGCGGTTTGCGCGCCAACGCGAGTCGCCTCGATGATCAGACGCCCACTCGTGTTGACGGTCGCGCCAATCACGGCGTCGCCTATGCTCTTGTTGACGGGCAGGCTCTCGCCCGTGAGCATCGACTCATCGACCGACGAGCGACCCTCGACGACCATGCCATCGACGGGCACGCGCGCGCCGGGACGCACGACCAGCGTATCGCCACAGACCACTTCGTCAATTGGTGTCTCGACTTCTTCGCCATCGCGGAGCAGCAGGGCGCTGCGCGGAGACAATCCCATCAACTGCTTGATGGCGTCGCTGGTGCGTCCTTTCGCCCGCGCTTCGAGCAGCTTGCCGAGCGTGATCAGCGTGAGGATCACCGCCGACGTCTCGAAGTAGACGTGTTCACCGAGTCCGGCGATGCCGAAGATCAGCCCGATCAGCACGATGATGCTGTAGATGTAGGCGACCGACGAGCCGAGAGCGACCAGCGTATCCATGTTGGCGCTGCGATTCTTGAGCGCCTTCCACGCGCTGACGAGGTACTGCCGCCCGACGATCACCTGCACGGGCGTAGCCAACAGGAAAAAGACGACCGGAAAGCCCGACCACATCAGCCAGTCAGTGGCGGGCGCCATTGTCCCGCTTGCCATCACCAAGTCGCGCGCCATGCTCAGGACGAACAGCGGGATCGTGAAGGCTGCGCCGATCAGCACCATGCGCTGCTGGCGGTCGATCTCGGCTTGACGCGCCGCGCGCTCGGTATCGACTTCGTCAGCTTTGGCGACGTTCGACAGATCGAGCACGCCGTAGCCTGCCGCCTCGACCGCGCCGATTAGGTCGGATCGGCGTACTGCGCCGGGGAGATAGCTGACGGTCGCTTTCTCGTTCGCCAAGTTGACGTTGACCGAAAGCACGCCCGCTGGTTTCTTGAGCGCGCGCTCGACGTTGCGGACGCACGAGGCGCAGGTCATGCCTGTGATCGGCAGATTTATGGTCGCTTGGGCGACGCCGTAGCCCGCATCGTCGATCCGCTGGATCAGTCCGCTCAAATCCACCTGAGCCGGATCGAAATCGACAGTGGCGCGCTCGGTGGCGAAGTTGACGCTGGCGTCCGCGACGCCCTCGGTTTGCTTGAGCGTGCGCTCGACCGTGCGCACGCAGCTTGAACAGGTCATCCCGGTGACGGGGAGATCGATATGTTGGGTTGCCATCTGCTGCTCCTAGTGCTTAGCTGGCATCAGCGGCGAAGCTGTCCAAAATGGGGCATTCTTCGGTGGGGCGGTCGCCGCCGGGACATTCGTCAAAAAGGACGGTCAGTTCGGCGCGCATTGCTTGCAGCGCGCTGATCTTGGCATCGATGTCCGCGAGTTTGGTATCGACCATGCCGCGCACATCACCGCAGGTCGCGGGTTGCCCGAATTTGAGGTCGAGCAGCGTCCTGATCTCATCAAGCGAGAAGCCGACCGCCTGCGCCCGCTTGATGAAGCGAATGCGCTGAGCGGCGGCAGGCGCGAACAAGCGATAACCCGCCTCTGAGCGTGCGGGCAAAGGTAGCAGCCCGCTGCGTTCGTAGTAGCGAATAGTTTCCCGGTTGACCTGCCCGTGTTTGGCGAGTTCGCCGCGTGTCATGAATTCCATAGCTCTAGTATGCACCTTGTACCTAACTACAATGTCAAGAGGCAAAAAACCGTCTTATTATGGAATAGAGACGGCTTAGCGAGGGGCAATCTTACGCTTCAGAGGCGCGCCATGCGCTGCTCTACAAGCCTATTTTGCCTCGTAGAGTTCGAGCAGGACGCCGCCGGTGCTGGTTGGGTGGACGAAGGCGTAACGGCGACCGTCGGGGCGGGTGCGCGGCACGTCGTTGATAAGTTCGACCTCGTTGGCGATCAACTGGGCGATGGTCGCGTCAATGTCATCGACTTCGAGGCACAGATGGTGCATCCCCGCGCCACGCTTGGCGAGGTATTTGGCGACGCCGCTGTCACCCGTGAACGGCGCGATTAGTTCGATTTCGCCTTCACCGAGCGGCAGAAAGGCGATGTCTACTGCTTCACCCTCGTTATGCTCGACTTTATCGACAGGTAAGCCGAGCGCCGTTTGCCAGAAGGCGAGTGCCTCGTTGACGTTATCGACGACGATGGCGATGTGATTGATCTTCATGGGTGGAGTTCCTTTGCTAAGCGGTTAATCGGGCAGCGCTAAGCCGTAATCCTCGAACATGGTTTTGGTCGCCGCGTAATTCTGGTGGACGATGGCGCGTATGCCGAGACTCTGCGCCACCTGCACGAACATCGGGCGATCCTCGACGTAAAGCACCTGCGCGGGATCGGCTTGAGCGACGTCGAGCGCCATTCTAAAAATGTCCGCGTCCGGCTTGCGAAAATGGACGTAACAGGACGAGATGAAGAAATCAAACACCGACTTCAGCGCGAAGGTTTGGATGCGATAGGTCATCAGTTCGCGCCCCTCGTTGTTGACCGACGCCACCTTGAGCTTGTAGCGTTGCTTGATGGCTTTGATCAGGTCGATCATCTCCGGGAAGGGCTGCGACTGGGATTGCATAAAGGTCTTGAACTGGTCGGCGCTGAAAGGACGCGGCTCGTAGAAGACGACTTGTGCCAGATACTCGTCGAGCGAGAGCTTGCCTTCCTCGTAGGTGTCGAAGGTCAGGTGATGACGCTCCTCGATTTCGGCGTAGTCGAGCTGAAACAAGTCGGCAGCGGTTTTCCGCGCTGCGTGATCCCAACCGTTGGTCAGCAGTACGCCGCCAATGTCGAGAAACAACGTTGTAATCGGAAGCGTAGTCATGTTCGCGTTCGGCTTTCCTCGACGCGCGGGAATGGCGTCCAGATTGAGGTGTCTTGCCGTGATTATACCCTGGTTGCCGGATGATCTTAGGTGGTAGGGATGGGGTCGGGTATAATTTGGCGCAAAGAATAATTTTTTGCGGAGATGATCATGTCCGACTCAAAAGACCAAACTTTAATTCCGCAGCTTACTGAAGAACACGAGGCGCTGCGCCACGCCGTCCGCGACTTCGCTCAAAAAGAGATTGCTCCGATTGCCGCTGAATACGATGAAAGCGGCGAGTTTCCGCTCAGGACGATCCAGATGATGGGCGCGATGGGCTTGATGGGCATCGAAGTGCCGGAGCAATACGGCGGCGCGGGCATGGACACCCTCGCTTACGCGCTGACGATGATCGAAGTCGCCAAAGCCGACGCCAGCCACAGCACGATTGTCAGCGTCAACAACTCGCTTTACTGTCATGCGCTGCTGAAATTTGGCAGCGAAGCCCAGAAGCAGAAATATCTCGTGCCGGTCGCATCTGGCGAGAAGATCGGCGCGTACAGTTTAACTGAGCCAATGTCTGGCAGCGACGCCGGAACGATGCAGAGCCGCGCTGTGCTGGACGATGATCATTACACGATCAACGGGCGCAAAAGTTGGGTCACGAGTGGTCCGGTGGCGGACTTCGTGATCCTGTTCACGATGACTGACGCCGACAAGGGGCACAAAGGCGTAACCGCCTTCATCATTGAGGCGGATCAAGCCGGTTTCATTCGCGGCAAGAAGGAGCCGAAGCTCGGCATCCGCGCCAGCGCGACCAGCGAGATCGTTTACGAGGATTACCGCGCGCCGATTGAGAATGTGCTCGGTGCAGCGGGCGAAGGCTTCAAAATCGCTATGACGGTGCTGGATGCCGGACGAATCGGCATTGCTTCGCAGGCGCTCGGTATTGCTGAAGCCGCTTACGCGGCGAGCCTGATTTATGCCCGCGAGCGTCAGGCGTTCGGCGGCGCGATTGGTCAGTTCCAGATGATCCAGCAGAAGATCGCCGACATGAAGACGCGCATCGAAGCGAGCCGACTGCTGATCTACAGCGCCTGCCTCGCCAAAGAGCGCAGCAAGACGACGGGCGCGCGCTACACCACCGAAGCCAGCATGGCGAAGCTGTTCGCCAGCGAAACGGCGATGTTCGTGACCGACGAAGCCGTCCAGATTCACGGCGGCATGGGTTACAGCAAGGAACTACCGATTGAGCGCTACTACCGCGACGCCCGGATCACGCGCATCTACGAGGGCACGAGCGAGATTCAACGGATGGTGATCGCGCGCAACGAATTGGGGCTGCGCTGATGCGAGCAGCGGTCTTTTACGAGCACGGCGGGCGCGAGGTTTTGCGGGTGATCGACGATCTGCCGCAGCGCGAGTTACAGGCGGGCGAAGTGCGCGTGGACATGAAGGCGGTCGCGCTCAATCGCTTGGATTTGTGGGTGCGCGAGGGCTGGAAGGGACTCAAGCTGGAGATGCCGCACGTCTGCTGCGCGGACGGCGCAGGCGTGGTCGAGGCGGTTGGTGCAGGCGTGACCAATATCGCTGTCGGGGATCGGGTCGGCATCAATCCGTCGGTGGTCGATCCGGACTGCCTGAGCCTGACCGGGAACGAAGCCGACTGTCTCGACATCGCCATCATGGGCGAACACGCGCAGGGCGTCGCCGCTGAATCCGTCAACCTGCCCGCGCGCAACCTGATCAAGCTGGCGGATGGCGTCAGTTTCGCACAATCGGCGGCGGCGGGTCTGGTCTATGTCACCTCGTGGTACTCGCTGATCGAGCGCGGCAGACTGCAAGCAGGCGAGTCAGTGCTGATCATCGGGGCGGGCGGCGGCGTCAGTACCGCCAGTATCCAGATCGCCAAACTCGCAGGCTGCACCGTCTACGTCGTTGGCAGCAGCGCCGAGAAGTGTGCGCAAGCACAAGCGCTCGGCGCGGACGTGACGATTGACCGGAGCGCGGTCGAGAGTTGGTCGAAGGCACTCTATGGGGCGACTGATAAACGGGGCGTGGACGTAGTGGTCGATAACGTTGGGCAGGCGACGCTGCCGGATAGTTTGCGGGCGGTCAAGCGGGGCGGACGCATCCTGATCGTCGGCAACACCAGCGGCTATCAGGCGACCATCGACACGCGCTACCTCTTCTCCAAGCAGATCAGCATTTTGGGCAGTTCGATGGGTCCAACGTCCGCGTTTCAGGCGGTGATGGGGCAGGTCTTTGCGGGCAAGCTCAAGCCGGTGATCGGTGCGATGCTGCCGCTCAGTGACATCCGCGAGGGGCATCGCCTGCTTGAAGACGGCGACGTGTTTGGTAAAGTGGTTCTGGAGTTGTAGCAATGTCGTCGATGCTCGGTTTTCAAGTGCCGCTGCTGCGCGCGGTGATCGATGCCTGTCAACTGCCCCCCGTCAGTGAGGTGGCACGCGCTCCCGATATACAGGATGTCTACCGAATCACGATCCACCTGTTCGACCGTCGCGCCTGCGATTCGGTGTCAACGCTGCGCTGCTCGATGACCGAAGGCGTCGTACTGGAGACGGTCTATCAGCGGGCGCTGCTGCTCAAGCCGATCACCCATCGCATCGATGGCGAGCGTTATGAGACCTTCGTCAAAGCGGTCAAAAATTTGGGCTTCGACCGGATGCACGATCAGCCGGATTTGCCGGATTACGACGCGACCGATCTGTGGCTGATCGAGCGGGCGGCGGGGACGTTCGGGCACAACCTGATTGTCGCGCCGGACTTGGCGCGGAATGAATTTGCACGGCTGGCGAACGCCATTAAGAACGGCTTGCCCGAAGTGCTGCGGCAGGTGAAGTAATGATATTGATCTGGGGCGGTAAATGAGGAGCAGGGCTGATGGCGAAAGATAACGTCGAAACTGAGGTCAAGCTGTATGTGCCTGATCTCGCGGCGGTGGCGCGGCGGATCGAGGCGGCGGGTGGGACAATCAAAGCGCCGCGCGTGCTGGAGCGCAACCTCCGTTTCGATACGCGCACCGGAGATTTGGATGCCAGCCAAACCGTGCTGCGTCTGCGTCAAGACACACGGGCACGGCTGACCTAT